>JACQZJ010000137.1 GCA_016213895.1 Planctomycetota bacterium | reverse complement strand
GAAGTGCGCGCGCCCTGGCACGCCACCCCGCGCCCATCTTCCATTCCCTGCGCCCCCGTGCGCGCCGTGGCGACGAGAAACTGGCGGAGGGGAGGAGATTCGAACTCCTGTAGCCTTTCGACTAAGCGGTTTTCAAGACCGCCGCATTCGACCGCTCTGCCACCCCTCCGCGCTGCGTCTACTCGGTCTGCCCGCCCACCTCGTCGAGGACGGTCTCGTCCACGAAGATGGGCGCCTTCTCGGCCACCGCGATCGCGATGGCGTCGCTCGGCCGGGAATCAATCACCACCTCCTCGCCCTCGTGGCGGAGATGCAGCTTGGCGTAAAAGGTCGACTCCTTCAGCTCGTCCACGACCACGCGCACCAGCTCGGCGCCCAGGCCGTGCAGGACGTTGCGCACCAGGTCGTGGGTCATCGGCCGGGGCGTCTCGACCTCCGTGATCTTGCGGTTGATCTCCACCGCCTCGAACACGCCGATGATGATCGGGAAGGTCCGCCCCTCGCCGCCCTTCTCCTTGAGGAAGATGACCTGCTGATCGCTGTTCTCGCGGATCAGGATGCGCGACAGCGCCATCTCGACCAGTGCCACCGCTCTTGGCCTCGCTCCGATCGGCCGCCGGCGAATGGCCGGCGCGTTCCTTCGGCACTCCCCATTGTCGCGCAGGGCCGCGGCCAGGATAATCGGAATCTCCGTTTTCTCCGGCCCGGGCCCTCGCCCGCGCGGCCCGCGCCGCCCGGGGGCCAGGACCAGAAGCTCGCTGGAGCCGCCGTGACCCGTTCCGCGAAGCCCCCGAAGCTGAAACCGCGCCAAGCCGACTCGCACAAGGGCACCTACGGCCGCGTGCTGATCGTAGCCGGCTCGCGCCAGATGCCGGGCGCGGCCGCGCTCGCCGCCATGGGCGCGCTGCGTGGCGGCGCCGGCCTGGTCACCGTGGCGACGCCCGAGTCGGCGCTGCCGCTCATCGCGCCGGCCGTGACCTGCGCCACCTACCTGCCGCTCCCCGAGTCGCCGCGCGGCTTCCTCGCCCCGGCCGCGCGCCGCCTCGTGCTCGAGCGCGCCGAGGCAGCCGACAGCGTGGTCCTCGGACCGGGCCTCGGCGTGGAGCGCGGCACGGTCTCCACCGTGCGGAAGCTGGTGGCGGCCATCAGGAAGCCGCTCCTGCTCGACGCCGACGGGCTGAACGCCATCGCCGCCGAGCCGCAAGTCCTCCTGGCGCGCGCCGCCGCCACCGTGCTCACCCCGCACCCGGGCGAGCTCATGCGCCTCGACCTGCAGCCGCTCCCCCGCGGCCGCGAAGAGCGCCGGCGCCGCGCCGAGCAGGCGGCCTCGCGCTTCCGCGCCGTCATCTGCCTGAAGGGCCACGAGACGGTGGTGACCGACGGCGCGGCCACGTACGTGAACGACACCGGCAACCCCGGCATGGCGAGCGGCGGCACGGGCGACGTGCTCGCCGGCCTGGCCGGCACGTTCCTCGCGCAGATCGAAAGCCCCTTGGACGCGGCCATCGCCGCGGTGCGCCTCCACGGCCTCGCCGGCGACGTTGCCGCCCGTTGCCGCGGCCAGGCCGCGCTCATCGCCAGCGACCTCCTGGAAGCGCTCGGCGAGGCCTTCGCGCGCTACTCCAGGAAACGGTGAATCTCCGCGCGCTCATCCTCTGCGCCGCGGCCTGCGGCGCCGCCTCCTCGCGCGGGCCCGCGGCCGGCCAGGAGCTCGCGCCCGCCGATCCCGCCGCCGCCTTCCTCGCGGCCGGCGATCCGCTGGCGCGCGAGCGCGCCCGGCGCGTGCTCATCGGCCGCGAAGAAGGCGCCGCCAAGGTCCTCTGCGCCGCCCTCGCGTCCGCCGACCCGCACCTCTGCGAGACCGCCCTCCTCACGCTCGCGGAGTGCCCCGCGCCCGACCTCGATCCCGGCCTTCTCGCTGCGCTCGAAGACGGCGACCGCAGCCTGCGCATCGCCGCGCTCAAGGCGCTCGCCGCGCGCGGCGCCGCCTCCCTGCACCCGGCGGTGCTCGCCGCCGCCCGCGCCGAGCACTGGGCGGAGCGCCGAGCCGCCGCCCTCGCCCTGGCGCGCACGCGCGCCGAGGAGGCCGTCCCTCCCCTGTGCGCGCTCGCCGCCGATCCCGACCGCGACGTGTCCGAGGCAGCGCTTCGCGGCCTGCTCGTCGCGCAAACGGACGCGGCCTGCGACGCCCTGCGCGCCTCGTTCGACGCGGCCGACGTGGAGCGCGGCGAGCGGATCCTCGTCTGCCTGGCGCGGCGCGGAAGCGCTCAGGACGCCGCCTTCTTCGAAGAGGTGCTCGACGCGCCCTGCGACGACCGCCTGCGCGTGCTCGCCGCCGCGGCGCTGGCCGCGCGCGGCGCGCGCCCGCTCGCCGGCCCGCGCCTCGCCCTGCTGCTGCGCTGCTCCGCCTCGGGCGATCCGCGCGTCGGCCGGCCGGCCGCCTTCGCCCTGTCGCGCGACCCTGCCGCCGCCGGCGCCGCCCTGCTCGAGGGGCTGCCGGGCGCGGCGCCGCAGGAAGCGGGAGCGTGGGCAGACCTGGCCGTGGGCCTGCTCGGTCCGGCCGCGCGCGGCCCGCTCCTGGCGGTCGCCCGCGGCGAGACTCCCGCCACGGACGAGGCGCGCGCCGCGGCCGTGCACGCCCTGCGCCGCTTCCGCACGGCCGAGACCGCGAACGACCTGCTCTGGATCTACTCCCCGGAGCTGCCGCGCGCCCTGCGCGAGGAGTTGTGCGGCGCCTTCGAGGATCTGCCGCGCCATCCGGCGGCGCGCTCCGGCCTGCTGCAGCTCCTCGAGGACGGGGAAGGCAACCTGCGCCTGCGCGCCTTCCGCGTGCTCCTGCAGTACGGCGCCTCGGCGCCAGAGGAGATCGCGTGGCTCCTCGAGCGCGTCCTCGAGGAAAAGGTCGACTGGGTGCGCCAGCGTATGTGCCGCCTGCTGGCGACCTACGCGCGCGGCGACGGCGCGCGCGCCTTCGCTGAACGCATGATCGACGCGCTCGGCGCGCCGGAGCCGTTCCGCTCCGACGCGCGCGACGCCCTCGAGAACCTGTCGCAGAGCGCGCTCAAGCGCAGGGCGGCACAGGCCGTGCTGGCGCGAAGCGGCGAGAACCTCGACTTCCCCACGCTGCGCCTGCTCACGCGCCTCGAGGGCGAGGAAGCGGACTCCGCCGTGGCGCGCGCCCTGCAGCGCGCCCTCCTGCAAGGAGACGCCGACCTGGCCGTGCGCCTGCTCGTGGCGCTGCGCGCGGGCGGCGGCCCGGGCATCGCGGGCGCGCTGCGCCTCGCCCTGGAAAGCGACGCCGCCCCGGTGCGCGACGAGGCCCTGCGGGCGCTCTTGGCGCGCGGCGACGAGCAGGCGCTCGACACCTTCGCGCGCCTGTACGACCGCCTGGACGGCGCGGCGCGCGCCGAGTTCCTCGGCCTGGTGCGCTGCGACGACGCCGAGCGCCTCGCCCTCCTCTTCCAGGACCTCTTGGCGCGCGAGCAGGACGACCTCATCGCCCAGGCGATCGTCGAGAACGCCGGCCAAGAGCGCGCCCCCATCGCCGGCGCGCTCGTCGACCTGCTGCGGACGCCGCGCACGGCGGAGTTCACCGCCTGCGCGGCCGAGGCGCTCGCCAGCATCGGCGGCGCCGCGGCCGAGGAAGCGGTCTGCGGCCTCTTCCAGGAGCAGCTCGCGCGCACGCTCGCCTCGGGCATGCGTGCCCCGGACGACCGCCTGCTCATCGAGTCGCTGGCGCGCTCCGCGGCGCGCACCGGACGGAGCGAGGTGGCGAGCGGCCTGGCGGCGCTCCTCTTCCACCGCGTCGCCGAGCTGGAGGCGCTGCAGTACGACGTGGACGCGGCCTTTCCCTTCGAAATGACGATCATGCAGGCGCTCCTCGACCTGGCGCTGGCCTGCGGCGACGCGGCGCACGTGGCGGCAACGGTCGAGGTGGAAATGGACCGGCGCGCGCGCGGCGGCGACCTCTTCCTCTTGCCGAAGGCGCTCTTCGCCCGGCTGGTCCTGCCGCTCGAGGAGCTGGAGGCGGCGCGCGCGGCGCGCACGCACGGCGCGCGCCGCCCTCCGCGCCCTGGCGGGGCGCCTGGCGCCGCGCGCGGGCAAGCTCGAGTTGGCGGCGCTCACCTGGCTCGCGCGCCGCGCCACGGCCGAGCGGGACCACGAGCGCGCCGCCGCCCTCATCGAGCAGGCCCTGCTGCTCATCGACCTGCAGCGCGTGGAAGGAGAGCGCTTCCTGCGCGAGAAGCTCGGCGCGCCCGATCCCCTGACCGGCTTCGACACCCTGCCGCGCCTGCGCGCCGACCTCGAGCTGGCGCGGGCGCGCGCGCGGCGCGTCATGGGCGCCGACGCCGAGGCGCTGGCGCGCTACGACGCAGCGCTCGCCTGCGCGCCGTGCGACGCCTGGCTCCTGCTGCAGGTCGCCGCCGAGCTGGCCGAGGACGGTCTCGCTGCGGAGCGCGCGCGCGAGCAGACGGCGTCTGCCCTCGAGTTTGCGCCCTGGGACGCCGATCTGCTGGAGCGGGCGGCCGACGTCTCTGCCGCGTGCGGCGACGCCGCTTCCTTCGAGCGCGCGCGCGCCGCGCTCGGCGAACTCAACGCCTGCGGCCTGGCGCGGGACAGCGCGTCGCGCCGCCTCGGCCTCGCCCTCGCGTGCCTGCTCCTTGGCCGGCAAGACGAGGCGCGCGCCGAGGTCCAGGCCGCGCTCCTCCTCGACCCGGACGCGGCCGAGGACGCGGCCGCCGATCCACGCCTCGCTCCGCTGCTCAACGATTGAAGAGCAGGCGCGCCACGTAGCGGCCGATGGCGGGCGCCGCGGTCAGCCCGGGCGACTCGATGCCCACGCAGTTCACGAAGCCGGGAAGGCCGCGCGCGCTCTCCTCGCGGATGTAGAAGTCGCGCGCCGGCTCGCCCGGCCCGTTGAGCTTGGGGCGGATGCCGGTCCCGCACGGCCGCAGGTCCTGCGCCTCCAGCTCCGGCAGGTAGCGGCGCGCCGCTTCCCAGAAGAGCGCGAGCAGGCGCTCGTCCTGCGTGTAGTCCTCGCGCCGCAGCGCGAAGGGACGCGGCCCCACGTACTCGGCCGAGGGACCGAGCCTGAGCTGCCCGGCGAGATCGAGCGTGACGTGGATGCCGAGATGCCCGCCCGCGCCGGGCACGGGGTAGATCAGACGGCTCGCCTTGACCCGGGACGAAGGCGCGACCTGGAAGTACTCGCCGCGGTTCCAGTGCAGGCGCATACCCGCGGCATCGACGTCGATGCCGGCGAGCGCGGCGACCTCGTCGGCGAACAGGCCCGCGGCGTTCACCAGGCAGCGGGTCGCGAGGCGCTCTTCCGCCGCGCCCTGGCGCACCGCCACCTCGTAGCCCTCGCCGAGCCGCCGGATGCCGCTCGCGGCACTGCGCGTCGCGAGCTGGGCGCCCTGCTTCAAGGCCGTCTCGAGCAGAAAGCGCATCAGGCCGTGGCTGTCGAAGATGCCGGTCGACGGCGAGAAGACGCCGCACTCCGCGCGCACGTGCGGCTCGGCCGTGCGGAGTTCGTCGTGCGAGACCACGCGCAGGTCCCCGGCGCCGTTCTCGCGGCCGCGCAGCAGCAACGCCTCGAGCTCCGCGCGCTCGGCCGCCGTGACCGCGACGATGTACTTGCCGATCCTGCGGTACGAGAAGCGGCCCTGCTCGCCCCACTCCTCGATGCTGCGCCGCCCGGCCACGCAGAGGCGCGCTTTCAGGCTGTCCCGCTCGTAGTAGATGCCGGCGTGCGCCACCTCCGAGCTGCGGCTCGAGATCCCGCGGCCGATCCCCTCCTCCTTCTCGAGGATGAGCACGCTGCCGCGCTGGGAAAGCTCGGCGGCGATCGCCAGGCCCACGGCGCCCGCTCCGATGATCGTGAAGTCGTAGTCCATAACCGCCATCTGCCGGCTCAGCGCGAAAGCCGCTCGATCGCCTCGGCCACGCGGCGGCGATGCTCGAGGAGCGGCCGCGGGTCGCGCGTGAAGGAGGTCAGGCTGACGCAGATCTCGGGCGGCACGCGCAGCAGGGGCTCGGCCTCGCGCACGAGCCGCGCCAGCAGGTGGAAGTACTCATAGTCCTCGATGCCCTCGCGCAAGAGCTCGAAGCGCAGCGAGTCGACCGGGCCGGCGAGGACCTTGCCCGAGCCCGCGGCGCAGCAGGCCTCGGGCGGGTAGAGGAAGCGGCCGTCGCCGTTCCCCCAGAAGCCGACGTGGCCCGCGGGCAGGCCGTAGCCTTCGACGTAGGCCATCGGATCCTGGTACGGGTCCTGCAGCGCCGGTGGCGGGAAGGCGCAGGAGCTTGTCCAGTAGTTCGCGGACCAGACGAGGATCCCCTCGACGCCGAACTTCCAGGTCTGCCAGAGCCACATGCGCAGGTCGATGGCCGGGTGGTCCACGAAGAGCGTGCAGTAGTCCCCCTGGGGCGCGGTGCACACGTACCACCAGATCGACTCGCCCGCGCGCTGGCGCGCCGCGCAGGCGGCAGGGTCGAAGCACGAGAGCAGCGGACACCAGATGTCCACCGCGCCGTGCAGGGCCTCCTCGGGTTGCTCGGTGAGCATGCGCCTGAGGCCGGGCGCGAAGCGCCGCACCTCCGCCATTCCCCCGCGCACGAAGTCGTAGTCCTTCGGGTCCGGCTCGTCGAACCAATAGAGGTAGGCCTCGTCCAGCCAGCCCTTGGCGGCGAGGTGCTCCTCGACCTGGCGCGCGTACTCGCCGAAGAGGCGCTCGTACTCCGGCGTGCCGCGCTCGTGCAGGCCGATGCGGCCGTTCTCGCGCTCGTGGAACGTGCCGCCGCCCATGCCCTGGAGCGGGAGGCGGAAGGCGTTGAAGCGCAGGCCGTCGAGGTATGCCTCGCCCGCGCGGTCGAAGGCGCGCCAGTCGATGCGCACGCCGCGCGTTCCCGAGCCGGGCTCGAAGTCGCCGCCCTCGACCAGGTTCGGGCCCGAGTCCCCCTCCTGCAGCGCGATGTCGTCGAACCAGGCCGTGCCCGTGGTGGCGCCGTCGTCACGCCAGCGCGCCGGCCGGAGCACCGGACGCGTGAATGCGGCGTGGCGCGGAAAACGACCCGCGAGGTCGTCCTCGTAGGTCTCCCACGCGCCGCTCCCCGTGCGCAAGAGGTCGATGTTGCCGCCCGGGATCCAGCGCCCTTCCGCGTCGTGGCTCGTGAGGGTGAGCATCACCTGCTGGCCGGGCGCGGCGGCGCGCGCGGCCCAGGACGCGCGGTAACTCCCCTGCGGGTCGATCGGGATCAGCCGTGCGTGCGTCGCGGCCGCATTGGAGGTCGCGGACTCGTCCACGACCTTGAGCGCGCGGCGGCCGGCATGCGCGTTCTCTTGGTCGAGCGCGCCGCCCTCCCACGGCTCGCCGAAGTCGACGATCATCGGGTCGAGCGCCATCGGGTCATACGGCGAGACGCGGTGCAGGGCGAGGTCGCGAAAGTAGAGGTCGAGCACGGTGCGCAGCTCGGCGTCCGTCTCCAGGCGGTGGTAGCGGCGGATGAGGTCGACGCTCAGACCGAAGGCCGTCTTGACGTGCGTCTCGACGGGCAGAGTGAAGTCGAAGACGTGCAGCACGAGCGGCACTTCGGCGGAAGAGCCCTCGGCGGCGAGGGAGACGCGGCCGTGATAGTCGCCGGCGGGAGCGTCTGGCGGCACGCGCACCAAGATCCAGAAGGGCTGCTGCAGGCCGGCCTCGAGGTCGAGCGGCGCGTCATGCGGCACGAGCGGATCGGGCCAGAGGCCCGCGCCGCCCGCGGCGTCCGTCGGACGCGTGACGCGCACGTAGCGCACCTCGCGCACCGAGAGGTCGTCCTTCTCGATCCGCGCGCCGCCGGGTCCGAGAAGCGGCGAGAGCGCGACGCGCAGGCCCTGGAGCGGCCGCCGCGGCCGCAGCACGAGCTGCACCGGCTCGTACTCGTTCCGCGCGGCGGCGAGGCGCAGGACAGAGTCAGCCCGCTGCGGCAGGGCACGCGTGCGGCTCACCTTGTACGTGCCCTCGCACCACCACAGGTCGAAGCTCTCGTCCTGGAGAAGGAGGGCGCCGTAGTCGGAGGCGTAGAGCGGCGGCACGTCGAAGTCGACGCGCGCGCGAAAGAGCGGCGCGGCGGCCTCTGCCGCGCCGCGCGCGACCACGATCTCGAGGACCTGCGCGCCCGTGTCACGCACCTCGTACGGCACGCGGACGCGCACGGCGCGCGCGCTGAGGCTGACTTCCGCGTGCGCGGCCGCGGTCGCGGCGCCGTCCTTCAGGAGCGCGAGCGCGACGCGCGCGCCGGGCAGGGCCTCTGTTGCGGTCAGGTCGAGGACGACCTCGTTCCCCGCTCCCGGCAGGAGAGCGCCGAGCGAGACGATGTCCGCGGCGAGGGAGGGCGTGGTCTCGGGGAGCGCGGCGTAGCGCGTCTCTCCTTCCAATTCCTGATCGGCAGCCGGTCCGTCCACGCCGGCGGTGAACGCGAGACCGCTGATCTGGAACGAGGCGCCCTCCTCGGCGCGCAGGCGCAGGAAGACCTCGGCCGCGGGGAAGAGGTGCGCCGGCAAGGGAAACTCCCGCCGGCCGAGGCCGGCAACGCTGCCGGCCAGGGTCCACTCCGCGCCGTCCAGGCTGGCCTCGACCAGGCAGCTCCCCGAGACGTGGTGGCCGACGTGCACACGCGCCGCGCCGCTCGTGAACCGCGCTCCGGGCAGGCCGAATCGATAGGTCACGGCGCCGCCTGCCGAGAACACGAGGCGGTCCGTGTTGAAGCCGGCGCGGCAGCTCGCGAGCGGCCGGGAGTGGTTCGAGCCGAAGCCGTCGAACAGAGACTCAAAATGGTAGCGGCCGCCTCGCAGGTGCTCGCCGCTGCCGAGGACCAGGCCATCGCCGGGGGAATCGACGGGCACGACCGGCAGGACCTCGATGTCGTCGAACCAGACGGTGCCGTTCCAGCGCCACTGCCCGAAGCGCAGCCGCACGCTGCTCGTGTCGTCCGGCGCCCGGAAGACGAAGGAGTGGCGCCGCCACTCGCGCGCGGGCAGGAAGTCGCGGTTGTTCGAGGTGGGGCCGGCAATGGCGCAGCCGCCGCTGCCTTCGCCGCGCAGCGAGAAGGCCACGCAATAGAGCGCACCGGGATCGAGCCGCAGGCCGTCAGAGATCCACTCGTTCGCGTCCGACCCGTCCCCGCTCACGCCCACCGAGCGCCGGCCGGTCGCGCCCTGGATCTCCCAGCCGCCCGTCCCGCCGCTCAGCGTCCAGCCGGCAGGCGAGTCCGTCCCCTCCTCGAAGGAGGCGTTCGGCGGGCCAACAAGACCAGCGGCCGGCGGCGGAGCGGCCAGGGCGGCAAGGAAGAGCAGCGCGACGGCAGGGCCCACCGCTCAGCGCCCCGCGCTCGCGCATGCGGCGACCATGCGCCGCGCCCGCTCGCGGATGGCGCTGAACCTCTCCGCGGCCATGTCGCCGGGGTCGAACAGGCTGTTGACGAAGCCGACCGCAAAGGCGCCCGCGGCCAGGAAGGCCGCGGCGTTCTCCTCGGTGACGCCGGACGTGGGCATGATGCGCAGGAAGGGCATGGGACCGAGGCAGGCGCGCACGTGGGCCGGGCCGTCGCCCGGACCGGGGAAGAGCTTCACGGCGAGCGCGCCGGCGCGGTGCGCGCAGAGCATCTCCGTGGGCGTGTACGTGCCGGGAATGGCGAGCACGCCCTCTTCGACGCAGAAGGCGAACACGTCCGGGTCGAAGACCGGCGCGACCAGGAAGCGCGCGCCCGCGTCGAGGGCGGCGCGGGCGTCGGCCACGCAGAGCACCGTGCCCGCCCCGACCAGGAGCCCGTCGCGACGCGAGAACTCGGCGATCCTCTCCAGCGCGCCCGGGGTGTTGAGGGTGAACTCGATGGCGCGGAATCCGCCCTCCACGGCCGCCTCCATGGCAGGCGCGGCCGCGGCGCCGTGCGGAGTGCGCAGTATGGCGGAACAGCGGAAGCGGCCGAGAGCCTCGAGCGTGGTCAGGGCGTTCGTCGTGTTCATTGGCGGACCTCGGCGTGCAGCCTACCAGCCCGGGCCGCCGGAGAGGGCTCGCGCTGGGCGCTACTTGCCGAGGCCGAGCTTCTCGAGCTTCGGCGCGATGACCATGCGGCAGTAGGGCTGCGCGCGGTTCGAGCGGTAGTACTCCTGGTGATGCACTTCCGCTGGCCAGAAGTCGCTCGCCTGCGCGATCTCGGTGACGATCGGGGAGGAGAACTCGCCTGACTGGTCCTGCGCAGCCTTGGCCGCCTCGGCCGCGGCGCGCTGCTCCTCGGAGTGGCAGAAGATCACCGAGCGGTACTGTGTGCCCAGGTCGTTCCCTTGCTGGTTCAGCGTGGTGGGATCGTGCAGGGCGAAGAACCACTCGAGCAGCTTCGCGTACGCGACGCGCCTGCGGTCGAACCTCACCTGCACCACCTCGGCGTGACCCGTGCTTCCCGTGCAGACCTGCCGGTAGGTCGGCCGCGGCGTCGGGCCTCCCATGTATCCCGAGGTCACCTCCACGCACCAGAAGCAGCCGGCGCCGAAGGTTGCCGTCTCGATGTCCCCGCCGCGCGCGCTTTCCATGGGCTTCTCCACCGCGTCCTCCTGCAGGGCCGCGGCCGTCCTGCTGCGCGCGCCGTCATCGCCCGGCCCGCCGCCGCAGGCCGAGAGGAGCGCAAGGGGCGCCACGAGGAGCAGGAGCCTGGCCGCTATGTCCGTCATCGCGCTCCTGATAGCGCGCGCGGCGCGGGTGTGCCAGAGCGTTGGGGCCACCAGAGGATTCCCTTGACAGCACCGTCCTCCGGCGTCTACTCTCGCGCGCAGAATTAGCGGAGGCGCAAGCAGCCCGAAGAAGTGCTCCGTCGCCGAGGCGAGCGCATCTCGGTCGAGATCAAGGAGCGAGACCGGAGGCGAATCGGGGGATTCGCCGAGGATCTCGCGACGCAGAGATCGGCCGAGAGGCGCCGCCGCAGGCAGGATGACTTCTTCAACAGGCTGCTGGGGAACGGACGAGGGTTCCGTTCGGGTGCGGGTTCACCCCGGGCGTGGGAGGGGGCGTATCCCACGCGGAAGGAGACTTCGGGAATGACGACTCGTTCAGTGCTTTTCGCCATCTTGCTCGCCACCGGCCTCGGAGCTGGCAGCGCGGCAGGGAGCCAGGTGACGCCCAGCGACCCGGTCGAGGGCAAAGATGGAAACGGCAACCCCACGACCACGGTGACGTTCACCGTCGTTCCGGGGGCAGGGGAGGAGATCAGGGATTTCCATGTGGTCACCTCTGCCACGGATGTCAAGCTGCCGAGCAGCACGGACTTCGGCCAGCCCGACGGCTGGAACGAGGGGACGAAGGACGGCGGCACTTACGGCAAGCCCGCTGCTGCCCACTGGACCGCGCCGACCAACGTCAAGCTTCCGCAGGCCGGCGGCACGTTCTCGATCACAGTCCGCGGAGCCCCGGCCGGGCAGACGTGGTCATGGTTCGAGTGGACGACAAGCAGCAACGGCGAGGCGACGGTCCCGAAGCCCGGCAAGACGGGCTACGTCGCTTCCTTATCGGGCGGGCGCAAAGTCGTCCCCGTCAAGGGGATCGCGCTCGCGGGACCGGCAAACCCGATGATCGCGGATACGTCCTTCTACCTCATCGACGACGTGCTCGACGACGGCGAGACCGTCACCGCGACCATCTACGCGGCCATGAGCCTCGATCCCGCCGACCCGACCAAGGTGAATATGGACGACCCCATACCCGGAGCCTGGGGCATCGACCTGTCCACCAACTCCCGCACCGGCACGCTCCATATCAACTCCGGCACGGTCAGCGCAACCGTCTACGGCGGTCTGCGCAACTTCCTGCTGGTCGAGATCCCGGATCGCCCGGCCCTGATCGGCGGCACGTTCTACCTGCAGGCGTTCTTCAGCAACGGCGACGCCACGCCCGTTCTCGAGGTGACCATCAGCGCTCCGTAGGGGATCCCTCCACATGCGAACCGGCGGGGCGTAGGATCGGGCCTCACGCGCTTCCCGGCACGCACGCTTCCGAAGGGTCCATGCCCCGCTGGTTCGCTCGGCTTCGCCACGATCCCGTCGCTCCGCTGCTCGCCAGCGGCGACGCCGCCGTCGTCTACCACGCCAGGAGGGACCTGCTCCTCGAGAGAGTCCCCGAGGCGAGCTGCCTCTGGGACCTGCCCGCGGCCGCGAAGATCCTCAGGAAGCAGGGTCCCTCCGGCTGCTGGATCTCCCGCTCCCCCAGCAGGCTGAAGGCTCCCGCCACCAACTACGACCTCTTCGAGACCTTCAAGCAGCTCGCGCAGCTGACCACGAGGTTCGGGTTCGACCGGCGCCACGAGGCCATCCGCGCGGCCGCGGAGTACGTCTTTTCCTGTCAGACGGCCGAGGGCGACATTCGCGGCATCCTCGGCGACCAGTACGCGCCCTACTACACCGGACTCATCCTCTCTCACCTCATTGCCGCAGGCTATGCAGACGACGCGCGCGTCGCCAAGGGCCTTCACTGGCTCCTGTCCATGCGCCAGGACGACGGCGGCTGGGTGATCGGCAGTCCCGGAGTCTTCGGGCGCTACTCGGCCGAGGAGCGCCGGAGGCTCACGAGCCACCGCGTCGGGACGAAGACGGACTTCGACCGGGCCAGGCCCTTCACCCACAGCGGCACGGGAATGGTCATTCGCGCCTTCGCTCTGCACCCGAGGTGGAGGCACCGCAAGGAAGCGCTCGCCGCCGCCCTCCTGTTGAAGTCCCGCTTCTTCAAGAGAGACTCCTCGACCTCCTACCGGGACCCAGACAACTGGGTGCGCTTCAAGTACCCCTTCTTCTGGACCGACCTGGTCTCGGCCCTGGATTCGGTCTCCCTCATCGGCATCCCGCGGGAAGACGCGGACGTCCGGACGGCGCTCCGCTGGCTGATCGAGCGCCAGCTCGACTCGGGCCTCTGGCGGCACTCGTACTCCACGATCCACAAGGCGGGAGAGAACGCCGTGGCTCAGGAGACGCGCCTCTGGGTCACCCTGGCAATCTGCAGGATCTTCATGAGGTGCTTCGGGGATTGAGGCGGGCGCGGCGGCCGGACGCGTGCGACGCCCCTACGGCGAGGACTGCTGGACCTCGTACCAGATTCCCGCGGATCCGGCCTGAGCGCCGAGTCCCCAGGGACCGCCCGACAACTCCGCGTCCAGGTCGACCTTGAGGACGTCTTCACGGCCGATCTTGACGGTCAGCGACTTCTTTGCGATCTTCACCTCGAAGGGCACCTTCTCGCCCACGTTCACGCCGGCCGCTCTCCCCACTCCCAGTTGCTCCCAGCGAGGGCCTTCCGCGTGGCAACGGAAGACGACCACTCCCTTGCCAGCCACGATCGCCACGGAGAGGAACCCGGCGTCCGAGCTGTCGAGCAGCACGTTCATCTGCGACTTCTCAGCCGGGAGCATCTTCACCGCCCCGCGCAGGGTATACGGCTTCTTGCCTGCCGGCTGGGTGCGCCAGGCAAGGGCGTTTGTGTCCGGGAAGGCGATCTGCAGCCAATCGTCGGCCGCGGTATCGAGCGACCGGTACTCCTCGCGCCACGCCGGCGACATCCCTTGGACGTAGGCTCGCAAGCCCTTGTCCAGGTCTGAGAGGCGCTCCGCTCCGAGCATCTCGGTCAGGCTCGCGTGCAGCTTGTCGCGGTATCCCTCGCCGCCCCCAAGCCGGCGCGCTTCGTCGAGAATGGCGTGGAAGTCCTTGGGGGCGAGCTTCTCCTTCAGGAACCGGAAGAACAGGGCGTGCACCGCGTAGCCCTCGTAGAAGGGCAGATCGGCAGCCGCATCCCGGAGCAGCTCGTCCACGGACGGGAGCTGGCCCGAGTCGATCAACCGCTTCACCAGCACGCTGTAAGTGGACGGCCGGGGATCCTCGTTCCATCCGGGACTCCAGCCCTTGGCGATCAAGGTCTCCACTTCGAGGCAGAAGGCCGTGCCGTCCGCCAGCCACCGAGGATGGGACTCGAAGTTCCGGAAGGCGTGGAAGCGAACGAGATGCGCCACTTCGTGGGCGATGAGGGCTCGGGCTTGATACGGCAGGCCGATCTCAGCCAGCAGCGCGTCGGAGCACGGGGGCTGGAGCGCCACGTGCGCGGACTTCGTGGCGTGGTGGGCGAAGGCGAGGTTCTTCTGGAAGAGACCGCCGGTGAGGCGGCTGTCCGCGGCGAGGTAGGCATCGATCGTGCGGTAGACGCGCACCGTGCATGGCTCGTCCAGGGGCGCGCCGGCGATCCTGTACAGGTCGGCGCCGGCCAGCCAGACCGCCTCCGCGGTCTGCAGCACGCTGTCCGCGATCTGCTCGTTGTCGAAGTCGCAGACAACGTGCACGTGAGGGCCCATCCTCGAGAGTTCCCGCGCCACGCTCGGCGAGCCGCTCAGGAGCGCCACGCAGAGCACGGTGAAGACGGTTCCGCAACGTGACATGTCCCTGCCTCCACGGTTCAGTTCGAGGCCCCGGCCGGCGAGTGCCGCCCCGCGCCAGCGCTTGCATCCCGGGTTTCCGCCGCCGGGTCCGACTGTACGCCCGGCCCCGCCGCGGCGCAAGAGCGCGCACCGCCCCCTTGGCAGCATCGCGTGGCCGCGGTAACGTGCCGCTCTTTACGCTGCGGACGCCGGCGGCGCGTCCCGCTTTGACTGCGACGCGAGGCGCCAGCGCGACACGGCATGAGCCCAGGCAAGCGACGATTCCTCATCCTGTTCGGCGTCGCCGTGAGCGTGCTCTTCCTCTGGTTCTCCCTGCGCGGCACCAACTTCTCGGAGATCGGCGCGGCGCTCGCCCGGGCGCGATTCTGGTGGTGCGCGCCGCTGCTCGCCGCCTACTGCCTCTACTACTGGATCAAGGCGATCCGCTGGCGCATGCTGCTCGCGCCCATGACGGACACGACCGCCCGCGCCATCTTCCCGCCGATGATGATCGGCTTCATGTTCAACAACATCCTGCCCGCCCACCTCGGCGAGTTCGCCAGGATGTACCTCGGCGCCCGCCAGCTGCGGCTGCGCAAGACGCAGGTCCTGGCCACGATCGTGCTCGAGCGCGTCCTGGACATGCTGGCCGTGCTCTTCTTCCTGGCGCTGGCGCTGCTCGCGGCGCAGAGCGTGGCGCCGGCCCTCATCCACGCCGGCTACGTCATCGCCGCGAGCGCCCTGGCCTTCATGGCCGTGGCCGCGCTCTACATCGCCCGCACCGCCGCCTTCCTCGAGGCGCTGCGCCGGCTGACCTTCTTCTTCCCGCGCCTCGCGCGCGTGCGCGGCCTCGGCTTCCTCGAGAGGATGCGCGTCGCGGTGCTGCATCAGCTCGAGGTCGGCGTCGAGGGCCTGTACGCGCTCAGGCGGCCGCGGCTCCTCGCCGGCATCATCGCCACGTCCATCGCGCAGTGGGCGCTCATGGGGCTCTCGGCCTACGCCGCGCTCGTCGCCGTCGGCATCCGGGTCCATCTCTCGGCCGCGTTCATCGTGCTCGCCGCGACCACCTTCGCCGTGACGCTGCCCGCGGCGCCCGGCTTCCTCGGCTCGATCCAGGCGGCCTTCAACGTCGCGCTCGTGCCGTTCGGCGTGGCCGAGGCCGACGCCTTCGCCGCCTCGGCGTTCTTCCACGTGCCCACCTACCTGATCGTCACGCTCCCCGGCCTCTACCTGCTGCGCCGCGCCGGCTACCGGCTGCGCCAGGTCCAGCAGGAAGCCGAGGCAGGCGCAGCGGAGTGACTGAGGCGCGGGCCGGCCAGCGGTGCGCCGGCCCCGCGCCAAACCGCGGCGAGGCGCCTCCTACTTGCCGAGCACGGCACCCACGCTGTGGAACCAGTGGTACGAGTCGTCCGCGTCGCCGAAGCCGGTCTTGTTCTCGGCGAAGATCTTCTGCGCAAGAGCGAGCGTCTCCGCCCGCTTGGTGACGCGCCAGGCGATGGCCAGTGCCGAGGAGATCCAGGAGTTCACGCCGCTGTTGCTCTCCTTCGGGTTGACGTCGAGGTGGTCGTCGCAGGCGAGCGCCTCGAGCACCACCCCGCCGGCCACGGCATAGTCGATGATGTAGTTCGACAGATCGGCGAGGATCGGGTCGACGGCCGGATCACCGGTCTCCCTGCCGTAGAGCGCCAGGCCGTACATGCCGACCGCGATCTGCCAGGGCAGGTCGTACTCCAATGTCATGTTGTGCCCCGCGGCGCCGTAGACCTGGCGCGTCAGGTAGTGGTAGAGGAGCCCGGTGAGCGGTGAAGGGGACTGGCCGCGGAAGTTCTGCACGCTCTGGACCACCCCCTGCGCGCGCGCCAGGAAGCGCGCGTCGCCGGTCGCGGCGTACGCCTTCATCAGGGCGCGCAGCGTCCAGCCGGTGCTGCGCGAGCTGTGCGCGGCCTTCCACGGCGAGGGCGAGTCCCAGGTGTTGATGCCCTCGGCGATGCTCCGCACCGCGTCGAGAGCATTGCGCGAGCCCGTCAACAGGTAGTACTCGTAGAGGTCGTCGAGCACCATGTGGTCGGCGTCATAGCCGTTCCACTTGTGGCCCTTGTCGGGAATGCCGGCCTTGTACGGGTCGAGCGCCGCGCTGATCTGGTCGCGGCCGAGCTGGTCGTAGCTGTTGTAGTGCGGCAGCCCCTCCATGAGGTAGGTGTTGGGGTGATCCTCCTTGCGGAAGCCGTCGATGTGGTAGGTGCGCAAGTCCATGGAGTGCAGGGCGAACACTTCCTCCTTCTCGAACCACGCGCGCGCCCCGCTGATCATGAAGCGGTCGAAGTAGGTCAGGCGGTTGCGCGGCGAGCCGGTGGTGTGCGTGCTCTTCGCCCAGACCGGCTCCCCGAACTCGGACCAGCCGAAGCCGCCGTTCAGGTCCATGCCGCTGTAGTCCTCGGCCAGTTCGGCCTCGCCCTGCGCCTTCATCTGGGAGAACGTCAGTCCGGGATCGCGCAGGTCGCCGAGGTCGCCCCACGCCTTGGTCTCGCGCAGGTACCAGAGCGGCACGTGCGGCAGCAGGGGATGGGTCTGGCGCCGCGCCTCGAGCCTTGCGTCGAATCCGCTCGCGGCGTGGAACGAGTAGACCAGCTCGTGCGTCTTCTGCTGTGCGTCGTCCAGCCAGTGCAGGCCAGCGAACTCCGCCGGCCAGAGGTCGACGACGATGCTGCCCTCGAAGCAGCCGCGCAGGGCGTAGGGGAAGTTCTGCCAGGGGTAGCTGAGCGCCACGAGCACGCCCTTCTGCGCGTCGCGGACGTCCATCCAACCCTCGGCGCGAGCGCCGCACGCCGCCGGAGCGTACGCCGGCAGCGACTCGGGACAGAGCCACGCGTGCGGCCCAACGTACCTGCGCCAGCCGCAGAAGGTCGTCCCCGGGTTGTTCGAGTGGTTCCAGTGCGTGCCGCCCGACGAGTCCTGCACCAGGAACGCCTCCTGTCCCGGCTGGAGCGCCGCGGCCGCGGGCTGCGCCTGTCCCTCGTCCGGGCCGAACGCCACCTGCGCCAGGCCGTTCGCCGCCAGGCGCGTGTGCAGCAGGTAGCGGGCGAGGGTGATGCCCCCGAGCGGATCGGAGAGATAGGTGTTCTTCAGGGTGTACTCCACGCGCACGGCCGGCGAGCCGGCCACGAAGTAGAAGCGCGCGCTGAAGAGGAGGTAGTCGCGCTGCAGCGCCGGCCCGCCGGCCGGCAGGTGGCGCCCGTCGACGCGCAGCACCACGAGCAGAGGCCCGGCCTCCTCGATCGTGTACGTGGGCTGGGCGTCGAGGCAGCCCAGGTAGGCGCCGTCGAAGGGATCGACCAGGCAGGAACCGAGCGAGTGTCCGTGGCGCACGACCCACTCGCCCGCCGCTTCCTCCATCTTGCCGTTGCCGTCGAGGTCGAGCCACACGCTCTGGAACAGGTTGAACGAGGAGAGGAGGAAGTCGAAGCGCGCCGGTCCGGTGAGGACCGACATCCAGTTGGCGCCGGCGAGGAGCTTGAGCGGCACGGCCGGCGCGCTCGCCGGAGGGTCGCCGGGATGGCGGCGGCGCAGCACGTAGCTCTTCGCCTGTCCGGCGCCGAGGTCCACCTGGAACTGCGCGAGGGCGAAGCGGATGGGCCGGGTCTGGTCGGCCGGGGCTCCCTTCCAGCGCGTCAGCACGCGCCACTGAACCGGGACTTCCACGCCGTCCTGCCGGTGCAGCGCCAAGTCCGCGGCGCAAAGGACGGCCGAGGACTCCGCCAGCGGCACGGCCAGGCGCACCAGCTCTCCGCTGCGCGCCAGGCCCAACTCGTCGAACACGTCGATGGGGACGCCGGCGTCGAGGGAATCGGCGCCCGCAGCCGGAGCCGCGAGCGCGGCGAGGAGGAAGCCGCACGGGAGGCGACTGAGCATGGAGTACTCCCTTCGAGGCGCCCGCAAGGCGAACGTCTCATGGAATTCCGGGCAGGAGTGGCGGACCGGGCGCTGCCGGGAGGGCAGGACCTCCGCGGCATCATCACCGTCGAGAGTCGCGGCTCCCCTTCCCGGGCCGAGACCTCTCGGTGGCGACGGGCTGAGCGACGATGCGCGCGCCCGGGCCCTTTTCGGCGGCAGCGCCCGCTCAGTTCAGGGCGCCGTGCGATTCCCGAGGAGAGAGCGCGCCGGAGGTTGCAGGACTGAGAAGCGCGACCGTCGCGCGCGGGCCGGGCCGGGGTGGCGCCGCTCGCGCGCTCTCTCTACCCTCATCCCGCATCATCCTCCCGCCGCGCGCGGGCGGTTCGGTCCCTTGCGAGCGACCCCATGACCAAGCTGCTGCATGTCTCGCCGGACGAGTTCCTGGTCGACACCTTCCGCCTGGGCAGGGCGGTGTACGACACCGGCTTCCGCCCCAAGCACGTCATCTCCATCTGGCGCGGCGGCACGCCGGTGGGCCTGGGCGTGGACGAGTTCTTCCGCACGCGCGGCCTCTTCCTGAACCACACCACGATCGCGACCGAGTCGTACACCGGCATCCGCGAGCAGGGCGAGGTCACGGTCAAGGGGCTCGAGCACCTCATCGACGTGATCTGCCGCGAGGACGGGCTCTTGATCGTGGACGACGTGCTGGAGACGGGCCACACCATCCGCCGCATCCTCGACATCCTGGAAGAGCGCGCGCGCGCCAACTGCCCGTCGGACATCCGCGTCGCCACCGTGCACCGCAAGCCGGAGCGCGGGCCGTTCGACGCGGCGCCGGTCATCAGCCTGCACGACATCGACGGCGACGTGTGGATCGATTACCCCCACGAGCTGAGCGACCTGGTGCAGCCGGACGACCCGAAGGAGCGCCTGATCCGCGAGAAGGACGAGGAGATCTGGCGCCTGCTGCGCGACGAGGAGCCGCCGCGGCCGGTGACGCTTCCCGTCGCTGGCCCCTCCCTCATCCTCTCGGCGCGCGAGCTGCTGCTCGATTCCATCCGCCTCGGCCTGATGGTGGCGCGCGACGACTCCTTCCGCCCGGACTTCCTCGTGGCGCTCTGGCCGGGAGGGATCGGCACCGGGCTGCCGCTGCACGAGGTGCTCAAGTACGCGGCGAAGAAGGACCCGGCGCGCGCCTCCCCGGACCACATCAGCCTGACCACGGCGCGCACGCGCACCAGCTACCGCTCCGACATCATCGGCATCAACTACCTGGTCGACCACGTCAACAAGGACGACAACGTGCTCATCGTCGACACCACCTTCCGCAGCGGCCAGGTGGTCAACGACGTGCTCATGAAGCTCAAGGAGGCGCTGCGCCGCAACCTCAACCTGGAGCGCGTGCGCGTGGCGGCGGTCTACTTCAACCCCGAGAGCCAGGCGACCTGGACCGTGCCGCGCGCCATCCAGCGGCCGCACTACTTCGTGAAGCAGGTGGACCGCGAGGTCATCTACCCGCACAGCATCCACAAGCTGCGCCAGCCCGAGAAGGCGCTGCGCGAGCACAATCCGGACCTGCACGGCGTGGTCTTCGGCAGGGGGCGGTAGCGGCGCGCCGGCCGGCGCCGCGCCGTCATTCCGCCTGGTCGAGACGCGCGCCGGCCGCCGTCCCCGCTGCGCTTCCCAGCACGCCCCGCAGCACCGCGTACCCCGCTACGCCAGCGAGCAGCGACGCGCACAGGATGCCGAGCCGCTCCAGGCCGAAGTAGGCGCCGCCCCCCTGTTCGAAGGCGAGCGAGGCGATGAAGTAGCTCATGGTGAAGCCGATCCCGCACAGCACGCTCACTCCGTAGAGTTCCCGCCAGCGCATCCCTTCTCCCAGGTCGGCGAGCCCGGACTTCACGGCGAGCCAGCACGCGGTCATGATTCCCGCCTGCTTCCCGGCGAACAACCCGGCCATTACTCCGAGCGGCACCGGGTGCAGCAGATCGGCTGGCGACAGCCCGGCCAGCGAGATGCCGGCATTGGCGAAAGCGAACGCCGGCAGCACGCAGAAAGCCACCCACGGATGCAGCGCTGCCTCCAGCGGATGGGGCGGCGCGGCGCCCTCGTCGCCGTTCCGCGCCCTTCTCGCGCCCTCGGGCAGCGGAATCGCGGCCGCCAGCACCACCCCCGCGAGCGTGGCGTGGACTCCGGACTTCACCACCGCCACCCACAGCAGGTTGCCGACGAGGATGTACGCCGCCAAGCGCCTCACGCCACAGGCGTTGAGCGCGGCAAGCACGCAAACCAGCGCCGCGGCGGTCCACAGGGCCGCCGCCGACATCTCCGCGCCGTAGAACACCGCTATGACGACGATCGCCCCGAGGTCGTCGAATATCGCCACGCTCAACAGGAATACCTTCAGCGCCGCTGGCACGCGGCTCCCGAGGAGCGAGAGGACCCCCAGGGAGAACGCGATGTCCGTCGCGGCGGGGATGGCCCAGCCTCGCATCGCCGCCGCGTCGCCCCAGTTGAACGCCAGGAACACCGCCGCGGGGAAGGCCATTCCGCCGGTTGCCGCGGCCGCCGGCAGCACGGCGCGACGCAGCGCCGACAGGTGCCCCACGCACACTTCGCGCTTCAGCTCCAGGCCGACGAGCAGGAAGAACACCGCCATCAGCCCGTCGTTGATCCAGAGGAGCAGGGGCTTGGCCACGCCGAACCCGCCAGCCGTCACGACCACGGGAAGGTCGAGGAGCGCGGCGTAGCGCCCCGCGAGCGGCGAGTTGGCCACGATCAGGGCCAGGACCGCGGCTCCGACCAGCACCAGGCCGCCGGCGGACTCGAGGCGCAGGAACTGCTGGAGCGGCTTGGCGGCCCTGTCGATCACACGCTTCATGGCGTACGCCTCGCTGGACTCGCCTGCCGCGCCAGCGCGGCCGGCTCTCAGAACTGGAAGTAGACGAAGGGCGCGACCTCGCGCGCCGAGAAGGCGAGCGCCAGGCCGAAGCTCACGCCGAGGACTATAGAGAAGGCCCAGTCCGGCAGGGCGCGCGCCCTCTGTCTCAGGAACCCGCGGTACATGGCGAAGTGCGCCAGCGTGAAGCCGGCCACCGCCCACCACCAGGCCGGATCAAGCCGCCGCACTCCGCCGCCGCCCAGGAACATCGTTCCCAGGTAGCTCCCCACGGACGCAAAGTCGCGGCTTCTGAAGAAGACCATCGCCACCATGTGGCAGAGGTTCATGATGAGCGGGCCCAGGCAGTGCACCGCGCGCCGCGGCAGGCAGCGCTCGTCCGGCAAGAGCCGCGCCCACAGACGCTCGGCGCTCAGGAACAGGCCGTGCAGGGCGCCGAACGCCACGAAGGTCCAGGCCGCGCCGTGCCACAGCCCAATGATGGTGAAAGAGAAGAGGATGTTGAAGTAGACGCGCGGCTCGCTGCCGCGGCTGCCGCCGATGGAGTAGAAGAGGTAGTCCCTGACCCAGGTCGAGAGGGTGACGTGCCAGCGCCGCCAGAAGTCGCTCAGGTTGAAGGCGAAGTACGGGAACAGGAAGTTCTCCGGCAGCCGGTAGCCAAGCAGCCCGCCGGTCGCGATGGCCATGTCCGAATAGCCGGAGAAGTCGCACTAGAGCTGCACCCAGAAGACGCACACCGCCAGCCAGTGCGCGGAGCAGCCGAACGCGGCCGGATCGGCAAAGACGCGGTCGACCAGGGGCGCGAGCTGGTCGGAGACGCAAGCCTTCTTGATGTAGCCGAACAGGAAGAGGCTGAGACAGGCGCGGAAGCGCACGTCCGCGAGCCTGTGGTCGCTCTTGAACTGCGGCAGGAAGTCGGCGGCGCGCACGATCGGGCCGGCGACGAGCTGGGGAAAGAAGGCCACGAACAGGGCGAAGTCGCGCAGGTTGCGCGTCACCGGGATCTTGCCGCGATACACGTCCAGCGTGTAGCTGAGCGTCTGGAAGGTGTAGAAGCTGATGCCGACCGGCAGGATGATGTGCAGGGCCGGCGCCGAGGCCGGCAGGCCCAGCCACTGGAGCAGCCGCGCCCCGGAATCGACGAAGAAGTTGTAGTACTTGAAGAAACCGAGCAAGCCGAGGTTGGCGATGAGGCTGAACAGGAGCCAGACGTGGCGTTTGCCACGGGACTTCTGCAGTGGGCCGCCGGCGAGCTGCCAGCCGGCGACGTAGTCGACGAGCGTCGATGACACGATCAGGAAGAGGAAGCGCCAGTCCCACCCGGCATAGAACACGTAGCTCGTGGCGAGCAGCCAGTTCTTGCGCCAGCCCTCCCGGCGCAGCGCCCAGTAGACGCCGAACACCACGACGAAGAAGAACAGGAAGCGCAGCTCCGTGAAGATCATCGCGGGCCCCGCTCGGCGCCGGCCGGCGCGCCGGGCCGCGCCTTTTCCGCGTCCCTCCCCTCTCCCTTCAAATACCGCGCCAGCGCCTGCCCGACGATGTAGCTGGCCCGAGCAGCCCCCAGGTCGTTCAGGTGGATCCGGTCGAAGTAGAACTCGGGGCGGTAGATCCCGGGATAGCGGGCGGCGCTGTTCAGCCCCAGGAAGGCGGGCAGATCGCCGCGCTCGGCCAGGCGGTACGCCTCGGGCGCCGGTCCCGCCCCCGGCAAGGTGAAGTACAGCACCTCCACGCCGGCCGCCGCCATGCGCTCGATCTGCCGCCTCTGCACGTGCGCGTTGTGCACGCCGAGGTCCACCTGCGCCGCGTTCTCGGCATCAAGCCCCTCCCTGAGCTCGGCAAACGCATCGAGGTCCCCGGCCGGCGCCTCGATGGAGGTGACCTCCGCGCTCGGCTGCAGCGACATGTTGCCCCGCTTCTCGCGCATCTCCTCCACGACGAGTTCGTGGCGGTAGCGCATGCCGCCCGGGAAGAGCGCCTCCAGGATCGGCTTCGCCTGGCCGTAGCCCGAGTACCTCTGGCACATGAGGTTCAGGTGGGCGCAGGTGACCGCGAGCTTGCGCCCTAAGCGCGCGTGCGACAGCCACACCGAGCGCACCGCCTCCACCGTGCGCCCGAACGTGTGCCAGAAGATGGAGCGGTCCGTGTAGAGGTTGGCCTCGTGGCGCGGCACGGCGCTCCACTGCGTCCATTCCGCCACGATCCACTTGAGGCGCCTGGGCTCGAGGTCCAGGACGCGCTCGATCATGTGGTCGACCTCGAAGCCCTCGGCCCCGAACAGGCCGAAGTTGTAGGAGCGGAGCGGCAGGCCGGCCGACGCGAGCTGCCGGTCGATGGTCGCCGGGATGAGCGTGTAGAAGGTCTGACTCGTGCCGAAGAAGACGATGTCGTACTCGTCCTTCGTCTCCTCGAAGGCGCGGAACTTCGCCCCGTAGAATTGGGGATCGGGCTCGGGGGAAAGCGCCGCCACCGCGGCGCAGGTGGCCGCGAGCGCGCCAAGGCAGAGGACGGCGTTGACCAGGCTCCGGGACAGTCCTGACATGCGGGTTCGTGCCGGGCAGCGGGCGCGCGCCGCGCGAGTGGCGGTCGAGTAGCCGCGTGCGCGCCCGAAGGAACGGCAATTGACCGTTTGCGAACGCAATCGTCCAGAGGATTCGCGCGGGGCGGGTTTCCACGCCGGCCGGCGCGCGCGGGCTGGAAACCGGGGGAGAGATCGGTTAACAGGGCTGGTTTCCCGACCTCCCGGCCGGCCCGCGGCCCGGACGTTCCTTCAGGAGCAGCGGACATGACGACCAAGGACCGGCCCGTGGTGCTGATCGCGATGGGCGGCCACGCGTTCATCGGCGCCAGGGAGCGCTGCACGGTAGAGGACCACGAGCGCAACGCCGCGACCATCTCGCAGCAGCTCATGACCCTGGTGGAGCGCAGCTACAACATCGTGATCACGCACGGCAACGGCCCGCAGGTGGGAAGCCTTCTGCTGCAGAACGAGCTCAGCCGCAGCGAGGTCGAGCCCATGCCTCTCGACGTGCTGGTCGCCGAGACCGAGGGCAGCCTCGGCTACATCCTGCAGCAGTCGCTCCTCAACGAGCTGCGCCGGCGCGCGGCCCTGCGCCAGGTGGTCGCGGTGATCAGCGAGGTGCTCGTCGACCGCCAGGATCCCGCCTTCAGCCGGCCCACGAAGCCGATCGGCCGCTTCCTGACCCAGGTGGAAGCGGAGGAGCTGCGCGACCGCCTCGGCTGGCAGATCGTCGAGGACGCCGGCCGCGGCTGGCGCCGCGTGGTTCCCTCGCCGCGCCCGGTCAAGGTGGTGCAGTGCGAGATGATCCGCGAGGCGGCTCAATCGGGCCACATCGTGATCGCCTGCGGCGGCGGCGGCATCCCCATCACCGAGGGCAAGGAAGGCGCCTACGAGGGGATCGAAGCGGTGATCGACAAGGACCTGACCTCCGCCGTGCTCGCCAACCAGATCGGCGCCCAGCTCCTGATCATCTTGACCGCCGTCCCCAACGTGTGCGTCGGTTACAAGAAGCCGGGCGAGAAGCAGCTCAACGCGGTCACGCTGCAGGAGATTCGCCAGTTCATGGCGGGCGGGGAGTTCCCGGCGGGCAGCATGGGGCCGAAGATCGAGGCGGTGATCAACTTCCTCGAGGGCGGAGGCCAGCGCGCGCTCATCACCAACCCGCAGTCGCTGCAGGACGCCCTGGAGGGCCGCGCCGGCACGCACTTCGTCGGCCGCTGGTAGAGGGTGGGCCGCGCGCGGCGCGGCCGCGGGCGCGGGCGCGCCTCAGGGCCGGAAGCCGAGAGCCTCCAGGGTCGCGGCGTGCCGCCTGGTCAGCTCGAGGTACTCGGGGCGCTGCCGGTTCTTGCCGGCGTCGCCGGAGCGCACGTCGGCGGCCGCCGCCTCGATCCAGTCGCGCCCGCCGGGCAGGCGCAGGTGCTCGTGCACGCGCGCCAGGACGGCGCGCGGGTCCGCCAGCAGGTCCTCGTAGGAGATCTCCAGGTACTTGCCGGGCGCGAGGCGCGCGGCTTCGTCGCGGATGCGCAGCAGGCGGCGGCGCCAGAGGTCGAAGAACTCGTCCAGGGGGATCTCCCCCTGCGCCTCGCGCTCCTTCGCGGCGTACGCCATGCGCCAGGCGATCGCCGGCCAGTAGCACGCGCCCCAGGCCGCCAGGAAGCGGAAGCTCCGCACGCCGGACATGGAGAGCGCCACGTCCCGGCCGTCGCGCAGGATGTGCGCGAAGCGGGCGCCCGGCCAGAGGCGCTCGAGCAGGCCCATGCACTGGCCGTAGTCGGGCGTCTTGTCGCCCCAGAGCGACCGGCCGTTCTTCGCGGCGATGTCCTCGAGGAAGGCCGTGGTGAGGGTGACGACGCTCTTACGCGGCAGGCCCTGCGCGCGCGCCGCGAACTCGGGCCAGTAGGTCCCGTGGGTATGGCCGTTCTGCTTGAGGATGCGGTTGTAGGTCGTCTTGCCCTTGGCCAGGTAGACGCCGCGCACCGCGCCGATGAACTCGTCGAGCGTGATCTCGCGCGTGCCGAAGAAATCGTGGAGGATCGGAATCCAGTGCGTCTCCTGCGGCACGTGCACTTCCGGGTGGCGGCCCACGAGCCGGCGCAAGAGCGACGAGCCGCAGCGGCCCGTGCCCACGAGGAAGAAACCTGGCCAGTCGTTCATCCGGCAGCGCGACCGCGCGCGCCCGTCAGTCGTCGAAGTTGCCCGCCGCGCCCTTGCCGCCCTGGAGGGCCGCCGCCGCCGCGCGCAGCTTCTTCTCGGTCCACTGCGCCGGGTCCTCGATCCTGGCCGCCTTCGGCGCGAGATCGTAGGAGCCCGCCTTGAGGATGGCCTCGATGGCCAGGGGCGCGGTGTCCTTGGCGTTGAACACCTCGACCAGCAGCTTGTGGACGAAGTCCTCGACGCCCTGGACCATGCGCTCGCGGATCTCCCGCGGCTGGCCCAGGAAGCGGTTCTCGAAGGGCAGGTTGAGGTTCTTGTAGTTGCCCTTCTTCCAGCCCTTGGCCTCGGCCTGAGCGACCATCTCCGCCCACACCTCTTCCGTCACGCCGCGGTCCTTCACCTTGATGAAGGCGCCGTTCTTGTCCGTGATGGCGTTGCCGTAATCGTTGACCTCGACGCCCCAGGAGATCATCTGCAAGGCGGTGGCCACGTTCGCCTTGGTCGTCTGGGTCTCCCGGGCGATGCGGCGCAGCCGGTCCGAGTTGTTGCCGGACGTGCCGTGCTGCGCGCCCGACACGCGGTACGGCGCCAGCGCCTCGTGGATCTGCGCGGTCAGGTCCA
Source organism: Planctomycetota bacterium (assembly GCA_016213895.1). Classification (GTDB taxonomy): domain Bacteria; phylum Planctomycetota; class B15-G4; order B15-G4; family JADJEK01; genus JACQZJ01. The sequence goes on along the minus strand of JACQZJ010000137.1, from coordinate 17,589 downwards.
CCTGGATGCCCAGGTCGCTCTCCTCGATGCCGTGCGTGGAGCCGTTGTTGAGCGCGATCCAGTCCGGGAAGACGTCGTGCGCGTTCAGGCCGCGAATCAAGTAGAGCGCCTCCTCCACCGTGGACAGCCCCTCGTCGCCCTTGATCTCCCCGACCTCGGTCTCGAGGCCGGCCCACTTCGGCACCAGGGGGATGAGCTGGAGGCTGGTGAGGAGGTTCTCGTCGTCGACCAGGTGCGAGGCGTCGATGGCGATCGAGGTGATGCCTGCGTCGAACAGCGACGGGATCTCGTCCCGGGCGAGCTTCACGTCCGCCGGCCCCTTGATGCCGTAGTGGTCGGCGTGCACCGCGACCGGCACGGTGATGCCGAGCTCGTTGCACACCTGGTCGACCTGGCGCGCGATGTTCCACAGGTTGACGGCGCAGTAGGCCTTGACCCCGCCCTCGGACTTGGCGATCTCGATGATGATCGCGGCGTTCGCGCGCTGCGCGGCGCGCAACGCGCCGCGGATGGCGAAGTGGTTGCGGCCGTTGGCCGCGATGGTCATCGCCTGCCCCTTGGCCAGCAGGGCGCGGTCGATCACCTTGCCGCTGACGAGCAGCGCGCGCGAGTTGGGGAAGAGGCGAGTGACGTTCGGCGGGCGTCCCACCCGCAGCGCCTTGTCGAAATCGGCGACCATCGAGGACTCCTTGCGTGAGTGCTTTGCTCGAGCGTGCGCGCGGGATTCTAGGCGGAGGGTCGCTCCCGGTCGAGGCCCGAGGCGCGCGCGGTCGAGATCCCTCTCCTAGCCCGGCCGCAGGCGCGGCGCAACGCCGCGGCCCGGCCGCGGGCGCCCGTCCCGGCGCGCGATTGACCGCGCGCGCCGCGAGTGTCAAGGTAGCGCCTCACCCAGCGCGGAACTTGCCGCGAGGAGGCGCCATGCAGCAGCACGACCCGGCCGTCGCCCTGATCGGCGGCAGCGGCTTCCAGGACCTCGCCGGGCTGGCGCGCGCCCGGAGCGTCGACCTCGACACGCCCTTCGGCCGGCCCTCGGCGCCGATCCTCGAGGGCCGTCTCGGCGGGGCGCGCGTGCTCTTCCTCTTGCGCCACGGGCGCGGCCACGTGTTCACGCCGTCGGACGTCCCCTACCGGGCCAACATCTGGGCGCTCTGCTCGCTCGGCGCCGAGTGGGTCATCGGCGCCAGCGCCGTGGGCAGCCTGAAGGAGGAGTACCGTCCGGGCGAGATCGCCGTTCCCGACCAGATCATCGACCGCACCAAGGGAGTGCGGGCCGCCTCCTTCTTCGGCCCGGGGTGCGTGGCGCACGTGTCCTTCGCCGAGCCCTACTGCCCGGATCTGCGGCGCGCGCTCGCGGCCGCTGCGCGCGCGCAGGGCGCGCCGCTGCACGACTCCGGCACCTACGTGTGCATGGAAGGGCCGCAGTTCTCCACGCGCGCCGAGGCGCGCCTCTACCGCTCCTTCGGGGCCGAGCTCATCGGCATGACGGCGCTGCCCGAGGCCAAACTCGCGCGCGAGGCGGAGATGTGCTACGCCAACCTCGCCCTCATCACCGACTACGACTGCTGGCGGGAAGCGGCGCAAGAGGTCAGCGTCGGCGTGGTCCTCGCGGCGCTCGAACGGACCGTGGCCGCGGCGCGCGCCGTGGTCGCGGCGGCCGCGCCCGCCGTCCTCGGCGCGCGCTCCTGCCCCTGCCGGAGCGCCCTGAAGGACGCGATCATGACGGCGCCGGAGAGCATCGACCCGGATGCACGCAAGCGGCTCGCCCTCTTCCTTCCCCCGGCGCCCGAACCGCGGGCGCCTTAGCCGCGGCGCGGCAGTCCGCCTTTCAGCACGCGCCGCCGCACGCGCCGCAGGAAGGCGGGCAGCCGGCGCCCGCATCCTCGGCGGAGACGGCCCCCTCCTGGTAGTGATCGGCGATGTCGCGCAGGATCTGCTTGTTGTGCAGCTTCCACACGCAGAGCGGCATCAGGTTGAGCTGCTGCGTCCGCGGCTCGAGGTACGCCTGGTAGGTCGGGCAGCGCTCCAGCCGGTCGGTCTCGAGCACGTGCTTGTCCTCGAGCGGCAGGACGATGAGCTTGAGCGTGCCCTGGGCGTTGGTGTGGCGCTCGAGCACTTGCCGCGAGCGGCGCCCCGAAGCCACGTTCCAGAGCAGGGCAGCGGCGTGGCCGAGCTTGCCCAGCCCTCGGCCCTTGAGCGCGCGGCTCACGCGCACGTGGCGCAGCAGCAGGAACACGATGGGCGGCACTCCCAGCAGCCGGAGCGCGAAGTTCTTGAGCCGCAGCGCGGCGAGCAGCTTCCCGGCGAGGCTCGTCTCCCAGCGCTTCTCCCGCTCGGAGATGCGTTTCTCCATCTTCAAGAGTGCGTGCGCCAGGTCGAGCGGCGACCCCCGGAGGAAGTGCGACAGCGGCAGCCACTTCTCGCCGTCCGAGATCAGGCCGTAGACGCTCTCACAATTCGGATGGGCGCCGTAGGGCAGCGGATCCCGGCCGAGGTAGCGCATCACCGTCTGGAACTGGTCCACGAAGCCGAGCGGCAGGAACTCGACCTTGTGCTCGGGGAAGGCCCCGTCCACGAGCGCCTCGACATCCTCGGTGGTGATGCGCTCCGGGTTGAACTCCCACTCCTCGGGATTCCAGGTGTGGCAGAGGGGCATGAGGTAGATGGTGCCGAACAGGTCGCGACGCTCGTGCAGGTAGTCGAGCAGCTCGCGCATGCGGCCGTCGTTCAGCCCCTTGGAGAAGACCGACACCATGGTCGCCTTGCCGCCGCGCCCGTTCTTCATGCGGCGCAGGTTCTCGATCGCCCGCTCCTTCAGCTCGCCGGCCTTGGCGTTGCCGCGCAGCACCTCATACGTCCCCGGGTCGCCGCCGTCGTAGGAGAACATGACGCGCGCGCGGCTCTCCACGATCTTCCTGCAGAAGTCCTCGTTGGCGAGCCGCAAGCCGTTGGTGAAGACCCAGGGCTTCAGCTCGTGCTTGCGCGCCAGCTTGATGATCTCGAACAGGTCCTCGCGCACCGTCGGCTCCCCGCCGAACAGGCAGACGGTCGGCTTGGGCTCGTACTGGGCGAGCTGGCGGAAGAGCGCGCGGAAGTACTGCAGCGGCGGCTCGAACTCGAAGCCGAGGCCGGGCACGTTGTCGAAGCAGATCGGGCAGTTGGCGTTGCAGCGGTTGGTCACGTTGACGAAGGTGAAGCGCGGCCGGCGCTGGTGACTGCAGGAGCGGCACTGCGTGCTGCAGCCGGTGTAGCCGTAGTCGATGTCCACCGCGCGCTTGCCGCGGTAGCGCTCGGCGTCGCACGAGATGTAGGTGCGCGTGGCGCCGCAGTCCGGACAGTCCTTTTCCAGGAAGACCTTCCCGTCCTGCTCGATGGACCGCGCAGGGACGAGCTTCTGACAGCGATTGCAGAATGCTTTGTTCATGAGCGCAAGCGACCCGGCCGACCAGCCTGCGGATACCCCGATATTCCACGGGACGTTAGCTGCGCGGGCGAAGGCTGTCAAGAAACGCGCCGCGCGCTATCCTGGCCGGCCCGACGGCCCGCACGCGAGGAGAGACCATGCGCCGCATCGCCACTCTGACCTTCGCCCTGTGCGCCGCTCCGGCCGCGGCGCAGGACCTCGCCTGGACCTTCGCCGAGGGAGAGCAGGCCCCTCCCTTTGCCGCGGCCGCGAGCGGCGAGGCGGCGGAACGTGACGCCGGGCCGAAGGCGCTGGACGGGAAGCTCTACCTGCTGCAGTCGTGGTGGAAATCGACCGCCAGCGCCGCGTTCCCGGCGCCCGCCGCCCTGCCCGCCGCCACGGTCGACGCGTCCTTCGCGCTGATCATGAACACCGGCGGCGAGGGGGCCGGCTTCGCCTGGCTCGACGCCGGCCGCTTCGGCGCGGAGGGCCCCGCGCCCGAGGTCGAGGCCTGGGAGGCGCCGAGCATCGCCGGTTCGTTCGGCGTGGGCTTCGACGCCTCGAATCCGCCGAACCGCGACCCGTTCCGCGGCTCGGGAAACGCCTATGACCGGCCGCAGCACGAGGTCTCCCTCCACTGGGACGGCATGGAGATCGCCAAGAAGACGACCGCGCTCGACTTCCGCGACGAGCAGCCGCACGCCGTGGCCATCCACCTCGCCTTCGTCACCGGCGGCGCCGAGGCCACGGTTTTCATCGACGGCGAGGCGGTGTTCGAGCGGCGCTTCATCCCGGGGATGACGGCCTACGCCGGCCGGCCAGCCTTCGGGGCGCGGAACGTCGAGACCGCCGGCGACGTGCTCATCGACGACCTCGCCGTCGCCTGCGGCGCGACCGTCGAGCCCGCGGAGCCGCCGCTCCGCGTGCCGGCGTTGGAGCGCGTCCTGAACGACAAGGACCACGCGCTCAACGCGGCCGAGGTGGACTTCCCGGCCGAGAACGCGCGCTTCGGCCGGATCGTGTGCACGCTGCGCCTCGACCAGCCGGAGACGCGCTTCGACCCGTGGGACCGCTTCGCGGCGATCTACGCCTACGACGACGAGGGCGAGCGCTTCGAGATCCTGCGCTACATCACGCCTTATCACCGCGGACACGTCTGGCAGGTGGACGTGAGCGACTTCCGGCCGCTGCTTTCCGGCCGGCGCAGGATCGAGCAAGTGTGCACCACCTACGGCGAGGGCTGGGTGGTCACGGTCGCGTTCGACTTCTACCCCGGGCCGTGCGATCTTCTCGCCTGCCGCGTGGTGAACCTCTGGTGCGGGAACCCCGAGATCGGCAACCCCGAGAAGCCGGTCGCCGACTTCTACGCGCCGCGGAGCGTGGAGCTCGACAAGGAGACCGCGGCGGCCAAGGTGCGGATCGTGGTGACCGGCCACGGCATGCACCCGAACACCCGGAACGCGGCCGAGTTCATGGAGATCGGCCGGACCCTGACCGTGAACGGCGAGTCGTTCCGAAACGTCCTGTGGAAGACCGACAACTACCTGAATCCCTGCCGGCCGCAGGGCGGGACCTGGAAGTACGACCGCGCCGGCTGGGCGCCGGGCGACGTGGTGGCGCCCTGGGAGGTGGACGTCACGGCCCTGCTGCTGGGCGCGAAGCGGCTGGACCTCGGCTACGCGCTCGACGACTACGTGAACGAGGCGCGCGGCCAGAGCTGGGCGCCGACGCACACCACGGAGTCCCAGCTCATCCTCTACCGCCGGCCCTGATCGGAACGTGCGCCTCAGGGACCGAGCTCGATGGCGCGAAACGGGCCGAATGAGCGCTCGGCGCGCCGGCGCTCCTCGACCAGCCGCGCCAGCTTGGGCCAGGTGGCGAGCGTGAAGTACGCGAACTCGGGCGGCTTCTTGCCCGGATTGGCGCGGTAGCCGACCCAGGTGCGTTCGCCTTCCACGACCACGGTCTGCACGTCGAGCTCACGGAAGCGCCGCAGGAGCAGCGCCTGGTAGCGTTCGAATCCGCGGTCGTATGGCCGCGGCGCCGTCAGGCCCGGGTGGAACCACAAGGACGGCGCGACGGACTCCTTGCCGCTCAGGCCGTAGACGATGGACGTGTCGCCGAGCAGGAACACGCCGCCTGCGCGCGCGCGCAGGTACTCGACCAGCGCGCAGAGGTCGCCGGGGGAGTACCGGACGAGCTTGGGCACGCACCAGCGCAGGTAGGCGAGACCCTCGGGCAGCTCGCGCGACGCCTCGCCGGCGGCCCGCGCGTCGAACACGAGATCGTTGGCCCGGCGGGTCGCGTCGACCTCGCGCGCGAAGGCCCAGGCGTCCAGCACGGCAGCCGCGGCGAGCAGCGGAAGCGCGAGCCAGAGCGCCCCGGCAAGGCGCGGCTTGCCGTGCTCGCGCGCCGACGCGCTGAGGTGCAGGCTGGCGGCCGCGACGCAGCCCGAGGCGGCGAACACGAGCGGCACGCCGATCTCCTCCTGGTTGAAGGTCCAGGTCACGAAGAAGAGCGCGGCGAGCGTCAGGAACACGGCCAGGGCGCAGCACGGCCAGGTCCTGCTGAGCGCGGCGCCGCGGCGGAACCGCGCGGGCAGCAGAGGCAGCAGGAGTCCGGCGAGGCCGGCGCCGAAGGCCGCGGCCGGAGACAGCAACCCGAGATCGCGCCACGTCTCGACGAAGCGGTGGACCAGGCTCTGCGGCGACGAGAAGAGGGCCAGGCGCCGCGAGCCCTCCGCGCTTGGCAGCCGCCGCCAGTAGGTGTCGACCAGCTCCCAGTCGACCCCCAGCGCGGCCAGGGCGAGCGCGCAGACGGCAGCCGTCGCCGCCAAGCCGGCGAGCACGCGCACGAACGTCGTGCGACGCCGGTCGAGCGACCACAGAGCGAGCGCCAGCGTGGCCGGCAGGAAGAACACCGACGGGATCTGCTTGGACAGGAACGCCAGGGCGAGCAGCGGGCCGACCGCGTACGCGCTCCAGCGCAGCGTGCGCGCGCTCGCGGCGCGAGCGGCCGCAAGCGCCGCCAGCAGCGCGGCAAGCGAGAAGAAGAAGGCGTGGCTGTCCATCATCGGCACGCCGACCGGCGGGAAGAACACGAACGCGGTGCACAGGGCGAAGACGCTGGACCACGCGCGCTCGAGCCCAAGCAGCACGAGCAGGCGGTCGACCCCGAGCACGGCGAGCGCGTTGAAGACCGCCGCGTGCAGGCAGTACGCGAACCATGTCACGCCGAACAGGGCGAAGAACACGGCCTGGAGCGCGTGCACGGTCAAGCCGCTGGGCGCGACGTAGTCGCGGAACGGCACCTGGCCGCACAGAACGCGCCAGCCGCCGTCGAAGCAGACCGAGTGGTCGAGCGGCATGTAGCCCATGCGCGCGTAGTGCAGGCCGACGCCCAGGCCGATCGAGGCCAGCGCGAGGATCCGCACGCCTTCGAGGAGTCGTTCGCCCTGCATGCGCCTGCTACCGCGCCGCGGCGAACGGTTGCCGGTCGCACGGCGCTTCGAGGGCGAGAACATAGGGAAAGCGGAGCGATCGTTCGAGGTTCCGGCGGCGACGGACCGCCAACCAGGAGCCCGGGAAACGACCGAAACGGCCGTGCCGAAAGACGTAACGTCGACCGCCTCGGATTAGTCCCCAGAGCGCCGACTCCGGCCGCAGCCGACTTGACCAGCGCGGCAGGAATCACGAAGATGCGCCGTTCCGAGGATTCGCCGAGATCCCGTTTCCCGATTCCCCCACGTTTGGCTGGCGCCCCCTCCTCGGGGATAGCGCCGCCGTCCTTAGCGACAGGTTGTTGTGAACCGATGATCGAACACGCGAAGACACAGACGATTCTGAACTGGTTCGAGCGCATCTGCCAGATCCCGCGCGGCTCGAAGAACGAGCGCGCGATCTCCGACTGGCTGGTGGCCTGGGCCGAGGAACACGGGTTCGCGGCGCGCCGCGACAGCGTCCTGAACGTCGTCATCGAGGTCCCGGGCTCGCCCGGCTACGAGGGCGCGCCGGCCGTGGTCATCCAGGGCCACATGGACATGGTCTGCGAGAAGACCAAGGGGTCGGCGCACGACTTCAGCAAGGACCCGATCAAGCTGGTGGTCGATGGCGACTGGTTCAAGGCCGACGGCACGACCCTCGGCGCGGACAACGGCATCGCCCTGGCGATGGCCTTGACCGCGGCAACCGATCCGGACCTGCCCCACCCGCCGCTCGAACTCTTGTTCACCGTGGACGAGGAGACCGGCCTCACGGGCGCGAAGTTCTTGAAGCCCGGGTTCATCAAGGGGAAGCTCCTGCTGAACGTCGACTCGGAAGACGAAGGCGTGTTCACCGTGGGCTGCGCCGGCGGCCGCGACACGAACATCACTCTGCCCGTGCGGCTCGAGGCCGCCCCGCGCGGCCACCAGGCGTTCGTGCTGGCGGTCGGAGGGTTCAAGGGCGGGCACTCCGGCGTGGACATCCACAAGCAGCGCGGCAACGCCGTCCGCACCCTCGGCCGGGCGCTCTCGGCCGTGCTCGAGCAGGCCGACGCGCGCATCGCCTCGCTGCACGGCGGCTCGGCGCACAACGCCATTCCGCGCGACGCCGAGGCGCTCCTCTACTTGCCCAAGGCCAAGGTCGCGGCGGTCAAGCGGGCGCTCACCAAGCTGCAGAGCGCTTTGCGCGCCGAGCACGCCCGCACCGACCCGGACGTCAAGGTGACTCTCAAGAGCCAGCCCAAGGCGGAGGCAACGCCCTGGGCCGCGCGCTCCACCGCGCGCGCCGTCGATCTCTTGCTCGCGCTGCCGCACGGCGTGGACGCCTACTCGGCCGACATCGAGAAACTGGTCGAGACGTCGAACAACCTGGCCACGGTGCGCACCGAGAAGCGCGCGCTCGTGGTCCACACCAGCCAGCGCAGCTCGGTCATGGACAAGCTGGCCTTCCTCACGCACCGCATCGAAGCGATCGCCCGCCTCGCGGGCGCCGAGGCGGAAACCGGCGCCGGCTATCCCTCGTGGCAGCCGAACATGGAGTCGCCGCTGCTGGCCCGCTGCAAGACGCTCTACAAGAACCTGTTCCAGAAGGACCCGGTCGTCGAGATCATCCACGCCGGCCTGGAGTGCGGCATCATCGGCGCGCGCTACAAGGGCATGGACATGATCTCCTTCGGCCCGACCATCAAGAACCCCCACTCGCCGGACGAGCGGATCGAGGTTCGCTCGATCGGCCTGGTGTGGGACTTCTTCGCCGCGCTCCTGAAGGAGCTGAAGTAGCGCGCGAGCGCGAGCGGCGGCAAGGGCTCGCTTTGCGGGAACCGCGGGCGGGCCGCCAGCGTTCTCCGTCTTGTCTCGCTGGCGACCCGCCCCGGAGTCCACGCATGCCCGCGCGCTGTTTCTTCACCGCCGTGCTTCTTGGTTGTCTCGCCGCCTCCGCCGTCGAGGCGCAGGCGCCCGAGCCTCCCGCGTACGTGCTGCTCGAACGCGTCCTGGGCGAGGAAGCCAGCGGCCTGCCGCTGATGAAGGAGGTAGCCGCGGGCGACCCGCGCCGCGCAGCGGTCGACGAGGTCTTCGCGCGGCCGTTCCACCGCTTCGTGCTGGGGCTCGGCCGGGAAGCGCGGCGCCTCGCCCTTGCGCGCTTCGCCGGACCGCCCGAGGACGGCCAGAAGCGCTTCGGCCAGCCGGCCTGGTTCGTGCTGATGGACGGCGGGAACCGCCCGCAGCAGGGGCTTGCCATCCAGCGGCAGGGCGGCGTCGAGGAGTACCCGGACACCTGCTACGTGGAGCTCGATGCAGAGGGCGCGGTCACGCTCATCCCGCACGAGTACGGCCACGTGATGATGAACGAGTGCCTGCAGGGCGATCTTCCCTTTCGTCCCTTCTCGCTGCCGCACACCACCGGCGCGATCAGCGACGCCGTCACCGCCTTCTCCGAGGGCTTCGGCATCCACTTCGAGACGCTCGCCGGCGATCGCCCGGAGAACGCCGCCCACTGGCGCGAGGTGCGCCGCGACGACTTCCGCGCCGACGCGCCGCCCGAGCGCGGGGACAGCACGCGGCCCGCCTTCGACCTCATGACCTACTCGCAGAGCTACCGGCGCTACACCGCGATCAAGGAGAACGTCTTCGCCTTCCTGCCGCGCGTCGAGGAGCGCTACGTGGCGGGAGAGCGGCCCAGCGCCGCCGAGCTCCTGGCGCGCTGGACCGACACCACGTACGACCCGGCCCGGCTGAGGACGCTCGAGCAGATGGTCGCCTCCGAGGGCGTGATCGCGGCGCTTTTCTATCGGCTGGCCACGACCCCGGACGCGGGCGCGGAGCCCGCGGACCCAGCCGCGCCGCCCCTCCCCGACCCGCGGCGCTACGCCGCGTTCTTCGCCGCGTTCTCGCAGCTCACGCCCGAGCGCCTGGAGCGCGCGCCGGCCGTGCTCGTCTTCCTCGAGGAGCTGCTCGAGGCCGCGGGCGAGGCTGAGCGCCGGCGCATCGCCCGCGTCGCCCTCGAGGTCTTCCACTACACACTCGTCCTGCCGGACGCGGCCGAGATCTACGCCTCCCTGCACCAGGCCGGCCATCGGCTCGACATCGCCGGCTTCCGCCAGCGCCTGCCCGGCCTCGGCACGCGCTTCCGCGAGGCCCTCGAGAGCTACGTCGCCGATCCGACCCTCCCCCTCGCGCGCGTGGCCCCGGAGATCTGGCTCAGGAACGACGAGGTCAGCTTCACCCTGCCGATCCTCGGCTCCTTCGCCTCGCCCCTCTTCCTCGACCTCAACACCGCGCCCGTCGAGTTCCTCATGTCCCTGCCGGGCGTCAACTACGCACAAGCCCGCGCCATCGCCGAGCGGCGCTCGCGCCTCGGCGGCTTCGCCTCCCTCGAAGACCTCGCCGAGCTGCCGGAGATCACCGAGGACACCCTTGAGGAGCTGCGCATGCTGGTCCGGGAGTAGGGCACACTCTCGCCGCGCACACGCCGTTCACCGGGCCGATTCCCAGGAAGTACAGCCCCGAGTAGAACCAGCAGGACTCGCCTCCCTTGAGGGGCTGGGCCGGCCGGAAACCGCCGCCAGCGTTGTCCAGCGCCCGGTAATGGGCGCTCATCTTGACCTCGGCGTCGAGCCGGTCGGTCCAGAAGATCACGTTGCTGTCGGTGTGCCGGTTGGTGCCGACCCGGCCCACGACCACGATGACCTCGCCGTTGATGTCGTCCTTGCCGGTGGTCGCGATCGTGCCGCCGGCATCCATGATCTTCTGCGCGAGGACGCCCTTGACGTACTCCATGTCGCCGGCGCTGGACCCGCCCCCGAAGCCGCTGGACAGGAGACCGGTCAACCCCAGTCCGCCGCTGCCGCCGGCGCCGCCGCCCTCGTCGCCAATCGAGTAGACGGTCAGCACCACGTTCTTGTCCTTCACCACCTCCCAGTTGATGCCTTCGGTGGCCTTGCGGGTGGCGTTCGCGAGGATGTACTGCTCCTCGGCAAAACGCTTCCCGCCGCCGTGATGGGGAATGCCGCGCGTGGTGCATCCCGCGGCGCACAGCGCCGTGAGGACTGACGCGCAAAGCAACCGGGTCCTGTTCATGTGTTCCTCCGTGTAATGCGGGTCAAGCAACAACCGGCCGTCCTCTGCTTCATCGCGACCGGCGCCCGCACGAGCGGCGCCGCGCCGCCGAGCGAACGCGGCGGGAAGCACATGTGCAGCGCACCTGGCGCCGCGCCAACGGCTCCTTCCGCGCGCCGGCGGGCTTCGTGTACACTGCGGGCCGGCAAGGAAACGCCTTCAGGCTGAAGGAGGGATCATGAAGACCCTGGCGCTGCTCGGTCTCACGGTCGGGATCCTCTTGGGAGTGGACTTCAATCCCGAGAAGCACCTGCCCGGCTACACCGAGGCCTACTGGGGCGCCGACGCCGGCTTCTACGACTTCACGCCCTTCGAGGAGAAGAACGGCAAGAAGGTCACGGACCAAGAGCTTCTGCTCCTGCGCGCGCAGTGGGAGCGCGAGAAGCAGGCTGCCGCGGAACGGAAGAAGGCGCCGCCCGATCCCAGGAAGCAGTTCCTGGGCGCGGTGGACGAGACCCTGCGCAAGGATCGGTTCTTCGCGCGCCAGAAGTTCGAGAGGGTCGAGGGCGAGAACGACGTGCTCCTGCTCGTCCAGCTTCCCGCGAAGCCGCCCAACCTCTACGTCGACGGCATCAAGCGCGAGTACGGCGGTCACGTGCGGGCCGTGCAATACCACTTCTGCAAGCGATACGTCGAGCCGCTCGGTCTCGAGCGCGGCCCCCGCGTCCCGCTCACGGTCCTGGTGGTGCTCGCCAGCCGCGGCAACTACGACGACTACGGCGAGGCGCGGCCGCACGGCTTCGGCCTGCAGGTGAGCCTCGCCCACTACAACCCCCGCCACAAGTTCTCGATCACGTTCGAGGACGGGACGGCCATCAACCGCCGAAACAGCGACGAGAAGATGCGCACCGTCTGCCACGAGGTCGTCCATGCGCTGACGGACGCCTACTCGGCCACGGGCATCGACACCATGCCGCTCTGGCTCGTCGAGGGACTGGCCGAGTACGTCTCGACCTTCCGGGGCTTCGTGCGCTCCGGCTCGATCGAGTTCGCGCACCTGTCGCGCGACGATCTCAGGACCTGCGCGGCGATCCTGCACCACGAGGAGACGCGCGAGGTCTTCCCGGGCATCCAGGACCTGTTCCGCGTGCGCAATATCTTCATGCTGGTGCCGATCGCCGCCGACCGCATGGGAAGGAGCCTCAGCGAGCTGCAGCAGGCCGCGGCCATGGGCGTGCTCTATCCGGCCTCGAACATGCTGGCCTACTATCTGCACCAGGGCGCGCCGGACGAAACGCGGCGCCGCTTTCAAGAGTTCCTGCGCGGGGCGTTCCGCGGCAAGAGCAGCTACGACGACTTCCTGTTGGCGCTCGGCATCCAGGATGCGGCGGCATTCGACCGCGAGTTCCAGGAGTACGTGCTGAAGCTCGCCGGCGACGAGTTCGGCATCGCCGTGCCGGAGCTGCCAGCCATCCGCACGGACGTGCGACCGCCGGCGGCCACGCGCCTCGCGCCCGCGGCGCTCGTCCTGCCGCCGGCGACGGCCGAAGAAACCACCGGCCGCGCGCTGTCCCTGGCCGGCGCCGGCCGCTTCGCCGACGCGCTCGCCCTGGCCCGGCAGGCGCCTTCGGCCGCGGACGTCGTCTCGTTCCTGGCCGCGCTCAAGGACTACTCCGACGGCGTGCTGCTGGCGGCCAAGACCAAGAACGTCAACGTCATCTTCGGCCCGGGCCTGGCACGCCGCGTCGTGTTCTTCGATGACGCGGTCGTCCTCATTTCCGACTGGAAGCAGAACGAGTCGCGCATTGATCGCGCCCTCTTCGGCCCGAACAGGACCGTCGAGTACGCCAGGAAGTTCTCGCTGTCGAACGCGCTGCTCGACGCCACGATCGCACTGCTCTGGGGGGAGGAGGAAGACGCCGCCAGCGCGCGCCTCGACGCCGCGGCCGGCGATGCGCTGCAGGCGCGCCGCGCGGCGTGGCCCGCCCTGCTCCTGGCGGCGCAGGTGCGCGAGCGGCTGGAGCGTCTCAGGGACGCCCTCCCGGCCGACAACCAGGACCCGGACCCGGTGCTCGCGGACCTCGAGTTCGTGCTGAGAGCTGGCGAAACCTGCCAGTCAGCGAGCAGCCTGCGCGACACGCTCCTCGCCGTGGCCCGCTCGCTGCTCGAGAAGAAGTTCGAGCGCGACGACCTGGCCTGTGCTTCCTTTACCGTGCGACCCGTGGCGAGCGCCGACGGCTGCCTCGAGTTCCGCTACGGCTTCCGCGAGCCGAACGAGATGCTGGACTTCGACGTGGAGTGGAATCCGCCGGATCCCCTGCAGGGATTCCTGGGCATACCGACCCTCCCCCGCGACTGGCAGGTCTCGAGCGACGGACTGCGCGCCACGGGCAGCCTGAACCTGGTGCACAAGGCGTGCTTCCTCGCGCCCGTCACGGTCGAAGTCACCTCGTCGCTGAGCATGGCCTCCTCGACCTTCTACCACAGCCACCTCCTCGCACTGTGCCTCGACATCCACGGCTCGTTCGCGGCCCTGATCGGCGGCGAAACCCTGGCGTTCTGCAACGCCGCTGGCCGGTGCGCCGGCCAGCAACCGGCAGCGGTCGCGGTGGATACCGTCATCGACGCCATGCGCGTGGTCACGCTTCGCTACGACGGCGCGCTCCTCTCCGCCGACCTGGACGGCCGGCGCATCGTCGACCTGCCGCTCAAGGACATGCCCGCTGGCCGCGTCGCCCTGGCGCAGCGCGGGTCGACGCGGTGGAACATCCGCAGCCTCGTGCTGCGCGGCAAGCTGGCGCCGGACTTCGCCGCCCAGGCGATGGAGAGCTGGGTGAAGGAGCGGCTGCGCGAGATGGGAGGCTGAGGAGCGCGCCGCGGCCGGTCGACGTCTTGCGCCGCGGACAGGGGGCGCGGCCCCCATCCGTCCCCGGCTCAGGATCCAGAGCGCACGTAGCGGCCGGGGGCCTCGAGCGCGAGCAGCATCATAGCCGTGGCGTAGATGCGCCCTCCCTCGTGGCCCCACGGATCGTACTGCGGGTCCCACGAGCCTCTCTCGCAGCCATCCTGGCGCTGCGTCTTGACCACGGCATCGAACATCCGCTTCTGCCACATCTCCCAGTCCGCGCCGCCCATTTGCCACATGGCGTGGGCGCCGAACATCCAGTAGATGTAGTCGATCGTTCCCTCCTTTTCGTCCCAGAAGGGAAGCTGCATGCGCAGGAGGTCCGCGCCGCCGCGCAGGGCCACGGACTTCTGCGGATCCTCCCCCATCAGAATCCGGCACACCATCGCCAGAGCGGTCATCGCCTCGGTCATCTTCTCCGGCCATCTCTTATTCAGTCCCGGCTGGCGGGCGGAGTAGCCGCCTTTCCCCACCCAGCCCGTCCGCCAGGAGTTCTCGTCCGTCATCTCGCTGATGAAGAGCATGACGCCCTCGAAGGCCGCCGGGTCGACCACCAGCCCGGCTTCCCGCGCCTCGACCAGGGCGAGCAGGCAGAAGCCCGTGGTCGACATGTTGTTGTTACCTGCGGGCACCCAGTCGTCACCCCAAGCCTTGTACGGATTGCGCGCCGAGAGCAGGTAGTCGACACCGCGCTGCGCCGCGGCGGCGCACACCGGAGATCGGAAGAGAGTGGCCGCCTCGCAGAGCGCCATCACGGCGACGGCGCTCTCGATGTTGCCGCGCGGGCTGAGGGCGCACCCGGTGGTGCCGTCCTCGAAGACGTAGTGGTCCTCGATCGACTGGAAGCGGCCGGTCGACGGATCCAGGCTCTTGATCAGCCAGCGCGCCGCCCGGGCCACCCGCTCCTCGTGATGCGCGCGCTGCTTGGCGCTCGGGTCGCCGAGGAAAGCAAGCACGGCCAGCGCCGTGGTCCCGACGTCGTAGATGTTGCCCTCGCCGTCGCAGGCGCCAGAACCGCAACGCGAAGAGAAGTCCCTGCAGTCGAAGCGGCCGTCCTCTTCCTGGTGACGTGCGAGCCAGTCCAGCCCGGCAGCGACCGCTTTGGAGATGGGCTGCTCCGCCTTCTGCGCTCGCGCGGAGAAGTTCCGCTCCGGCGGCGCGTCGGAGGGAGGGCCGACCAGCGCCAGCACGTTCTCCCCGGAAGACGCCAGCGTGGCCTTGGCCAGCGGGATGTCCACCAGCAGGCACATCGGCTTGTCCCGAACGACCTCCCACACCAGCCGCCAGCGCAGCACCGCCAGCCTGACGTCTTGCTCGGACGCGCCAGAGAGGATGCCGCCGCACGGCAGGTCATTGCCGGCGAAGAGCGGCCTGAGCAAGAGCTCCTCGGCCAGATCCGCCCTGCGGCGCCCCTCCTCGGTCGCGAGGTCGAGGGCGAGGAGGGCGTTCAGGACATGCGGGACAGTCGCCGGGTCTCCACTGAGAATCATAGCCTCGTGCGAGGTCCGTCCCGACTGGCCCTTGGCGAAGACCGTGGCGATGGTGGACGCGATGGCCGGATTCTCCGGCACCGGCAGCGGCGCGACCGGACCAGGCGTCGCCGTCGCTCCGAACCGGACCCGCGGCTCCCACGGAGGCAGATCCGCGACGCGCCGGCCTTGGGCGTAGACGCCGCTGATCAGCGCCGGCTCGATGCGGCCGTCCGCGAGATACGCCACCCAGACACCCTCTGGGACTCCCCGCCAATAGGTTCCCTCGAACAGCCGGGAGCCATCCTCCCTGTAGAAGACCCACACGTCATGCGGCAGACCGCCCAGGAGACAGCCCTCGGCCGTATTGTTGCCGCGCACGTCCTGCCGCGCCACGATCAGGGAGGCGTCCCCGTGGGGCTTCCTGTCGGAGGCGCGGCTTCCTGCGGAGACCACCGTCCCGGCCAGGAAACCGTTCCCGTAGCTGCGTTCCTCCCACGCGCCGCCCGGTGACCTGACCTTCCACTTCCCGTCGCGCTCGCCGTCGCGATACTGGCCGAAGCAGACCTTCTCACCGCCCGCGTCCCACCGGCAGTAGAAGCCGTTCAGGAAGCGCCGGCCGTCCCCCCGCGACGCCACCTCGCAGCGGACGCGCACGCCGTCGGGGAAGGTCTCGTCGAGAATCTCGAGACCCTCGGCCGCCGCGACGGGACGCGCCAGGAACAGGATGGCGACCAGGATCCACTCCCACCTGCATTCCCGCTTCTCCGACGAAACCGCGCGGCTGCGAGGAGACATCGGCCTCTTCATCGTCGCTCCTCCTTCGACCTGAGACACGGCAGAAGCGTACCGTCCGGCGCCGCAGTGCTGCCATCAAGCCTTGGTTTCAGGCGGCTCGGACTTCGCAGCAAACGTGGAGTAGTGAATGACCCAGTATGCGCCCAGACCGAAAACCCCCAGGATCAACGTTGCCGCCGCCCACGTCCATCGCCCGCCGAACCGGGTCTCGAGTCGGCGCCGACGACGCTTCTCCACGTCGCCATAGACGCCAATCGCCAGCAGCGACTGGACCAACGCTGCGACACCGCCAACCGAAACATCGAGGTTCCCTGAACTCAAGTGAGTGTTCCTTCCTCGCAGCGCGATGCGGGCGAAGCAGCGTGTAGCTCGTGCCGGTAGCCCTCGCGTCCAGGTTCCTTCCCGAGGTCGCCGTCACTGCGGCGTTCAAGCTCTTCACCGCTCGTCATGGACTATTGAAGGAGTCCGTCGCTTCGCCCGTACGGGCTCTCGAAGGCTCCACATCCTCCTTCGGCGGCCGCCCTCCTGGATTCCCTGCCCGGGTCGCAGGCGATCCGCGGGCATGCTACCGCGCGGGTCTCAGTCCTTCACTCTTTCTGCAGGACGTAGGTCCCCTCGAAATCCTGGAAGGGCGCCTCATCGCCGACGATGCTGTGGGAAAGGACCTTGGTGATGGCGCCGCGCTCGTTGGTAAAGACGATCCCGCGCGAGACCGACGGCTGACCGGTTCGCAGCACCGCGTGCGTGCTCACCAGGCAGTCGCCCACCCAGCGCGCCTCGCTCTTCGAGATCTCTCCCATGCTGTTCACGTAGACGCAGGCGTAGCACTCCTCGGCCGGGTCCCAGGCGAAGGCGGCCCACGCCTCGTAGCCGCCGAACTCCGGGATCGGGTCCCCGTGGACCGTCGCCTCGAGCACGCAACCGCCGAAGAGTGGGCGCATGCGCTCGTCGCCCGAGACCTCCATGGGCGGCGCGCCGGGCATGATCTGGAAGGAGCCGCTCAAGCGGTAGCGGCCCGCCATCCTGTTCAGCCTCTGCATCTCGGGACCGGCCGGCGCCAGCCCGGGCGCGGTCTCGAGGTCGGGCGCCTCGAACGGCTCCTCGCTGCGCCTCATCTGGCCCTGCACGTGCTCGAAGAACTCGCCGCCGCCGACCGCGCGCTGCCCCACGAACGAGGAACCGTCCGCCTCGAGGGTCGTGATCCAGCGGTCGGTGACGAAGCTGCCGTCCTCGATGGCGCTCTGCGCGGACACCATCGTGTTCTCGTCAACCCAGTGGATCTCGGAGAGGCTGACCATTCCCATGTTGCCGACGCCGCAGCTCATGTACTTGCCGCGCTCCGCGTCGTAGCCGTAAAACGAACGGAACACAATCGGCGCGGGGGCCGCCGGCCCGGCGTCGATGACGGTCAGCTCCTCGAGGAAGAAGCCTCCCATCGCCTTCTTCACCTGGCTGCGCGACGTCCAGGTGCCGGGCTCCT
>JACQZJ010000136.1 GCA_016213895.1 Planctomycetota bacterium | reverse complement strand
TCCGCCAGGATCTCCATGACCAGCCGCTCGGCCGCGTCCCCTCCCGGCGGAGAGTAGACCGCGAGCTTCGGGTCCACGCAGGCGCGCCGCACCACGTGGCGCATGATGCTCCGCGCCCAGTCGCCGAAAGGCTGGCGCCGCGTGCCGTCCAGCCAGCCTGTGTACACCGCGACCACTGCTTCCTCGGCCAGCCCCTCGGCATCGAGCAGCAGGTAATTGCGCGCGCACATCTCGCGCGCCAGGTCGTCGAAGCGATCGAGCTGCAGCGCGGTCATCAGATAGAGCAGCCGCGTGCCGTCGAAGCGGTGCCCCAGGTCCAGCAGCACGTCGGCCACGCGATCCGGGTCGACGGCGTCGCGGGGCGCGATGACCGGCCCCTCTTGCAGGCTCCGCAGGGCGGAGAGAACCACTGACAGGCCGTCCGGCTCCCCGGCCGCGTCCCAGCGCACGCCTCGTTCCTTCATTCCAGCGCCTCTCCCGGCCAGCGATGCCCCGCGCCATCGAGCCCCTGGAGCGACCCGTTCACCACTGGCTGGATTGTCTCCACCGAGGCGCGAGTGATCAAGGGGGGAGGGGCCGAAAAATAATGCGGGTACGATGGCGGCGGAGGGACCGTGACACGAGACGTGCGCATGCAGGGCTTCGCCAGCCGCCATGACGTGGCGGACGTGGTGCGCCTGCTGGACGAGCGGCTCGCCCCGCTCGCGAGCGAGATCATTCCGGTGACAGAGTGCGCCGGCCGCGTGCTCGCCGCCGAGGTCGCGGCGCAGGCCGACGTCCCCGGCTTCGATCGCGCCGCCATGGACGGATACGCGCTGCGCGGCGAGGAGACATTCGGCGCCACGGCTCTCGCGCCGCTCTCCTTCCGCGTCATTGGCGAGGCGCGGCCGGGCCGGTCGTCTCGCGGCGAAGTCCGCTCCGGCGAGGCGGTGCGCATCATGACCGGCGCGCCGCTGCCGCGCGGAGCGGACGCGGTCCTCATGGCGGAGCGTGCCGCGGAACAGGGCGGATCGGTCCTCGCCCTGGAGGCGGTCGCTCCCGGCAAGAACGTCGGCCGCAAGGGCGACGACATCCGCGCGGGCGCGGTCCTCCTCCAGGCCGGCCGCCTGCTGCGCCCGCAGGACGCGGGACTGCTCGCGTCGGCCGGAACGGCCGCGGTCCCGGTGGTGCGGCGGCCCGCGGTCTCGATCGTGATCACGGGCGACGAGCTGCTGCCTCCGGGCGAGCGCCCGCGGGACGCGTGCATCGTCGACAGCAACTCGCTGATGATCGAGGCGCTCGCGCGCCGCGACGGCGGCCTGCCCGCCACGGCGCCCATTGTGCCCGACAAGCGCGAGGCCCTGGCGCGCGCCCTGGCCGGCGCCACGGGCGACGTGATCCTCGTCTCCGGGGCCTCGTCGGTCGGCGCCGAGGACCACGCGCCGGATCTGGTCGCCGAGCTCGGCGTGCTCGAGGTGCACGGCGTGGCCATGCGGCCGGCCGGGCCGAGCGGCGTGGGGTTCTTCGGCAAGCGCCCAGTCTTCCTGCTGCCGGGCAACCCGGTCTCCTGCCTGTGCGCCTACGAGTTCTTCGCCGGACCGGCCGTGCGCCGCCTCGGCGGGCGGCCGCTTCACTGGCCGCACCGCCGCGCCGTCCTGCCGGTCGGCCGCAAGATCGTCTCCGCCGTGGGACGCGTCGACTACGTGCGCGTGCGGATCGCCGGCGGCAAGGTCGAGCCCATCGGCATCTCCGGCGCGTCGCTCCTCTCCTCCACGACTTGCGCGGACGGCGTGGTCATCGTGCCGAAGGAGAGCGAGGGATACGGCGCCGGGGAAAGCGTGGAGATGCTGCTCTATGATGGTTGACGCGTTGCTCGTCCTCTTCGTGTTCGGTGTCCTGCCCGCCTCGCCCCAGGAGGAAGCCGCCCCGCGCGCGCTCGAGGAGCTCATCGACTCGCTGGCGGCGCCGCTCATCGAGCAGAGAGAGGCGCTCGGCCTCGTGGTGGGCGTGCTCCAGAACGGCGAGGAAAGCGTGCACGGCTACGGTCGCGTGACGCACGACGGCGATTCCGCGCCCGATGGGGCGACCCTCTACGAGATCGGCTCGATCACCAAGGTCTTCACCGGCCTCCTCCTCGCCGACGCCGTCGAGGAGGGCCTGGTGGGTCTCGACGACCCGATCGCGCGCCATCTGCCGGACACGCTCAGGCTGCCGGCCGAGGAGCCGCCCGTGCTCCTGCGTCACCTGGTCACGCACACCTCCGGCCTGCCGCGCATTCCGGACGGCTTCCGCCCCGAGAACCCGCAGGACCCGTACGCCGGCTTCGGCGTCGCGGAGCTCTACTCCTATCTCGAGGGGTACGTCCTCGACGCGCCGCCCGGCGAGCGCTACGCCTACAGCAACCTGGGATTCGGCCTGCTCGGCCACGTCCTGTGTCAAGCGCGCGCTCTCCCGGACTACGAGCAGCTCCTCTTGTCCCGCGTCTGCCGGCCGCTCGGCCTGAACGACACGCGCGTGGCCTTGAACGACTCCATGCGCGCGCGCTTCGCCGCGGCGTCGGGGCCGAACAGCAGGCCGCTCACTCCCTGGAACTTCGACGCACTGGCCGGCTGCGGAGCGATCCGCTCGACCGTCCGCGACCTGCTGCTCTTCGCCGCCCTGCAGCTCGACCCGGACAGGACGCCGCTCGCGCGCGCCATCCGGCGCTCGCACGAGCGCCTGTTCTCCCTGGCCGCGGACGGCTCGGCCGTGGCCTACGGCTGGCACGTAGGAGAAGGCGGCCGTACGCTGGGGCACAATGGCCAGACCGGCGGATTCCACGCCCTCTTGCTCATCGCGCCCGCGGAACGTGCTGCCGTGGCGATCCTCGCCAGCTCGACGTCGGGCAAGATCGACGAAATCGGCGTGCAGATCCTCAAGGAGATCGCCCCTGAGAAGAAGTGAGGCGCGCCGCCTCAGTCGGCGTCGGGCAGCCCGAAGAGGAGGCGGGAGTTGCGCGTAGTCGCGCGCCGCGCCTCCTCCTCGCTCACGCCCTTCACTTCGGCCAGCGCCGCCGCCGTGGCCACCACGTAGGCCGGCTCGTTGCGCGTGCCGCGCCACGGCTGCGGGGCGAGGTAGGGCGCGTCCGTCTCGACCAGGACCGCGCTGAGCGGCAGCGCCGCGGCCACGGCCCGCACGCCGTGCGCTCCGGGGAAGGTCAGCACGCCGGAGAAGGAGATGCTGAGCCCGAGCGCCAGGTAGCGCTCGGCGTGCGCGGCGTCCCCGCTGTAGCAGTGCATGACTCCGCGCAGCCCGGGAAACGCCGCGAGCGCCGCGGCGGCGTCGTCAAACGCCGCGAGCCGCCCGTCGCGCTCGCGTACGTGCACGATGAGCGGCAGATCCCTGGCGCAAGCCAGCGCCGCGTGCCGCTCGAGGGCCGCGCGCTGGCGGCCGTGCGGCGCGCGCTCGCGGAAGTAGTCGAGGCCGCTCTCCCCCACTCCCACGAATCCTCCGGCCGCGACCAGCTCCTCGATCTCGGCGAACTCCCGCTCCCAGTCCTCCGTCAGGTCGTTGGGGTGGATCCCGGCGGTCGGAAAGAGCCCGGCCTGCTCGCCGCACAAGGAGAGCGCGCTCCGCGCCGTGCTCACGCCGGTGGCCACCACCACGGCCTGCAGCACGCGCGCCTGGCGCATGCGCTCGCACACCGCGTCCAGGTCGTCGAACTGGCTCGAAACGAGATGACAGTGGCTGTCGACCAGGGGGCTGGCTTTGTCGCCCATGCGCGAGAGGATAGCATCGGTTCCGTTCGAGCGGCGGAGCGCACGCCATGCGGCAAGAGCAGTTTCTCGAGGTCATCGATCGCGACGAGGCAGAGCGCCGCTTCCACGCGGCTCTCGACCTCGGGCCGCTCCCGGCCGAGGAGGTTCCGCTCGAACGCTGCCTGGGCCGCACGCTGGCCGAGGACGTCTTCGCCCCGGTCGACGTGCCCGCCTTCGACCGCTCCAACATGGACGGCTACGCGCTGCGCGCGGAAGACACCTTCGGCGCCTCGGAGCAGGCGCCGCGCCGCCTCAGGCTGAACCGCGAGCTGATCGCCAGCGGCGTCGTGCCGCGCATCCAGGTGGCGCGCGGCACGGCCACGGCGATCGCCACCGGCGCCGTCATCCCGCGCGGCGCCGACGCCGTCCTCCTGGTCGAGGCGACCGACGAGGAGGGCGACGAGCTGGTCGTGCGCCGCGCGGTGACGCCGGGCGAGGCGCTCACCTTCGCCGGCAGCGACATCGCGCGCGGCGAGCTCGTGCTGCACGACGGCGAGGCGCTCACCGCGCGCGAGACCGGCGTGCTCGCCGCGATCGGGCGCGAGCGCGCGCGCGTGCGGCGCCGGCCGCGCGTGGCCATCCTCTCGACCGGCGACGAGGTCGTGCCCCCGGGAGCGCGGCTCGCGATCGGCCAGGTGTTCGACAGCAACGCGCGCGCTCTCGCCGACGCCGTCACCGAGCTCGGCGGCGAGCCGCACCTGCTGGGCATCATCCCGGACGACGAGGGCGCCCTGGAGCGCGCGCTCGCCGGCGCGCTCGGCCACGACGTCGTCCTCGTGTCCGGAGGCACGTCCAAGGGGCCGGGAGACGTCGCCTGCCGCGTGATCTCCCGCCTGCCGCCGCCGGGCATCGTGGTGCACGGGGTGGCGCTCAAACCGGGCAAGCCCCTCTGCCTCGCGGTCTGCGGCAAGACGCCGCTCGTGGTGCTGCCGGGCTTCCCCACCTCGGCGCTCTTCACCTTCCATGAGTTCGTGGCGCCGCTCCTGCGCCGCATGCTGGGGCAGGTCGAGGAGCGGCGCGGGCGCGTGCGCGCCACGCTGCCGCTGCGCGTCAACTCGGAGCGCGGCCGCACCGAGTACCTCTTGGTGCATCTCGTGCCGGCGGACGAGGGGCTCCGCGCCTACCCGCTCGGCAAGGGCTCGGGCTCAGTCACCACCTGGAGCCGCGCCGACGGCTTCGTGACGATCCCGCAGAACACCGAGTTCGTCGCGGCCGGCGCGGAGGTGACGGTGACGCTGCTCTCGCGCGACATCGAGGCCAAGGACCTGGTGTTCATCGGCAGCCACTGCGTCGGCCTGGACGTGCTGGTCGCAGCGCTGAGAAGGCGCGGCTACACGGCGCGCATCATCAGCGTCGGCTCGGAGGCGGGCCTCAGGGCGGCCAAGGCCGGCGAGTGCGACGTGGCCGGCGTCCACCTGCTCGACCCGGCGACCGGCCGCTACAACGAACCGTTCCTGGACGAGAGCGTGGTCCTGCTGCGAGGCTACGGCCGCATGCAGGGCGTGGTGCACCGCCTGGACGACGCGCGCTTCGCCGGCCTGGACTGCGCCGGCTTCGCACGCGCCTTGCCCGCCATGCACGGCGTGGTCATGGTGAACCGCAACCGCGGCAGCGGCACGCGCCTGCTCATCGACCGCCTCCTCGGCGAACTGCGCCCCACGGGCCACACGAACGAGGCGCGCACGCACAACGCCGTGGCCGCGGCGGTGGCGGCCGGACGCGCCGACTTCGGCGTGGCCATCGCGACGGTGGCGCGGGACTACGGACTGGGCTTCCTGCCGCTCGCCGAGGAGCGCTACGACTTCGTCGTGCCGCGCGCCCGGCGCGAGCGGCCGGCGCTGCGCGCCTTCGCCGGCCTGCTCGAGGACGCGGAGACGCGCGCGCTCCTCCGCGCGCGCGGCTTCCTCCTCGGTGAATGGGACGGCGCCGGGGACGCGCGGTGAAACGGGCCGCGCTGCTCCTCGCCGGCGGAGAGAGCCGGCGCATGGGAACGCCCAAGGACGCGCTGCGCTTCGGCGGCGAGACGCTGCTCGCGCCCGTCGCGCGCACGCTCGGCGAG
>JACQZJ010000135.1 GCA_016213895.1 Planctomycetota bacterium | reverse complement strand
TCCCCGAAACAGACCAGCGCCCCAAGAAGGAGGTCTACGCATCCCCAGACTTTCCTCTTGACAGGGCCGGCCTCCCCATAGAAGCGGAGCAGCGTTTCCCTGGCGCAGGGGTCGGCAGCGACTTCGTGCCACTCACGCCTGCCGTAGCTCACGCCGCGGAACCGCCGGCATCGCCTTCGCCGTGGCGAGCCTCATGGCGTTCGTCGCGCACGCGATGCACCGGGAGTCGCGATCCGGCCCCAGAGGCCGGGGAAACGGCCGCGATCGCTCGTTCCACCGCGCCTCCGTGCGGCGTGCATCGATTCCGGGGCGGGAGCGGGCTCCGTTCCGGCCCGCGACCGCCGTCCGCAAGTGAGTTGAACTGGAGCAGGCCCTCCGCACCCCGAGAATCGAGGCGGCGCGCAGAGGGAGCGGAGCGGCGGTTCCCCGGTGAAGGGGCCGCCAGCGACGACGTACCACGCTCACCCGGCTCACCCTCACGACACTGGACCGCCAGCATCGCCCGCATTTCGACGAGGCCCTGCGCGTTCGTCGCGCACGCGATGCACCGGGAGTCGCGATGCGGCCCCGAAGGCCGGGGAAACGGCCGCGATCGCTCCACACACCTCCTCGTCCCCTCCCCTTCTCGGGTTCTCAGGCGTTCACTTGGGCTCGCGGAAGACCCTGTGGCCGCTCTCACCGCGCCGCCAGCTCCGCCACGCTCGCGGCGATCTCGCGGCAGAGCGCCTCGAGCGCGCGATTCATGGCCGCGACCATGTCCGCGTGGCTCGGGCCGGCCGCCTGCTCGCTGAACGTGGACCTCCGCGGCGGCGCGAGCAGCGCGCCCGCGGAGTCGCGGATGCTTGAGCGTGCGGTGAGCACGCACGCGCCGCCCAGCTCCCCGTGGAAGCGGACCACGTCCACCACGACCTGGTAGTCCACGTCGCTGCCGCGCTTCCAGGGGTAGCGCGTGACGCGGTCCGTGCCGAGGAGCAGCGAGAGGTTCTCCGCGAGCACGCACGTGGCGTTCTCCGCCAGGGACTCCGCCCAGCGCTCTGAGTCGGCGGACAGCAGGCGGAGGCCGCCCCCGGAGGTCACGATCTCCGGGCGGTCGAGGTAGGCGGGAAGCGTGACCGGACCGATGCCGAGCGCCGGCCCCGGGCCGGCGCCTTCCGGCCGCGCCTCCGCCAGGGATTCGAGCCGATAGAGGCTCGGCGCGGGCGTGCTCGCGCAGCCGTAAAGGCCGGCGAGCGAGACCGCTGCGACAAGGAAACGAGCGAACCGGACGCGCTGGCGCTTCACGATCATCCTCCCGGGACCTTCTTGCCCTGAATCAGTGCCTCGGGGTGGCCTTCGAGGTAGTCGGCGAGGCGCCGGATCGAGCGGGATGCCTCACCCAGCTCCTCGATGGCGCGCAGCAGCTCGACCATGAGCGGAGAGTCGGCGGCGACCGCTCCCTCGGCCTCGTCCACGAGCGAGCGCGCCCGCTCCAGGGTCTCGGTCGTGGCGCGGGCCACGTCCCTTACCTCGGCGGCGAGGGTCTCCACCTCATCGTTGATGCTGTGCGCGAGGATGCGCACCTCGTCCAGCGTGCGCGCCGCCTGCTCGAAGGCGGACGCCACCTCGGGCTTGCGCACCAGTTGATCCACGCCCTCGATCGCCTGCCGCGCCTTCTCGGCCAGCTCCTCGAGCGGCAGGCCGCGCAGCTTCTCCAGGACGTCCAGCGCGCTCTCGGCGAAGTGCTGGATGGTGGAGGGCACGGTCGGAAACTCCAGGCGCTCCCCGCCCTGGATCTCCGCCGGCGGCGCGCCGGGATGGAAGTCGAGGTCGATGAAGCGCTGGCCGGTGAGCACGTTGCTGTAGCGCAGCTGTGCGCGCAGGCCCTTGCGCACCAGTCCCTCCACCACCTCCTCCGGGCGCGACCCTTCCGGGCCGAAGCGCGCCACCCGCCCCGGCTCGAGGTTGAAGGTCACCGGGATGCGGACCTCCTCGGCGCCGGGATCGAACTCGAAGCTCACGTCGCTGACCGAGCCGATCCGGACCCCGCGGAACTCGACGGGCGCGGCCGGGGAGAGCCCGCGCACCGAGTCCTTGAAGAAGGCCACGTAGGCGATCTTCTCGGTGAAGGCCGCGTCGAGGATGTCCTGGTGCTTCTCGTACAGGTCGAAGCGCGCGCCGCCGGTGCAGGGCGCGCCCGGTGACTCGGCGGGCGTCTCGAAGGCCACGCCTCCGGCGAGGAGGGTCGCGAGGGACTGCGTCCTGAGGCTCACGCCGGCGGCGGACAGGGAGACGTCGATGCCGCTCGCGTTCCAGAAGCGGGAGGTGCTGCGCACCAGGTCCTGGTAGGGGCTGTCGATGAACGCGTCGATGTCGATGCCCGCTCCGTCGTCCAGCAGGCGGTAGCCCTCGATCTTGCCCACGGGGATGTCGCAGTGGAAGATCGGCGAGCCCGTGTCGAGGGAGCCGAGACGCGCGGCGTGCAGCACGAGCTTGAGCCCGGGCGCGTTGGAGGGCGTGACCGGGGGCTGCTCGAGCCCGACGAAGAAGCGCGCCGGCGGCCCCGGCGCCGGGTCGACCTCGACGTACACGCCGGAGAGCACGGTGCTCAGGCCGGACACGCCGCTCGCGCCGACCCGCGGCCGCACCACCCAGAAGCGCGTGTTGACCGTCAGGTGCCGCTCTACCTCCTTGTCGATGGTCGCGCTCACCACGGCGTGGTCGAGGTCCTCGGCCAGCCGAATGTCCTCGACCACGCCGATGTCCACAGCCTTGTACTTCACCCTGGTCTTGCCGGCCTCGAGGCCCTCGGCGTTCTGCAGGGCGACGGTGATCGGGATGCCGCGGTTGGCGAAGCTCTGGTAGGCGAGCCAGCAGCCGGCGGCGGCGGCGACCAGCGGCACGAGCCAGATCACCGAGAGGCCGCGGCGCTTCACCACTTCCACTTCGGGCACGGCCAGGCGTTCGAGGCGCGGCTCCTCGCCCGCGGGCGGGGCCGTCTCGGCCGGCAGCGGAGCGGGCGCCGGAGGCGGCGCGCTTGCGTCGGTCATGGCTTCTTCTCCAGCGAGTCCCAGATGAGCCTGGGATCGAAAGCCAGCGTGGCGAACATGGTGGCGACCACGACGGCGGCGAACGAGAGCGCGCCGAACCCGGGCAGGATCGTCGCGACCGAGCCGAGCCGCACCAGCGCCACCAGGATCGCGACCACGAAGATGTCCAGCATGGACCAGCGCCCCACGATCTCGATCAGGCGGAAGAGGGCGGCGCGGCCGCGCGGCTGCCAGGTGGAGCGGCGCTGCACCGAGACCAGGAGGAAGGACAGGCCGCAGAGCTTGAGCAGCGGCACGACGATGCTCGCGAAGAAGACGAGCAACGCGAGCGGCGCCTGGTCTTCCTCCATGAGGCGCAGCACGCCGCTGATGATCGTGTCCTCGCTCGTCTTGCCCATCAGCTCGCTCTGCATGATCGGGTAGACGTTGGCCGGCACGTAGAGGATGGCGCCGGTGACGAGGAGCGCCCAGGTGCAGGCCACGCTCCGCGGCTTGCGCGCGCGCGCTCCGGCGCCGCAGCGCGGGCAGCGCGCGGCCGCGCCCGCTTGCAGCGGCCGGGCGCGCAGCAGGAGGCCGCAGGCGCGGCAGCAGATCAGGCCCAGCCGGGCCGCGCTCGCCGCTTTGGCGCTCATCCTCTCCGCTCCAGCCCGCGCCAGACGAGAGCGGGATCGAGGGTCGCGGCGGCCGCCGCGTTCACCAGGATCAGGGCGCAGAAGGCCCAGAAGGCGGCGCCCGGCTCGATCCTGGCCACGTCGCCGAGCTTGACCAGGGCGACCAAGCCGGCGAGGAGGAGGATCTCGAGCATCCCCCAGGGCCGCAGCGCGTGGATCCAGCGGAAGGAGAAGGCGGCGCGCCCGCGGCCGGGCGCGAGGCGCAAGAGCGCGAGCGCATGCAGCAGGCCGGCGATCCTGAGGAAGGGCACCAGCACGGAGACCAGGAAGACGAGGAGGGCGAGCGTGCCCATGCCCTCGCGCGCCAGGCCCGTGACGCCGGAGAAGATGGTGCATTCCTGCGAGCGGCCTTCGAGGCTGAGCGTCATGAAGGGGCAGAGGTTGGCGATGGCGAAGAGGATGAGCGCGGCCAGCGCGAGCGCCAGCGTGCGGCTCAGGCTGTTCTCCTTGCGCTCGTAGAGCCGCGCCCCGCAGCGCCCGCAGCGCGCCGCCTCGCCCGCGGCGAGCGCGGCCGGCCGCTGCAGGAGATCGCAGTCAGGGCAGGCGACGAGCCCGTTCGACCGCGCGGCAGCGCCTCGCGTCAGCATGCCGCCCCTCACGCCAGCCCCCGTTCCTCCAGCTCGTCCTCGTCCCAGCCGAGGTGGTGTCCGATCTCGTGCAGGATGGTCAGGCGCAGCTCCTCGAGCAGGTGCTCGCGGTCGGCGGCGATGCGCTCGATGTTCCTGCGGAAGACGCGGATGCTGTGCGGCAGGCACTGGACCGAGGCAGACGACTCGTCGATCGGGTCGCCGGTGTAGAGGCCGAGCATGGTCGGCGGGTTGTGCGGCGCGCCGTCGAGCTTGCGCTCGGGCAGGTCGACGATGTCGAAGGTGACGTTCTCGAGCGCACCGCGCACGTCCTCCGGCATGTCCCGCACGATGCCGTCGAGCAGCTCGAGCACCTCGTCGGTCTCGATGCGCTGCGGCAGGGGGCAGTGCTCCGGATCGAGCGCGGCGGCCTCCTGGTAGAGGCGAGCCGCTGCCTTGAAGTCGTGCGCGAACTCGCGCAGCATGGCCTGGGCGTAGCGCACCGATCCGATGATCTCCTCCGGCTCCTCGATGTCCGCGAGCAGGTCGGCGGACGCGCCGAACTCCCAGCGCAGCATGCGCAGGCGCGCCTGCAGGTAGAGCGCCTCGCCGTCGCCCGGGGCGAGGCGTTCGAGCATGGCGAAGGCCTCGAGCGCCTCCGGATCGCGCCGCCGCTCCACCTCGATCTCGGCGATCAGGAGCCAGCACCAGACGAGCACTTCCTCCGCCACGGAGGGAGGGAGCGAGCCGCAGATGTCCCTGGCCTCGTGCGTGAGCTTCTCCGCCTCCTCGAGGGCGCCGTCATCCATGGCCTCCTCGGCCTCCTCGAGGAGGTCGAGCGCGTGTTCGCTCGCGCAGGCGCACCGAGTCCAGGCCGAGGAAGTGGCCCTGGGAGCGCGGGTTCTTGCCCGTGAGCCGGAAGCGCAGGGCGTGCTCGCCCGGCGCGAGGGAGCGGCTGCCGCAATCGACCTCCTCGAGGGCCGTGTCGTCGGCGAAGAGGTCGAGCGCCGGTTGCAGCGTCTCGCCGTCGAGCTGGACCTCGTAGATGCCGTAGTCGTAGCTTCGCGTCAGCGCCAGGATGAAGGCGCGGTACTCCTGCTTCTCGATCGCGAAGGTGGTTTCGAGAGAGACGTCTCCCTGGCCGTCGCTCTGGAAGAAGACCTGGCCCGCTCCGGTCCAGGGATATCCCTCTTGCAGGCTCGCGCTTCCTCCGGCGAGCACGGCGCGGCCGAGCAGCCGCTCTCCCTCGATCACGACGTCCAGGCTCGGCGGCACGCGCTCGGCGGCGGGCGGCAGGACGGCGAAGCGCTTGGGCTGGCCGAGCTGGTACCAGAAGGCCACCGAGGCGAAGTCGTCGAAGCGCTCGGTGTGGCCGTGGATCTCGCCGTTCGGCTTCTCGTCGCCCGGGACCCAGCCCTTGTGCTCGATCTCGACGCGCAATGACTTCTGGAAGCGCACCGGGTCGAGGACGTGCCAGCGGTACGAGGTGATGCGCGCCCCGAGCACTTGGCAGTCGTCGCCGCCGAGGACCACGGTGCCGCTGTAGGGGAAGGAGTTGTCCCGGAGCCCCCAGGCCGAGAGGAAGTAGTCCTCGGTGCCCGTGCCCTGGAGCGAGGGCTTCTCCTCGCCGTCCACGTAGAAGCGGTCGTCGCCCTCGCCGAACCAGAAGGGGCTGCGCGTGCGCACCGACAGCACCGTGCCCACGTAGTGGCCGCGCCCCTGGATGTCCGCGATCAGGTAGTCCTGTCCGTGCTTGGCTGGGAAGTCCTGGCGATACTGGGCGCAGAAGTAGGGCGTGTCGGGCGGGAGCGGCCGCTCCTCGTAGTCGATGTGGAAGTAGGTCGAGTTGAGCGGCAGCGCGCTTTCGTTGGTGAGGGTGAAGCGCGCGGAGGAGAAGAAGGGCATGGGCCAGAAGCAGTTGTACGAGTCGCCGTCCTCGACCATGACCAACGCGGAGCGCACCTCGCGGCGCACGCCGAAGCCGCAGGCGAAGAAGTCGCCGACCGGCGCCTCGATGGCCGGCGCCTCGGCGCCGTCGAAGTAGGCGCGCAGCACGATCTCGTCGGGCCGGGCGCCGCCTTCCTTGGCCAGCCAGTTGGGGCTTGCCTCGGGGAAGGTGAGCCAGATGTGGCGCACCACGGCCGGGCCGGCGATCTCCGCCAGAGTGTGCGTCGCGCCCGGCGGCACGCGCAGGTTGTCGTAGTTGCTCTCGGGGTCCGCGGCGCAGGACGAGGCCCGGCGGCTGCGTCCTTCGCCCAGGCGCGTCAGGTGGTCGAGCGGGTCCTGGGGCGCGAGCAGCAGGGCGGCGAGCAGGGGGAGCAGGGCGTGGATCATGCGTGGCCGTCCCTTCGAGGAAGAGGTACTTTCTGTGAGTGCGTCGCAAGCGCCGCGCCGGGAGCGGTTCCCGGGGCCGCGGCCGCTCGCGGGCGCGCATCGCCGGCAGGAGACACGAAGATGAAGTTCCTGGTCATCATGCCGAAGCTCCCGGAGGCCGATCTCCGCAGGGGCTGAAGGGGCGCTCTCGCCGCTTCACGGGCAAGCGGAGTGATCTTCGAGCGATCGTTCGTCAACCTCCAGGAAGGCGTGTGCGTGTGCTGCTGGCACGCGCCCAGCAGAGACGATCTCGCCCTGCACTTCCAGCAGGCGGGCACGCCTTTCCAGGAGATGGTCCAGGTCCAGGAGTTCGCGGGCGAAGCCGCCTTCGCCTGAGCGGAGCGGCCGGCTCAGGCTCCGCCGATCGCCGCCGCGTTCGACGTGTTGCCGGCGCCGCCCGCGGGCGCGAGCGTGGCCGCCTGCAGGATGATCTCGAACGCCAGGTGCTGGGGCAGCACGCTCACCGTGATGCTGCTCGGCACCGTTCCCCAGGGCACGAGGATCCAGGGGAGCGCTCCGTCGAGAAGGAACGACCCGTACGGCGGCATGCACGTCTCCCCGCGCCCGAGCCCGGCGAAGAGGAAGGCCGGCAGGCCGGCGCTGCCCGTCACGTCGATGGTCACGGACGGCACGAGCGGATCCACGCTCGCGGCGAGGCGCACGTGGCTGAACTCCAGCGCGCCCACGTCGATGCGCTCGCCGCCGGCGAGAAGGCCGTCGAGCCGCCGCGGGGTTCCGAGCAGGTCCGTGCCGCAGCCGGCCTCGGCTGGATCGCCTCGATCGATGCATGGCGACCAGAGCGCCAGCGACCAGTCGCCCGCCGGCGGGTTCACGAACAGCGGAGGCGCATCGATGTTGCCCGTTCCCGAGAAGCCGCCGCGCACGTCCGACCAGCTCACCGTTGCCGTGCCGGCCGCGATGTAGATCTCGTCCTGCGGCAGCGTGCCGTTCCCGTAGACGATCGCGCCGCTGATCCAGGGCGCCGCTCCCTGGTCGACGAAGACGCCGCCGTACTCGTTGCCCGTGATCGTGTTCTCGCGCAGGAAGGGGGTCGTGCCGGTGAAGAGGCACTCCACGCCGTCGCCCTTGTTGCCGGCGATCACGTTGCCGTCGATCTCCGGGGCGCCGTAGGTGCACACCACGCCGCTCCGCGTCAGGTTGTCCCGGATCACGTTCCCCCGGATCGAGGCCGAGCCCGCGATCAGGATGCCTCCGCCCATGCCGGCCGTGTTGTTCAGGGCGATGGTGTTTAGAGCGATCAGCGCGCTCTGCCCGCCGCCGCACACGCCGCCGCCGTTTCCCCAGGGCATGGCGCGGTTCCCCTGGATCTGGTTATTGGTGATGGTGACGTCGCCGTTCCAGAAGCGGATGCCGCCGCCGTCGAACTCGGCGAGGTTGTTCGTCACTTCGTTGCCGTCGATGACCGTGATCGATGCCCAGGACGCCACGCCGCCGCCGTCGCCATCGTCCGCGTAGTTGTCGTCGATGACGTTCTCCTCGATCAGGGCGCTGCCTGAGTCGATCTCGATGCCGCCGCCCCCGCACGCGCGGTTCTTCTCGATGACGTTGTCGCGAATGACCGGCGCCGAGCCGCTCAGGGCCAGGATGCCGCCGCCGCAGGCGGAGGCCGCGACGTTGCCGCGGATGGTGTTC
>JACQZJ010000064.1 GCA_016213895.1 Planctomycetota bacterium | reverse complement strand
GCCCCTTCCCCCACACCCCCATCCTCCCGGGGGAGGCTTCGCCTCCCCCGGACCGCCGCCCCTCGCCTCGCCTGCCTGAACGGCAGGCTCGGGGCGGCTCCCCCTTCGGTATGCTTACGTCCTCTGCCAGACTTTCCGGAACGCCTACTGCCAGACTTTCCGGAACTCACAGCGCGCCGCCAGAAGCGCCACCGCGTCCAGCAGCAGCAGAAGTTCGCCACTACCGTAACGCATCAGGGTTCCCCGCCGAGCGGGCCGGCGCGAGAAGGGACACTCGGC
This sequence comes from Planctomycetota bacterium, assembly GCA_016213895.1. Taxonomy (GTDB): domain Bacteria; phylum Planctomycetota; class B15-G4; order B15-G4; family JADJEK01; genus JACQZJ01. The sequence continues at coordinate 37,210 of JACQZJ010000064.1, read as the reverse complement.
GCTGAGCGCGCGGCACCTTCGCCGCCCGCGGCGCCGCCGGAGCCTCCTCATGACCACCTGCCCGCGGCCTTCCCCGGCACGAGAGCGGGGACCTCGCCCTGCTGCCACTTCTGCGGCGGCCCGTGCGGCCCGTTTTCTCGCCGCGAGTTCCTGCGCGGCCCGCGCCGCCCGCCTCACTGACCGGAGGCGGCCGTGATCTCCCGCGAAACCGAGGCCCTGATCCTGCGGCTCTACCACGCCGAGAAGTGGCCGATCGGCACCATCGCCGCCGAACTCTCCCTGCACCACGACGTGGTGCGGCGCGTCGTCGACCAGGACGGCCTGCCGCGGCACAGGATCATCCGCCCCTCGATCGTCGATCCGTACCTGCCCTTCATCCTGGAGACGCTCAAGAAGTACCCACGACTGCTCAGCAGCCGCCTGTGGCGCATGTGCTGGGAGCGGGGCTACCGCGGCTCGCCGAGCCACCTGCGGCACGTCGTCCAGGGAATCCGACCGAGGCCGGCGGCCGAGGCGTTTCTGCGCCTGAAGACCCTGCCCGCTGAGCAGGCGCAGGTCGACTGGGCGCACTTCGGCAAGGTGCGCATCGGCCGGGCGGAGCGCCCGCTGCTCGCCTTCCTGCTGGTGCTGTCGTTCTCGCGCTGGATCTTCCTGCGTTTCTTCCTGAGCGCCAAGACCGAGTGCTTCCTGCAGGGCCACGTCGAGGCCTTCGCCGCGGCCCAGGGCTGCCCGCGCGTCATTCTCTACGACAACCTCAAGAGCGCCGTGCTCGAGCGCAAGGGCGACGCCATCCGCTTCCATCCGACCCTGCTCCAGTTCGCCGGTCACTACCGTTACGAGGCGCGCCCCGTGGCACCCTACCGGGGCTCGGAAAAAGGGCGCGTGGAGCGGGCTGTACGCTTCGTGCGCGATTCGTTCTACGCAGCGCGCACCTTCCGCGACCTCGCTGACCTGAATGCCCAGGCGCGCACCTGGTGCGATCAGGTCCTGGACCGCCCGCTTCCCGATGACCACGACCAGAGCGTGCGGCAGGCCTTCACCAGGGAGCAGCCGCTGCTCCTGCCGCTGCCGCCCGATCCCTTCCCCGTGTTCGAGCGCGTGGACGTGCGCGCCGGCAAGACTCCCTATGTCCGCTTCGACGGCAACGACTACTCGGTGCCGCACACCAGGGTCCGCCGCGGGCTGTCGGTCTGGGCCACCGAGGATGCGGTGCGCATCCTCGAGGGGAACGAGCTCGTCGCCACGCACCGCCGCTCGTTTGACCGCAGGGAGACCATCGAGGACCCGGCACACCTGGAGGCCCTGGTCCAGGAGAAGCGCCAGGCGCGCAAGGAGCGCGGCGTGGACCGCCTCACGCGTGCCGCGCCCGCGCTCGAGGCGGTGCTGCTCGAGCTCGCGAACCGCGGCGAGAACCTCGGCTGGGCCTGCTCGCGCCTGGTGCGCCTGCTCGAGCGCTACGGCGCCGCGGCTCTCGAGGAGGCCGCCAAGGAGGCGGCCTCAAGCGGCGCGGTCCATCCGCGCTCCCTGGAGTTCATCCTCGAGCGCAACCGCAAGGCCAGCGGCCGGCCGCCCTTGCTGCCCGTGGACCTGCCCGACGACGCCCGCCTGAAGAACCTGTCCGTGCGCCCCCACCCGCTGACCGACTACGACGCACTGGCAGCAGACCCAGATCCATTCCACCCCAACAAGGAGGATGACGATGACCACGACCCTGCTTGCACCTGCCCCGTCGCATGATGATCCCGCCAGGCGGCGCGAGCGCGCCCTAAGGCTCGGCCTCTACGGCCTTCTCGACAACTGGGAGGAGATCCAGGATCAGCCGTGGGTCGAGCACGTCCTCCAGCTCGAGGAAGCCGCGCGCCAGCGGCGCAGCCTCGAGCGCCGCCTCAGGAACGCCCGCTGCGGCCGCTTCAAGCCCATGTGCGACTTCGACTGGAAGTGGCCGGAGAGAGTCGACCGCGAACAGATCGACGAGCTCTTCACCCTGTCCTTCGTCAAGGAAGGCGCCAACGCCGTCTTCATCGGACCCAACGGCGTGGGCAAGAGCATGATCGCCAAGAACCTGGCCAACGAGGCGGTGCAGCGCGGTTACACCGTGCGCTTCGCCGGTGCCAGCCAGATGCTCTCCGACCTGCTGACCCAGGATGGTCCCGCCGGCCTCGAGCGCCGCTTCCGGCGCTACGCCCATCCGACACTGTTGTGCGTGGACGAAGTCGGCTACCTGTCCTACGACAGCCGCCACGCCGACCTGCTGTTCGAAGTCATCAACCGCCGCCAGGACAAGTCCACGGTCGTCACCACCAACCGTGTGTTCTCGGAGTGGAACCAGGTCTTCCCGAACTCCACGTCGGTCGTAGCCCTCATCGACCGCCTCATACATCGGGCCGAGATCGTGGAGATCCGCGGCGAGTCCTACCGCCTCAAGGAGGCCAAGGAGCGCGAGGCCGAGCGCCGGCGCGCCCGCAAGTCCAAGGACCCTGGCAAGCGGAAGAAGTCGGCGTGAAACCCCGCCCTCCGCCGCTCCCGCCGCGGCCGGACCTGTGGCGCAGACCCCGGGAGCCCTTCGGCTGGCTCCCGGGGCGCCTGCTGCACCAGAACTGGCTGCGCTCGCTTGGTCCCGAAGCCGCCGCCGTGCTGCTGCTCCTGGCGCTCGCCGCCGACGCCCGCGGCGCCTCGTTCTACGGCCGCGACCGCATGGCCGCCGCCCTCGGCCTCATGCGTCGTGTCCTCGACCAGGCGCTCGAGCGGCTGCTGCATCTTGGGCTGCTCGCCTTCCGGCCGTGGAATCCCACCAGCCAGGACGGCGTCTGGCAGCTCCTCCCGCTCCCGCCCGGGCCACCAGACGACGCGCGACCAACTCCCGAGGCCCGCGCTCGCCCCTTGTCCCGCTCGCCGGCGGAGTCCGCGTCGGAACCGCTGATGTTCGCCGACATCCTTCGGCGGCTCGCCGCCGGTCCAGTTCGCAAAGGACAGCCACGTGACGCGTCCTCAGCGCCAGAATCCCGCGGATTCTGAGCGTCGACAACAGCTCGAGCCGGCCGTCCCCGAGAAGCCGGGATTCGGAACGCGCCGCGCTTCGAATCGGACGTGCCTGGGATGCGGAGCTGAAGCGCGAGATCGAGCGCGAGCGGCGGCTGATCGAAGCGCGGCCAGCGCGGCGCGCGGGGACGGGGCGCTGATCGGGCGCCGCGGTCCGGGCGGGGGCGCTCCTACTCCTGCTTCCGCGCCGGCACCTGCCCGATCGGGGCCCGGATCCAGCGGAGGATCTCGAGGGGCGTCGGCGGCTTGCCGGTCATCAAGATGCCGATGCGGAACACCTTGGCGGCGGCCCAGAAGACGAGGACGATGGTGACGATCAGGAGGATCGAGGTGACCACGTACTCGGTCAAGGAGGGCGGGCCGCCGGCGCGGTTCATCATCACGAAGGGCGTGAAGGGCGGGATGTAGGACAGGAACTTGGCGAGCGTGCCGTTCGGGTCCTGGCCCACGGGGATCATGGAGAAGAGCGGCAGCATCAGCAGCACGGACACCGGCATCATCAGGTTGCCGGCCTCCTTCACCGTGTTGCACACCGAGCCGATGCCCACCAGGAACGCGGCGAAGAACAGGTAGCCGAGCAGGAAGTAGACGATGAACGAGGTGAGCAGCAGCGGGTCGCTCGCCGCCTGCAGCAGGTTGACGCCCAGGTCCTTGCCCATGAGCGCGGGCATGAACTTGACCAGCGCCACGAAGGACAGCACCCACGAGCAGACCATGGTCAGGCCGGTCCAGGCGATGCCGATGATCTTGCCGCTCATGAGCTGCAGCGGCGAGACGGACGACAGCAGCACCTCGAGGATGCGGTTCGACTTCTCCTCGACGGTGTTGGTGAGCAGCATCTGAGAGATGGAGAAGACCGCGATCCACAGCAGGTAGACGCAGACCACCGGCGCCCACTTGAGCGCGATGTCCTCCTTCGCGATCTCCTCCTCCTTGCCTTGCTTGCTCACCTGCTTCTTCTCGAAGTCGACCGGCTTCTGGATCCAGTCAGCCGTTGTCCGGTCGATCGACTCCTGCTCCAGGCGGCGCTCGCGCAGCTCGTCGTTGGCGTAGCGGGCGAACCACTCGCGCAGGTCCTCGTCGGTGAGGTTCCTGGACACGTACTTGAACTGCTGCTCCCCCTTGATCGGGTCCTCGGGGATCACGATGTAGGCGAACAGGTCGTTATCGGCGACCTTGAGGTTGAGCGTCTCTTCCGTGATCTCGCCCGAGGCGCCGTCGTCGATGCGCTGATAACGCGACTTGGAGAGGTCGGAGCCGAACTCCTTGGCTTCCTTCGGGGGCAGCGAGCGCCACCACTGCTGGATCTCGGCGCGGAACTTCTCCAGCTCGGCCGCGGCCTGCTTGAACAGGGGATTCGACAGGAGCTGCTGCATCCTGGATCCCGGTTCGCCGGAGATGAGCGACGCGAAGTCGCGCATGCCCTTCCTGAAGTCCTCCTGGTTCATCAGGGCGAGCGCCGCGTCGTTCGTGCCGCCTTCCGCCTGCTCGCAGAGACTCTGGCCGATCGCGGCCGCCACGGCCTGCACGCTGGCCGGGAACACGGCGAGCGACTCCTTGCCCTTGATCTGGCGCAGGACGGCCTCGCGGAAGACCTTCTCCAGATCCGGCATGGCGGAGCGCTCCTCGATGCGCTCCAGCAGGAACCCGGAGCGATCGAGGACCGCGTAGCGGCGCACGTCCTTCCTGCCTTCCAGCCAGCGCGGTACGACGATCGACAGCACGAGGATGATCGGGAAGAACAGGATCCCGACCCAGAACATCTTGGTGCGCAGGTTCTCCACGTACTCGCGATTGGCGACGAGAAGCGACTTGCTACGCATCGGCCTTGCCTCCCACCGCCTTCACGAAGATCTCGTGCAGCGACGCCTCGCGCACGTCGAAGCGGCGGATGGTGAGATGGCCGACCAGCCGCCCGAGGATCTCCTGCGGATCGGCGCCCTCCAGCAGGGAGATCTCCGCCTGCTTGCCCGAGTCATTGACGCGGGCGATTCCCGGCAGGCCTCTCAATACGGAGCCGTCGCCGTCGTAATCCAGCATGACCGCGCGGCCGCCGGCCGCCTTCACCGTGGCCAGGGGCCCGTCGATGATCTTCTTGCCCTTGTTGACCAGCAGGATCGCGTCGCAGATCTGCTCGGCCTGCTCCATGACGTGGGTCGAGAAGATCACGGTGCGGCCGTCGCGCTTCATCTGCAGGATCACGTCCCGCATCAGCTCGACGTTGACCGGGTCGAGGCCGGAGAACGGCTCGTCGAGGATCACCAGCTCCGGGTCATGGATGAGCGTGGCGAGGATCTGGACCTTTTGGCCCATGCCTTTGGAGAGGGCCTCGCAGCGCTTGTCCTGCCACTCGCCCAGGCCGTAGCGCTCGAGCAGCTCCGCGGCCTTGGTCCTGGCGGCGGGGCCGTGCATCCCCTTCAAGCGCCCGAAGTAGGCCAGGATCTCGCCCGCCTTCATCTTCTTGTAGAGCCCCTTCTCCTCGGGCAGGTAGCCGAGCTGGTCCTTCACCGCCTCGGCGTTCTCTTCCCCGAGGATGCGGATCTGCCCCTCGTCGGGGTAGATGATGCTCATGACCATGCGAATCGTGGTGGTCTTGCCCGCGCCGTTCGGCCCGAGGAAGCCGTAGATCGTCCCTCTGGGGATGGCCATGGATATGTGGTCGACGGCCACCATCGCGCCGAACCGCTTGGTGACGCCGTCCAGGGTCAGTGAGTAGTCCATCTGCGTCCTTGGAGTCCGCTGCCTGTCTGCGGGTGCCCGGCGGAGATCGAGTCGAGTACGCGGTTTCGGGGACTCAATTCACCAGGATTCAGCGCGGATGCAAGACCAGTCTGCCGAGGGAGCGGTCCTCGACCAGGCGGAAGCGCGACAGGAACGAGGCGCCGAGGACTCCCTGGGCGGCGGGCGCGGCGTAGCCGTCCACCACGACCGCCTGCACGCGGTCGCAGGGGACTCCGGCCACCGTGACCGTGCGCAGCTGGACGGACGGCACCTCCGCGGCGCCGGGATCAGCGAAGAAGCGGACGCGCGGCGCGGCCGCGAGGGCGTAGCCCGCGGCCTGGGCGACCGCGGGTGGAATGACCGACAGCTCGTCGCCGGGCGAGATCAGAAGCTCGGCGCTGGCCCTGCCGTCGATGACCGCGGCAACGACCACCTGCGCGGAGCCGGGCGCAAAGTCGATGATGATGGCGCCCGGACCGCCGGCGAGGTCGCGCGCGCGCGCCGCTTCCTCTCGCGCCTCGCCCGCCACGGTCGCGTCCATGGCCGCCGCCTCGGAGAAGACCTGGGCGGCCTCGGCGAAGCGCCGGCTCTGCAGCAGCAGACGCCCCGCGGTCACGCGCAGGCGGCCGTCGCCCGGGAACGAGCCGCGCTCCTCGAGCAGCAGCGACAGGGCGGCGGCGGTGTAGCCCTGGGCATGCAGCCGGTTCGCCTCCTCGAGCAGGAGACCACGCGCCTCGCCGCGCCAGTTCTCCGCCTGGCCGGGATCGATCTCTCCGGCGCGCAGGAATGACTCGATCGCCAGGCGGATGTCGCCGCTCACGCCGTGCCCGCGCCCCCTGAGCGCCCAGAGATCGGCGTCGTCCGGCAGCCGCACCAGGGTCTCGGTGAGCAGCGCGACCGCGGCGAAGCCGTTTCCGGCGGTGATGCTCTGGCGCGCCGCCTCCTCGGCCGCGCGGTGCAGATCCGGCCGCGCCTCGGGGATGAGCCGCGGCTCCTCGGCCGTGACCACCAGGAGCAGCCGCGCCGCCTCCTCGTAGCGGCGCTGCTGGAGCAGCTTGCGGGCCCGCGCCAGGCGCGAGGGCGGCGAGCCCGGGCCGGCCGTGCGTGAGAAGGCCTCGAGCGGCACGGCCGACAGGGCGGAAGCGATCCACGGCGCGGCGGGATGCACGGCGAGAGCGCTCCTCGTGCCGTCCGGCGCCAGCGCCACTACCATGCCCTGCGCGTCGAGCGCGGCCCCGGCAAAGCCGGCGGCGCGCTCCAGCGTGAGGCGCGGGCCGCCGCTCCAGGGGTCGACGCTGCCCGGAGACAGGCGCACCGCGGTCTCCTGCCAGGCCGGGTCCGCGACCGCGCCGATGAGCACTGCGTCCACGGTCGAGCCGATGACCTCGGGGGAGAGCCGCAGGTGCGGCTCGGGCAGGTCCGCGGCGAGGGCGAGCAGCACCAGGTCATACTGCGGCGCGTGGGCGAGCACGCCTTCCACGTCCGTGGTGCCGCGATCGGATCCGCGGACCCGCGCGTGTGCCGCTCCTTCGACCGCCGAATAGGGCGCGAGCAGCGTGGACGGGCCGAGGAGCACGGCGGGAACCGGCGGCCGGCTGTCGCCCTCCTCGTCGAAGGCGGTCAGGCTCAGCACGGCCGCGCCGAAGGCCCGGCGCAGGCCGAGCGGGGAGGAGTCGAGCGGTTCGACCTCCTCCTCCGCGGCGATCGGCTCGACCGGCGCGGCCGCGGTCAGGTCCTCGCGCTCCTCGAGAGCCGGCAGGAGTACGGGCTCCGCCGCGACTTCCGGGGCCGTCTCCTCGCTCGCAGGCGGCGTCGCGGAGCGCGGCGCCGGCTCGGTCTCCACCGGCGCCGACTTCACCCTGGGGAAGAAGCTGTAGACCGCGACGCCGCCGACCATCACGCCGAACAGGAAGGTGACGCCGAGGACGACCCACCAGGGCGGGGCCGCCTGCGGCGGCGCGGCATTGGCGCCGAGGGCCTGTTGCGTGCTCGCCGACTCGTCTTTCATCGGCCCCTCCGTGCGTGGCTGGCCGCTTGTGTACGCTCACCACCATATCGCCGGCCGGCGGGCGGAGTAAGCCCTCCACTGCCGCCGCGGCCGCGCGTAGGATCAACGCTCCCATGCGGCAGGCGCTCATCATCGTCAACGCGAAGGCCGGACGCGGGCGCGCCCTCGCAGCCGCGGACCTCGCGGCCGAGCACCTGCGCGCGCGCGGCGTCTCGGTCGAGTGCGTGCCCACGGACCATCCGGGCCACGCGGCCGAGCTGGCGCGCGTGCTGGGGCAAGACAGCGACCTGGTCGTGGTCGTGGGCGGCGACGGGACCCTGCGCGAGGCGGCCTCCGGCCTCGCGGGCCGCGGCAGCGCCCGCGTGCTCGGCTTCATTCCCATCGGCCACGGCAACGTCGTGGCTCGCGAGCTCGGGATCCCGCTCGATCCGCGCGCGGCCGTGGAAGTCCTGTTCTCTGGCAAGCCCAGGGCGATGGACGCAGGCCGGGCCAACGGACACCTGTTCCTCGCCATGGTGGGCGTGGGCTTCGACGCGCTCGTCACGCGCCGGGTGGGCGCGCTCCGGCGCGTCCCTCTCGGAGAGCGCGCCTATCAGCGCCTCGGCAGCTCGGTCTATGCCGCGTGCGGCTTCCTGGCGCTCTGGCGCCTGCTGCCGCGCCGCTTCACGCTCTCCGTCGACGGTCGTGCACTCGACCGCAGGCCGTGTTCCATCATCGTGGCCAACACCGAGGCCTACGCTCGTGACTGGGCCGTGACGCCCGGAGCGAGCACGAGCGACGGGGTCTTCGACTACCAGGCCTGCTGGCGCTCGGCCGCGCCGCTCGTGGCCTGGCAGCTCCTGCAGGCCAGGCGCCGCCGGCGCGTCGCGCCCTTCATCGCGGAGTACGGCCGCGGCAAGGAGTTCGTGATCGCCTCGAGCGCGCCGTTTTCCTGGCAGGCTGACGGCGATCCCATGGGCTTCACCGAGCGCCTCGAGATCGAGGTGCTGCCGGCGCATCTCACCATCCTCGCGCCATGACGAGCGCGGGTCCTCGGTCCCTCGTGCCGTGCGCCGGTATTCTCGTTTTTCGTGAAATGATCGCCTGCCGTTGCGTCAAGTGGGAATGAGGCGCGCCGGCCGGCGATCGCTCCCCGGCGGCGCGCAGAAGGCACGGGAAGGCTGCCGAAAGGTCCATGCGCACTTCCAAGCTGAGTCGCCGGGCAGAGGGGCTCCTGGATGCCCTGCGGAAAGCCGCGGCCGGTGAGCCGGCGGCTCTTCCGCGCTGGCACCGGACGGCGGGTCCCGAAGTGCGGCGTGCGCTCCGAGCCAGTGGAGCGGTGGCGGGGGAGATTCACGAGAAGAAACTCGTGGATCGTCACCCCTCCCCCTCCCTTCTTGGAAGATAGATAGCAGATGACCTGGTCCGCACCGCGGCCTGCAGGAGAGGGCGGCCTCATGAAGGGGCGGCGCCGGCAGACTCCGCGGTCGCGGACGGGTCCGAAGAAGCAGGGAAGGAGGTCGACCATGTTGAGGAAATCGTTGTGCGCGGCGGCCGCCGCGCTCTTGTCGTCCGCGGCGTGCGCAGAGACCACGGTGGACATCATGTTCCCGCCATTCGTGGAGCCGCTGGCCGGGATCGTCGTGGCGGACGTGGTTGCGAACCAGATCGACGTCGCTGGAGACGAGCTGACGATCAAGCAGGGCGAGACGGACGTGACGAGCGCGGTGGTCCAGTCGGAGTCCGTGGTGCGGGCAGTCGACGCGAACGGCGACGGCGTCTACGAGACGTTCGAGCACCGCTACTGGCTGGACCTGTCCAACCTGTCGTACGACGACACGCATCTCGTGCTCAAGGCGCAGGTGTGGAACGGCGGGGTGGAGACCCTGATTCTGCGCGGCATGGCGATGATCTCTCCGGCCACGCTCGGCACGGGCGACACGACCTGGGTGAGCGCGGTGAACGGCAACGTCGTGCCGTACTACCTCAGGCTCCAGGGCGGGACCGTGCTGGACCGGGCGACGGTCGTGTTCATGAACGGCGTGGACGTGACCGCGAGAGCGAAGGTGACGGAGACCGTGATCTGGGACGAGTCGAACGAGGGCTTCATCCGTGACCGCATGATCCGGATCGACGTGGATCTTCCGTCGATCGGCTTTGGCGCGATCGGCGACCGGCTGGAGCTGCGGAGCGACATCTGGTTCGCCAACCGGTTCCTGTCGGTGCCGTGCGCTGCCGACGTGGAGATCGAGCCGTCGGCGGATGCGGCGAAGAAGGAGCGCATCGCGAACTGCGTGGCGGCGTTCGTGCACGCGGTGAACGCGGTCAAGGCGAACGGCGAGACGACCATCGGGAGCCCCGAGGGCGTGGGCGCGGCAGCGGACGCGCTGGACGCCTGTCTCAAGGCATGCGGGATGTCCAGCGGGAGTCAGACGGTCACGTTGTCCGGCGGCGTGACCGTGATGGTCGGCTTCGGCTCGGTGAGCGGCGCGGCGGACCTGGTCATCGCGCTCGGATCGAACGGGACTGGGTCCAATGCCGGGGGGAGCGCAACTGCGGAGAACACGCAACCGGGCGGAGCGGCGGTGGCAAACGCGGGCGATGGCGCTGCTGGCAGCGCGGCCAAGGGCGGCGAGGCCAAGGCGACGAGCAACGGCGGGGACGCGGTCGCCCTGGGCGGAGCGGGCGGCGGTGGGGGCGCGGCCGGCGGACCGGGTGGAGACGCGACCGCGGAGAACAAGGTCCCGGGCAAGACGGCGAACGCGCAGGGCGGCGCCGGCGGCAACCCGGGAGGGTCGGACGAGCCGGGTGGATCGGGCGGTCACGCAAGGGGCACCACGGGCAAGACGGGCGCGAACGGTGAAGGCGGCCCGGACTCGATCGGCTACCACGGCACCGGCGCCAAGGTCAGGGTCACGGGCGGCCAGGGCCAGTTCTCCGACGGCGCGTCCGTTCCGAACTGCTCTGGCTGAGGTGGCGCGGCCGCACCGCGATGCGCCGCGGCCGCGCCTCCCCGCCTGTCTCCGGGCGGAGGGTTCCAGGCCGGGGCAGCGGTCGCGGTCGTGGACATGGCCCGCGCCCGCGCGCGGCGCAGCGTGCTCGCGGCGCGGTTGCCGTCCGCGGTGCGTCCGGAAGGACCGGGCGAGGTTCAGGCGCGCCGTTCGCTCAGGAGCGTCTCCAATCCGACGACCGTGATTCCCTCGTCCAGGGGGGCGTCGCCCCGCCCCGGGCGCACGACGGTCAGTTGATCGAGGCCGAGATGGTCCCGCGCCCCAATCAGACCGCACGTGAGCTTCGGCGCGTCCGCGTACTTGAACTCGAAGCCCAATCGCTTCCCCCCGCGGACCAAGAGCAGGTCGAGCTCCATCTGCTCGTGGACCGCCCAGAAGAACGCCTCTTCCGCGGTGGCGCCGTGCAGCCGGATCACCTCCTCGAGCGCGAATCCCTCCCATGACGCGCCGAGCCTGGGATGGACTTCGAGCTGGTCGCGCGTTTCAACACCAAGGAACTGATGGAGGATTCCGGAGTCACGGAAGTAGACCTTGGGGCGTTTGACCTGGCGCTTCCCGATGTTCTCGTACCAGGGAGCGAGGCGGCGGACCATGAACGTCCCGGCGAGGATGTCGATGTAGCGATCGATCGTCTTGTAGGAGACTCCGATCGAACGGGCGATCTCCGACAGGTTGATGACCTGACCGTGGTAGTGAGTCAACATCAACCAGAGGCGTCGCAGGGCGTTCGCAGGGACATCGATGCCCAGCGAGGGAACGTCGCGCTCGAGGAATGTCCTCACGTACGACTCGCGCCACATCGAGGCGGCCTGATCGGACTCGAGCAGGTAGGCCGGAGGAAGCCCGCCGCGAATCCAGAGGCGGTCGAGGTTCTTCACGCCGACCTCGACGCCCGAGAACGGATGGATTTCGATGAAGGAGACGCGACCGGCGAGCGTCTCGGAGCTCTGCCGAATGAGATCGCGGGACGCGCTGCCGAGGATCAGGAAGCGCGCCGGGTTGTGCGGACGATCGACCAGGGTGCGGAGGAGAGGGAACAGGTCGGGGGATCGTTGAACTTCGTCGACCACGACGATTCCCTCGAGCCGCTCCAGCGCGAGCTTCGGAGCCTCGAGCCGGCCGAGGTCGGTGGGGTCCTCGAGATCGAAGTAGTTTCGTTCCGCACGGAACCCATCGATCCGAGCGACGTAGGCCCGCGCGAGCGTGGTCTTTCCCGCCTGGCGCGGCCCGAGGAGAACCACCACGGGGTGAATCTGGAATCCGCGTTGGATGCGGGCCAGGTAGTCGAGTCGGTCCATGGCCCACGAGCGTAAGTGCGGTCTGCGTCTGTGTCCATGAAACTTAGGCGCGCAAGCGCTAAGTTTCACGCCATGACCTGATGGGAACCAGTGGTCACACCGGGCACGCCGTAGCCCAACTTCCGCAGTCCAAGAAGTCGGATCATTTGCCTGAAAGGACTTACGTTCGTGCAGGCCAAGAGAGAAGGGGTTGTTGCTACGTTCGGTCGGGCACGAGGGTGGTCCTCATGCGGCGGCGGCCGCTCGCCGATTCCGAGATTCGGCAGGATACCCATGCGGGCAGCCATCCCCGCTTCAGGAGAGATCTGTCTGCGCCCGCTTGACACGCGCGAACGGTCCCTCGTATCGTGGTTCTGCCTGAAGGGAAGCTCCCGGAGGGGATCCGAGGAGGCCCGGAGGCCCGCCCCCCCCCCCCCGGGAGGGAGGCGGAGGTATCAAGGGGGATGGAAAGGGCCCATCATGAACTGCTGCGAGAGGGGTGCGATCGTGTTGAGGAAGTCGTTGTGCGCGGCGGCCGTCGCGGCCATGTCGTCGGCGGCCTGCGCGCAGACAACGGTGGACATCAACTTCCCTTTGTTCGTGCAACCACTAGCTGGACCCGTCGTGGCCGACGTCGTGGCTCGTCAGATCGACCAGTCCGGAGACGAGTTCTCGATCAAGCAGGGCGACACGGACGTCACGAGCACCGTGGTGCAGTCGTCGTGGGTAGTCCGGGCGGTCGATCAGAACGGCGACGGCGTGTACGAGACGTTCGTGCATCGCTACTCGCTGGACCTGTCGAGCCTATCGTACGACGACACGATGCTGGTGTTGAAGGCGCAGGTGTGGAACGGAGGGGTCGAGAGGCTCATCGTGCGCACCATGTCGATGACGCCTCCGGCGACGATCGGGACGAGCGACACGACTTGGGTGAGGGCCGTGAACGGCGACGTCGTGTCTTTCTACCTCAGGATTCAGGGCATGACGGTCCTCGACCGGCAGACGACCGTGTTAATGAACGACCTGGACGTGACCGCGGCGGCGAACCTGACCGAGACCGTCGTCTGGGACGACTCGCGCGAGGAGTTCATTCGCGATCGTATGTACCGGATCGACGTGGACCTGGCGTCGATTGGTTTTGGGGCGGTGGGCGATCGGGTACAGCTGCTGTGCCCCTTGTGGGGGCTCTACCAGTACTTCGTGGTGCATAGCGAACACGTGGTCGAGGCGGATCCGCCGGTGAAGCTGTCGATCGATGAGTGTGTCGCGGACTGCGTGGCGGCCTTCATCAGTGCGGTGAATGCGACGGAGGCCACGACTGAAGACGGCAGCGAGACGAGCATTGGCCGACCGGACGACGTCGCGGCTGCAGCCGACGCCTTGGACGCGTGCCTCAAGAACTGCGGGATGTCCAGCGGGAAGAGGTCCGTGACCGTCGGGAGTATGACGGTGATAGTTGGCTTCGGCACGGTGAGCGGGGCGGCGGACCTGGTCATCGCGGTTGGGTCGAACGGGAGCGAGGGAGCTTCGGGTGACAACGCGACAGCAGAGAACACACAGTCGGGAGGAGCGGCGGTGGCCGCCGCCGGCAACGGCGCTCCGGGGAGCGAATCCAAGGGCGGTGAAGCGAAGGCCACGAGCAACGGCGGCGACGCAGTGGCAATCGGCGGCGACGGCGGGGACAGCAGTGGAAAGGGCGGACAGGGCGGCCCGGCAAGCGCGGAGAACAAAGTCGCGGGCAAGAAGGCGACTGCCCAGGGCGGCGAGGGCGGCACACCAGGTGGTGGATCGAGCGAGGGTGGGTCGGGCGGCAGTGCGAAGGGTACTGCGGGGTTCCTCAGCGGCCAGGCCCCAGGCGGCGGCGGGGCGCTCGGGAAACACGGCACCGGAGCGAAGGTCAACGTGGCGAACGGAGAAGTCCACGGCACGTCGGGCACGTCAGTCTAGGACTGGGCTTGCCGTCTGACGACGGGGTCCGTCAGGGTATGGGTCCGGCCGCCACACGCTGGGCGGCGCCTGCCAAGCCTGGATTCCGCACCATCGGAATCCAGGCTTGGCAGGCGCGGGCAAGTCGAGTGACGCTGGTTGGTTCCAGGGCGATTCCCTTCCCAAGCGCTGCCGCTGAGCTCACGCGAAAGCGGCGGGGGATTCAGGGCGCTCCCCAGGCCGCGTACGTGAACTCTCGCGTCCGACCTGCGCCGCCTCGCCTTGAGGAGCACGAGTCCGCTCCGGGCCCCTGCCCATCGACACCCGTCGAAGGGGCCAAGTCCCCGCCTGGAATCACCGGTCCCGCTTGCCCTCGAACAGGACCAGGAACTCGCCGTACCCTTCCTTCTCGAGGTCTGCTTTCGGGATGAAGCGCAGCGCCGCGCTGTTGATGCAGTAGCGCAGACCCGTGGGCGCAGGGCCGTCGTCGAACACGTGGCCGAGGTGGCTCTCGCCTGCGCGGCTCCGCACCTCCGTACGCGGAGCCCAGAGCGTGCGGTCCTCCTTCTCCACGATGTTCTCGGCGAGCAGCGGCCGCGAGAAGCTCGGCCAGCCGCAGCCGCTGTCGAACTTGTCGCGGGACGAGAAGAGCGGCTCGCCGCTGACGATGTCCACGTAGATGCCCTCGGCGTCGTGATCCCAGAACTCGTTCTGGAAGGGGCGCTCGGTCGCCTGGTTCTGGGTGACCTCGTACTGGAGCGGCGTCAGGCGCTGCCGGATCTCCGCGTCGCTCGGCCGCGCAAAGGCCTGCCCCCTCGCCGAACTCCCCCGGCCGCTGGTCTGGCTCACTTGCTCCTCCTGTCCGGGCGGGCCGATGGCGTCCTGCTCCCTGCCGCGGCCGCAGCCCGCGGCGACGACAAGCAAGAGCGCCAGGAAACGCCGGCCGTACCGCAACGCATGTCCTTTCGCCGCGCCGGGGATGCCACGCCCGGGGGCAGCGGTCGCGATCCAGGACATAGCCCGCGCTGTTGCGCGGCGCCAGCGGCGTGCTATCTTGTAGGGGATGAGAGCCGCGTACGCCCTGGTCCTGGCGCTTTTGAGCCCCGTGCTGGTCTTGCCGGTCGGCGCCCACCTGTCTATGTGCGTGCGCCCTCTTCTGCCGGCCGCAGCTCTCGAGTCCTGCGACGCTTCGACGCGCGTGCGCTGCTGCTGCGCCCCGCAGGAACCGCCGCCCGCGGCCCCGGCACTCCCGGTGCGCCAGGCGAGCGACTGCGACTGCTGCGTGACCGTGCCGCTCGCGAACCAGGCCGGCTCTGTCCCGGACAGCGCGCCGGGCCAGCACCCCGCGCTCGCGGACGGAGGCCCGCCGCCCGGCTCGGCGTGGGTCTCGCGGCCGAAGCGCGCGGCCGTTCCGTGCGAGCGCGAGCGCGCGCCTCCTGGGGAAGATCGCCTCCTGCCACTTCTCATCTGATCCGGGAACCGGTTCCCCGCGTCCGGCAGCCGCGTGCTTGCCGGCGGCGCCCCTTCCACGCCTCGACCAGGGAACGGTTTTCATGTCACGCCAACTCTGCTCTTCCTTTCTCTTTCTTCTTCTCGGCTGCGCCGCGCCGCCCGCGCAGCCGCTCGACCCTGACCTGCTCTCCACTTCGCTCGAGGAGCGGTCGCTCGCCGTGGCAGGGGCAGGGGAGTCGTTCTTCCACGCCGCCTCTTCTCGCTACCATCCCGACGTGCTCTCCGCGCAGCACCGCCTCGCCGAGGCGCGAGCAGCCTCGACCGCCGCGCGCGCGGCCGGGCCGCTGCGCTTCGGCCTGGAGCACGCGGCTGCGCCGGGCGGCCAGGCAGGCGAGACCGAGCTGAATCTCTCCTTCGACCTGCTCGGCGTCCTGGGACTCGGCAGATTCCCGGCGGCCGCGCTCCTGGCGCAAGCCGTGGAGGCGCGCGCCGCGGCCGACCTGGAACTCGCCGCCTTCGCCGCGCGCCACGCCGTGGACCGCGCGCTCGCGGGCCTCGCGGCCGCGGCAGGCGAACGCTCGGCGCTCCTCGCCTTCCAGGCCGAGGCGGAAGCCGATCGGCCGCGCATCGACCTCCTGCGCGAGCGCGGGTGGCTGGCCGAGGCCCGGGCCAGCGAGGCGCTCGCCGCGCTCCTGCGTTTGGAGCATGCCCTGGCAGAGGCTGACGCGCGCGAGGCCACGGGCCGCGCCGCTCTCGCCGCGCTCTCCGGACTGCCGCCGGAGGCGGCGGCCCTCGATGGTGTCGATGTGACCTGGCTCGAGCGCGTCACGCAGCGCGTGCTGCCCGAGACGCCGGCGCTCGAACAACTGCTCGCCCGCCACCCGGCGCTCCGCCGCCACGTGACCGACTACGCCGTGGCCGAGGCCGAGGTCAGGAAGGCCGCCGCCACCGCGTGGCCGGAGATCCGCATCGGTCCGCGGGCCGTCTTCCAGCCGGACGCCGCGCTCTTCGGCGGCCTGCTCGACGTGGAGGCGATCGATCCGCGCGCGCGCAGCGGCCTGCTCGCGGCCGCCACGGCGCGCCGAGCCGCAGCGCGCTCCCGCCTGGAGCAGGCCGTGCTCGAGATCCAGGGCAGCATCGAGCGCGGCCTGGCGCTCGCCGCGGGCGCTCGCGCCGCGGGCCTGCGCGTTGCCGCGGAGCGCGCCCGGCACGAGGCCGCGCGTTGGCGGGCAGCGCGCGCTCTTTTCGTCACGGACGCGGCCGCCCTCGCCGAGTGGAGCATGGCGCTCGCCGGGGCGATCGAGGCGCAGGCCTCGCTCGCGGCCGCGAGCGAGGCGCTGGCGCGGGTGCGCGTCGACCTCGATGAAGCCCTCGGGGCGGAAGGAGGCGAGCCATGAGCCGCCCGAATCCGACGCTCGACCTCTCCGGCCTGGCGCGGAAGGAAGTCATGCCGCGTCCGCCGCGCCGCTGGCTCAGGACCGTGATCCCGCTCGCGGTCCTCGGCGCTTTCGGCGCGCTGCTCCTCTGGAGTTCCGGCCTCGGCTGGCGCCGCCCTCTCCTGGTGACCGTGGTGCGGCCCCTGCCGCTTGCCGCGGGCGCCGAGGCAGGCACGGGCGGGCCGGCGCGCGTGGTGCTGCAGGCCGCGGGCTGGATCGAACCCGATCCCTTCCCGCTCCTGGCGACACCGCTCGTCGAGGGCGTGGTGCGCGAGATGCTGGTCCAGCCCGCGGACCGCGTGGCAGAGGGAGACGTGCTGGCCGTGCTCGACGATCAGGAGGCGCGCCTCGAGGTCGAGGCCGCGCGCGCGCGCCTCGCCGAAGTGCGGGCCGTGGCGCGCGGGGCCAAGGAAGAGGCGGCCATCGCGCGCCAGGAGTTCGACCTGGCGCTCGCGCTGACCGAGAGGCTGGACGCCACGCGCGCCCTGGGGCGCGGCGGCGCGGCGGAGGCGCTCCGCGCGCAGGCAGCGGCGCGCGGCGCCGAGGCGGCGCTGTGCGTGGCCGAGGAGGAGTTGCTGCTGCAGCGCTGCCTCGCGGAGAACGGCGCGGCCGGTCCGCGCCAGGTGGAGCTGGCCGAGGCGCGCCGCGCGGAAGCGGACGCGGCGCGCGCGGCAGCGGACGCGGCAGCGGAACGCGCCTCGGCCGAGAGCGAGGAGCGCGTCGCGCGCCTGGCGCGAGTCGAGAAGGAATGGGAGGTGCGCCTGGCGGAGCGGCTCGCGCTCGAGCGCGCGCTGGCCGCGGACGGCGAGGCTGCGGCGCTGGCCGCCCTGCGCGAGGCGGAGCTGGCCGCGGCCGAGCTGCGCCTCGAGCGCATGGCGGTGCGCGCCCCGGCTTCAGGCGTGGTGCTCGAGCGCCTGGCCGGCCCGGGGAGCGCTGTGGGCGGCGCGGAGAACGGCGCGGTCTGCTCGCTCTACGATCCAGCGGCCCTGCGCGTGCGCGTGGACGTGCCGCAGCAGGAGATCGCCAAGGTGCGGCCCGGCCAGGCGGCCGAGATCAGCGCCGAGGCGGCCGGCAACGAGATCCTCGCCGGAGAGGTCACGCGCATCGAGGCCAAGGCCGACATCCAGAAGGTCACGCTGCGCGTGCACGTGCGCGTCGCGGAAGAGGGCGCCCTGCTGCGGCCGGAGATGCTCTGCCAGGTGCGCTTCCTGGACGGCGGCGGCGAGGGCGCGGCGTGGTGATCACGAGCGGCCTGAACGCGAGCGACAAGGTGATCGACGGCGGCTTCGAGCAGCTCTCCGAGGGAACGGCGCTGCGCATCGGGGAGGACGACTGATGGCCTTCATCGAACTCCGCAACGTGGAGCACGGCTACGAGAAGGGCGGCGCCCGCGTCACCATCCTCGACGGCGTGAGCCTGGACGTGGAGCAGGGCGACCTGCTCGTGCTCTTCGGGCCTTCCGGCTCGGGCAAGACCACGCTGCTCAACCTGCTGGCGACGCTCGATCGCCCCGAGAAGGGGACGATCCGCGTGGCCGGCCAGGACCTCGGCGCGCTCTCCGGGCGGCAGCGGGCGGCGTGGCGCGCGCGCACCATCGGCTACGTGTTCCAGCACTCCCACCTGGTGCCGGTCTTGACCGCGTACGAGAACGTCGAGCTGCCGCTCTTCCTCTTCGGGCTGAACGCGCGCGAGCGGCACGCGCGCGTGGCCCTGGCGCTTGAGGCGGTGGGTCTCGTCGACCGGGCGATCCATCTGCCGCGCCAGCTTTCGGGCGGGCAGGAGCAGCGCGTGGCCATCGCCCGCGCCATCGTGCACGACCCGCCGCTGCTCGTGGCCGACGAGCCCACCGGCAACCTCGATCACGAGTCGGCGAGCGCCACGCTCGAACTGCTGCGGCGCCTGAACCAGGAGCGTGGCACGACCATCGTGATGGTGACGCACGACCGGCGCGCCGCGGCCATCGGCTCGCGCTGCCTCGTGCTGGACAAGGGCGAGCTCTTGGCGCACGCGGCCGAGGAGGTGCTGCCGTGAAGGGGCTCCTGCGCTTGCTGCGGCGGAACCTCGCGCGCCGTCCCGGCCGCGCGCTGCTCACGCTCTTCGGCAGCGGGGCGGCCATCTTCCTGTTCGTGGCGATCGACAGCCTGGGCGCCGGGCTCGAGCGCGCGCTTGCGGGCGACGGCGAGGCCGCCACGCTCATCGTCTACCGCCAGAACCGCTACTGCCCGCTCACCTCGGTCCTGCCCGAGTCCTACGTGGAGCGCATCCGGCGCGTGCCCGGCGTGCGCGCCGTGCTGCCCGTGCAGGTGGCGCTCTCGAGCTGCCGCGCCAGCCTCGACCTGGTGAGCTTCGCCGGCGCTCCGGCCGAGGACCTCATCGAGATGCGGCGCCTGGAGGTGGTCGAGGGCGACGCGGCGCGCTTCGCGCGCGAGCGGGACGCCGCCCTGGTCGGCCGGGCCTTCGCCGAGCGGCGCGGCCTGCAGACGGGCGACTCGTTCCGCTTCGCCGGCGTCGACGTCAAGGTCGCCGGCATCGTGCGCTCGCCGGACCCGGTCAACGAAGGGCTGGTTTTCACCCACCTCGAGTTCCTGCAGCGTTCGAGCCGCGTGAATCGCCCGGGCTCCGTCACGCAGTTCGAGGTGCAGGTGGCGGACGCCGGCCAGGCCGAGGCCGTGGCGCTCAAGATCGACGAGCTGTTTTCCACGGCCGAGGCGCCGACCGCCACGCAGGCGCGCACCGCGCACCTCGCGCGCGCGAGCGCCGAGGTGCGCGAGCTCTTGCGCTTCGCGCGCCGCTTCGGCGCGGCCTGCGTGGCCGTGCTCCTCGTGCTGGTGGCCAACACGCTGGTGCTGGCCGTGCACGAGCGCGCGCGCGAGTTCGGGATCCTCCTGGCCATGGGCTATCGCGGCGAGCACGTCGCTCTCCTGGTCGTGGGCGAGGCGCTGGCCATCGGGCTCGCGGGCGGCGCGCTCGGCCTGGGCGCGGCGCTCGTCCTGATCCTCGCCGGCAGCGTGTCGGTCGGCGTGGAGGGCGTGCCCATCCAGCTCACGATCTCGGCGGCGGTGGTGGGGAGGGGCGTGCTCGTCGCCGTGGCCGCGGCCGCGCTCGCCGCGCTCGTGCCCGCGCTGTCTGCCGCGCGCACCGAGGTGGTGCGCTCGCTGGGGGCGGCGTGATGGTTGCACTGCGCCTCTTGCCCTTCGACTATGCGGCGAAGAACCTGCTGCGCCGGCCGCTCCGGTCGCTGCTCGGCGTGCTCGCCTGCGCGCTGGTCGCGGCGCTGCTCGTCGCGGCCGCGGCCTTCTCCCGCGCGCTCTCCCGCGGCTTCAGCGGCATGGGGCGCGAGGACGTCGCGATCCTGGTATCGGCCGCCTCGGAGCGCGACGTCATGCGCTCGGCCATCAGCCCGGCGGTGGCCGAGATCGTGGCCGCGGAGGTGCAGGGCGTGCGCTCGAGCGAGGGTGTACCCCATGTCTCGCCCGAGATCCACCTCGCCTACGACATCTGCCTGGGCGACGAGCCCGAGCGCCACGCGGCGCTCTTGCGCGGCGTGACCAGCCGAGCCTTCCTGGTGCACGGCGCGGTCACGCTCCTCGAGGGATCGACTCCCGGACCGGGAGAGGTCGTCGCTGGCCGCCTCGCCGCGACGCGCCTGGGCGTGGCCGACGAGCGCCTGGCAGTCGGTGCGACCATTCGTATCGAAGGCCGGGCGTACAGGGTCTCCGGCCGCTTCGCTGCGCCCGGCACCGCCCTCGAGGGGGAGATCTGGGCGCCGCTGCATGAACTGATGGGCGTGGCGCGGCGCGACGACATCTCGTGCGTATTCGTCGGCCTCGAGTCGCCGCGGGCGTTCACCGAGCTCGAGGTGTTCAGCCGGCGGCGGCTCGACCTCGAGCTTTCGAGCGTGCGCTCGAGCGCTTACTACGCGGACCTCGCGGCCTACTTCGGACCGCTCAGGCGTCTGGTGGTGGCGATGTGCCTGCTGATCGCGGTCGCCGGCCTGCTCACCGGAGCGAGCACGCTGCATACGGCCGTGCGCGAGCGCGCCGGCGAGCTGGCCACGCTGCGCGCCCTGGGCTTCGGCGCTCTCGCCCTGGCGCGTTCGCTCCTCGCGCTGCGCTTGCATGTGGCCGCTGCTCTGCGCGAGGATTGACACGTCTGGAGGATTCTCATGTCACGATACGGTCTTCTCCCTCTGTTCCTGGTTGTTCTCGCGGGCTGCGATGCCGGCGAGAAGCCAGCGCCCGCGGCGGTCGCGGCGCTTCCTGACTCCTTCTTCCTGAGCGCCGAGCCGGCGGGCGCAAAGGACTTGCTCGCGGTGCGCGCCGAGGCAAGAGACGGCGAGGTCGTGGCCGTGCGCGCGCGCGCACGGGACTTCGTCGCCAGCGCCGCCGTGCTCACGCTCGTCGATCGCTCCATTCCGGCCTGCGGCGAGAAGGGGGCGGACTCCTGCGCCACGCCCTGGGACTTCTGCTGCGAGGACCAGGCCGAGGTGGCCCGCGCCAGCGCCACGGTCGAGTTTCGGAAGGACGGCGAGCTGATCGAGGCGGGCCTCCAGGGTTTCCACGGCCTCGACCACCTGCGGGCGGTCGTGGTGGCCGGCATTGCGCGCCGGGACGCGGCCGGCAACCTCACGGTGCTGGCGAGCGGCATCTGGATCGCGCCGTAGCCCGGCGCGCGCGGGGCTCGATTTGCTTGTCCCCTCGCTTTCGCCACCAGTAGACTTCGCACGTGTCCGGATTCACCGGACGCACCGAAACCCCCCCTGTCGCGAGCGCGAGCATGGCAGACGAGAAGCACACCACCCCGCTGGTTCCCGCCGAATCCCGGATGCCCGAGTTCACGCTCAAGGCCGTGCTCCTGGGCGTGGTCATGGCGGCGATCATGGGCGCGGCCAACGCCTACCTCGGGTTGACCGCCGGCATGACGATCGCCGCGACCTACACCACCGCCGTGGTGGGCATGGCCGTGATCAAGGCCATGAAGGGCACGCTCCTCGAGGAGAACGCGGCGCGCACCGTGGGCTCGATCGGCGGCAACATCGCCACCGGCGCGACCTTCACCCTGCCCGCCTTCTACATCGCTTCCGTGTGGGATCCCTTCTTCTCGTTCGAGCACGCCATCATCTCGACCATCATCCTCATCGTCGCGGGCGTGCTCGGGATCATGTTCGTCACCATCCTCAGGCGCGTGCTGGTCGAGGACAAGGATCTGCCCTTCCCGGAATCGATCGCCGCGGCGGAGATCCACAAGTCGGGCCAGGCCGGCGCCAGCGGCTCGCGCTTCCTGTTCCTGGGCATGGGCGCGGGCGCCTTCTTCAAGGCCCTGGTGGAGTTCCAGGTGGTGGCCGGCGGCTGGCAGAAGCTCGTCAGCCTCACGAAGGGCAGCCTGCTCCTGCGCGCGCCCGGCATGAACCCGGCCTACTTCGGCGTGGGCTACATCATCGGGCCCAAGCTCGGGGCGATCAACTTCAGCGGCGGCGTGCTGGCCTGGGGCCTGCTCGCGCCCTTGATCGCCTACTTCATCCATCGCGACGACCTGAGCGCGGTGACCGACTGGCAGGCGGAGCTGACCGCGGTGTGGAAGGGCTCGGTGCGCTACGTCGCCATCGGCGGCATGCTGGTCGGCGCCTTCTACACGCTCTACCGCATGCGTGGCAGCCTCTTCACCGGCCTGCGGCGCTCCTTTTCTTACGTGCGCAAGTCGGCGCAGGGCGAAGGGGAGCTGCCGCGCACGGAGAGGGACATCAACATCCGCTGGTCGCTGCTCGCGATCGGCGTCATCACCGGCGTCATGCTCTTCGTCTTCAACTACTTCACCAGCCGGCTCATGCCCGCCGGCGTCGCGGCCATCGTGATGCTCTTCCTCGGCTTCGTGTTCGCCGCGGTGTCGGGGCACCTCGTGGGCATGATCGGCGTGAGCAACAACCCGACCAGCGGGCTGACGGTCTCGGTGCTGATCGTGGTGGCGTTCCTCATGGTGGCGCTCGGCATGCACGGCGAGGCCGGCCTCGCGGCCGTCCTGGGGGTGGCCGCGTTCGCCTGCACCAGCGTGTCCGTGGCCGGGGAGATGATGCAGGACCTGAAGGCCGGGCACATCCTGGGCTGCACGCCCTGGAGGATGCAGGTCGGCGACATCTTCGGCATCATCTCCAGCGCCGTGGTCATGTTCTTCGTGCTCGCGCTGCTGCACCTCGGCGACGTGAAGGGCGCGGTCGCGGATGAGCTGGAGCGCCTCGAGGAGCAGCAGGTCGCGAGCGTGACCTACCAGGGCAAGCACCTGGAGCTCGCCGGCACGCAGTACACGTTGGCCGAGATCCGGGCGCTCGAGCCCGAGCAGCAGAACGACGTGCTCGGCACGCAGGCGGGCTTCGGCGGCGACAGGCTCGCCGCGCCGCAGGCCAGCCTGATGGCGGTCGTGGGCCGCGGGATCGTCGAGGCGAAGACCGAGCTGATCCTGATCGTGGCCGGGGTCTTCATGGGGCTGGCGCTCATCCTCATGCAGGTGAAGAGCCCGATGCTGATCAGCGTGGGCATGTACCTGCCGATCGAGACCTCGTTCGCCATCTTCGTGGGCGGCTTGATGAAGGGGCTGCTCGAGCGCGCGCTGGACAAGCGCCAGGCGACGGCAGCGACCAAGGAGAGGGTCTCGAACGTGGGGGTGCTGGTGGCGTCCGGGATGATCGCCGGCGAGGCGCTGCTCGGCCTCTTGTTCGCGGGCATGGCCTTCGGCGATTTGCGCACTCCGCAGCTCTTCGCCGCTCCGTCCTACTTGCTGAGCGTGGGCTGCATTCTCGTGCTCGGCGCGCTGCTGGACCGCGGCGATGAAGCGCGGGTAGAGGTCGAGCGCCTCGCGCAGAGACGCGAGAACCAGGGCGTCGTCGATCTGCTCGTACTCGTGAACCAACCGGTTCCTGAGCCCCGCGGACGGCGCGAGCAGCCGGGCCAGGTCCTGGTCGAGGACGCCGAGCTCGGCGAGCCCGAGGAAGCTCGAGTAGAGATCGTCCGGAGCCGGGCGGCCGCTCTCGACCAGGACGTGGGCGTTCACGTCGGCCGCGGCCTCGACCACTTCCTGGAGCAGCTTCTCGGCCGCCTTCTTGCGGTAGACGTCCTCGGCGTATTGCGCGGGCGGAAGTTGCGCGATCGGTTCGAGCAGCCGCAGGTTCTCCCGGATGCGGTCGAGCCTCAGCCGTGCCAGCTCGCGGTCCACGACGTCCCCGGCCGCCTCGCCCCGCACGCGGCGCGCGTAGCGCCAGAGCGCCTGCTCGCGCAGGCGGCGCAGCTTCCTCGTGTCCTCGAAACGGCGCAGCGCCAGCGAGACGAACGACGCGAAGGCCCCCCTGCGATCCTCGTGCAGCGCCATGCCGTGTCGCGCCACGGACATGGCCAGCAGCGGGGTGGCGCGCCTCAGGTCGACGACATCCACGCGGTCCGTGCCGAGGAGGCGCATCACCTCGGGCAGGAGCGCCTGGGCCCCGCCCTCCGCGATGACGCCGAGGTCCACGTCGCTCCCGGCCGTGGACTGGCCCCGAGCCACGGATCCGAAGAGAACGATCAAGCGCACCTCTGGCCGCGCTGAGAGCGGCGCCAGGCGCGTCTTCACGTCATCACGCTGCGGAATCATGAGCACACCTGCGGGCCAGGGTAGAATGCCCAGGCTCTCTTCCGCATGCTGCATCGCCAGGCGGCCGGGGCGAGACCTCTCCGGCGCGCGGCGGCCGCGATCACTGTCCAAAGGAGAACCAGGATGACCTTCACGCTCGGGCCCCGGCGCGGGATCTACATCGACATCCAGTCCGAGATGGGAAAGGCCCCGCTCTCCGCGAGCGAGCTGGCGCAGTTCGAGGCCTACGACCTGATCTACCGCAGCACCTGCAGCCTGCTCTACAACTACGTGCCGATGTCCGGCCACCCGGGCGGGTCGATCTCCTCGGGCCGGATCGTGACCGCGCTGCTTTTCGACGGCATGGATTACGACCTCGCCAATCCGGACCGCGAGGACGCCGACCTGATCTCCTACGCGGCCGGGCACAAGGCGCTCGGCCTGTACGTGATGTGGGCGCTGCGCGACGAGCTGGCGCGCGCCGCCTCCCCGGCGCTCCTGCCCGCGGACGAGGAGCTTCGCCTGCGCCTCGAGGACCTGCTCGGCTTCCGGCGCAACCCCGCGACGCGCACGCCGCTCTACATCAAGTTCAAGGCCAAGGCGCTGGACGGGCACCCGACTCCTGCCACGCCGTTCCTGCGCCTCTCCACCGGCGCGTCCGGGGTGGGGGTCACGGCCTCCCTCGGGCTCGCGCTCGGCGCGCGCGACTACTACGGCAAGAACGCTCCGCGCGTGCACATCATCGAGGGCGAGGGCGGCCTGACGCCCGGCCGCGTGGCCGAGGCCCTGGCGGCGGCCGGCACGGCGCGCCTGGACAACGCCGTGGTGCACCTCGACTGGAACCAGGCGTCGATCGACTCGAACCGCGTGTGCCGCGACGGCCGCGAGCCGGGCGACTACGTGCAGTGGGATCCCGCGGAGCTGTTCTACCTGCACGACTGGAACGTCGTGTTCGTGGCGGACGGCAAGGACTTCCAGCAGGTCGTCGCCGCGCAGCGCAAGGCGGCGGCCATCGACAACGGGCAGCCGACCGCCATCGTCTATCGCACGGTCAAGGGCTGGCGCTACGGCATCGAGGGGCGCGCCTCGCACGGCGGCGGCCACAAGCTCTGCTCCGAGGGCTTCTACGCCGCCATGAAGCCGCTGCTCGAAGGCAAGGGCGCCGAGCTCCCGGCCTGCTGCGACGGCAAGCAGCGCTGCTCCGGCGAGGACGGCGCCGCCGTGATGGAGCAGTGCTTTTTCGACGCACTGTCGCTGGTCAGGAAGGAGATCGAGGGGAACAGCGGCCTGAACAAGTTCTTCACCACCCGGCTGGAGAAGGCGCGGCAGCGCCTCGAGGGCAAGAAGCGCAAGCCGCGCGAGGGCGCGCCCGACCTCTCCGCGGCCTTCGAGCTGGCGCGGAAGAACGGCGACACCGTGCCCGCCGAGTTCGAGCTGCGGCCCGGGACCTCCACGACCCTGCGCGGCGAGCTGGGCAAGGTCCTGAACTACTACAACAAGGTGAGCAAGGGCGCGATCTTCGCCTCCGCCGCCGACCTGCTCGATTCCACGAGCGTCTCGGTCGCGGCGCACGGGTTCCCGGACGGCTACTACAACGCGCAGGACAACCCGAACGCGCGCCGCCTGGCTGCCGGCGGCATCTGCGAGGACGCCATGGCCGGGATCGCGTCGGGCCTGGCCGCGTTCGGCCGGCACATCGGAGCTGCCTCGTCCTACGCCGCGTTCATCGCGCCGCTCGGCCACATCGCGGCGCGCCTCCACTGCATCGGCAGCCAGGCGCGCCAGGCCATCAAGAAGGAAGCCTACCGGCCGATGATCCTGGTGTGCGCGCACGCGGGCATCAAGACAGGCGAGGACGGCCCGACCCACGCCGACCCGCAGCCGCTGCAGCTCCTGCAGGAGAACTTCCCGGCCGGAACGGCGGCCACGCTCACGCCCTGGGATCCGCAGGAGCTCTGGCCCCTGTTCACCGCCGCTCTCGCCAGGCGCTTCGCCGTGATCGCGCCTTTCGTCACGCGGCCGAACGAGACCGTGCCGGACCGCCGCGCCCTGAGGATGGCGCCGGCCACGGACGCCGCGCAGGGCGTGTACCGGTTGCGCAAGGCCAAGGGCAAGGCGGAGGGCTCGATCGTGCTGCAGGGGAGCGGCGTCACCATGGCCTTCGTCGAGCAGGCGCTGCCCTTGCTCGACAAGAAGGGCGTGGACCTCGACCTCTACTACGTGGCGAGCGCGGAGCTGTTCGACGCGCTGCCGCCTGCGGAGCAGCAGAGGATCTTCCCGGAGGACGTGGCTCAGAGCGCGATGGGCATCACCGGCTTCACGCTCCCGACCATGTATCGCTGGATCCGCTCCGACCTCGGCCGCTCGCTGACCCTGTACCCCTTCCAGAAGGGGCACTTCCTGGGCAGCGGCCAGGCGCAGATGGTCTTGAAGGAGGCGGGCATGGACGGCGAGCAGCAGTGCCGGGCGGTCCTGGAGTACGTGGCGCGGAGGAAGCAGAAGGCGTAGGCGCGCCCACGGCCTCCCGGCGGCCGGCGGGCGAGTATTCTCGTTTCTTGTGAAATGGTCGCCCGCCCTTCCGGCAAGTAGGGAGGACGCGCGCTGGAAGGCGACGGGCGCCTTCCTGCGGCGTCCAGATTCTGGCCGCGGCCGGGAGCCTCCGCCCGGCGGCGGGTGGGGGTTGCGGAGGCGGCGTGGGAAGGCCATGCGTACGCCGAGGCTGACCGGGCGGGCGGAGGGGCTTCTAGATGCTCTCAACCGGGCGGCTGCCGGAGACCCCGCGCCTCTTGCCCGCTGGCATGAAGCGGCCGGTCCCGAGGTGCGGCAGGCGCTCCGCGCCAGCGGGCTGGATGAGCCGGGAGTCGAGGATGCGTTTCAAGCGGTGCTTCTCGGCGCCTGGCAGAGGGTGCTCTCCGGTGCAGCGGTCGAGTCGGAGCTGCCCTGGCTCGCGCGGCTCGTGCGCAGCGCCAGCGCCGGCGTCCGTCGCGCTGCCTCGGCCGCGCTCGGGCCGTCCCAGGCTCTCGGCGGAGAGGAGCTTGCCGCCGAGCCGCAAGCCGACGAGACCGCGGAGCGAGACGCGGCCACGGCCCTGCGGCGGAGCATCGCGCAGGCGGCGCGCGCCCTGCCGCAGCCCTACGCTCAGATCGTCGAGATGCAGTACTTGCTGGGCCGTCCGCGCCGGGAGGTCGCCCGCTACCTCTTCACCTGGGCCACGGCCCGACGAGGGGCGCCGATCGGCGCGGAGGAGGCACGGCGGCTCATCCGCGTGGCGCACGACATGCATCGCGCCGTCCTCACCGGAGCCTCCTGCCGGGAGAGGTGGCCGGGCAGATTCACCAAGAAAAACCCGTGGATCGCTACCCCTCCCCCTCCCTTTTCGCAAGATGCACAGCAGGACGCGGCGTGGGTCTCTGGCTCCGAAGGAAGAAGGTGGACGGGAGTGCCTGACATGGCAGGAAGGGCTGGAGACGCCAGGCGGCTTGTTGTGCGGGGCCCGGGGATCTTGCTGTCGCAGGTTTCGGCATCGTCGGCCCGGCGGCGGCAAGGCATGCCGCACGCGCGGGTAGAAGCCCGACCAATCCTCCGTCCTGGGAAGCAGGCGATCCCCTCACGCGGGTCTGGCTCTGGCCGGCGCTTCGAGCGGAGCCCCCGGACGGCCTCGGTCATGGATCGCGAGGACTCCGGGGAGCGCGTTGAGGAACCAGGGAGCCCAGGACCGCAGTCCGCGGCTTGGCACCAGTTCCTTCCAGCGCGTCGAACGCCGGCAGACGGAGCAATCCCCGTGCTGCCAGTCCAATCCGCACGCGAAGACACCCGTTTCTGCAAGGGAGTAAGGAAGTCATGAACGCACCGAGCCGGAGAATCGTGGGGACCGCTTTTGCAGGGGCCTGGATCTTGGCCTGCACGTCGGCATCGTGGGGCGCCATTGCCACGCTCGACGTCGGGACGCCGAAGTCAACGGGCCAGGAGAGCTTCGACATCAAGTACAAGGTCTCCGGGAGCAACGTGAGGGAGACACTGCCCGTCACGACGCCCGAGAAGGGCGAGAACGACACGCCGGCACAGGCCGCGGCACGAGGCGCCATCATGAAGGGACAGACCGACGACCAGAAGGCCCAGGCGATCGCGAAGGACATCAACGATGCGGCGGCGGCAGCGGGCAAGCCGGTCAGTGCGGTCGCCGTGGAGGGCGCGGTGGTCATCAGCGTGCCGGGCGGGACGATCACGGACGTCAACTTCAGCGGAAGCAACACGGACGAAAAGCACAAGACGACCTACACCGACCTTCTTGCGGCGGCTCTGCCGCAGGACCCGGTCCTCGTCGCCACCGTGAGCCTCGAAGGCGCCATCGCGGGGGTGACGATGGATGGCGATCCGGCAACGGTCGAGGTCGGCACGGACCGTCACACGGCGACGTTCTCCACGGGATCGTATACCCGCCTCTCTGATCTCACGATGGACATCGTCCATGAACTCGAGGCGCACGGTGTCCGCGTCTTGCTGCTCAGCCGCACGCAGTTCCTGATTCTCATCGACGAGGATGTGGACCGCGGCCTGCTGGTCGGGGACGACGACCGGGCATTGAAGATCTCGTCCTCGTGCGGAATGCTCTGATCCTGCGCCAATCCGTACGAGCCGGACGCCCGGCCAGGCGCCGGGCGTTCTGGCAGGGAGTGCCTTGGCCTGCGCGGGGAGGGGGGGCATGCCCAACGGCTCGAAGTGACGCGGAGCGCCGGCGCAAGCGCGGTCAGCCGCGGCCGCGCTTCTCGATGCGTTCGATCAGCTCCTGGAAGTCCGGCAGCTCGCGCAGCCGCTCGAAGCTGGGATCGGCGCGCAAGACCGCGGCGTCCGCGAAGCCCAGCTCCGCGGCGCGGCCGAGCAGCTCGAGCGCGCGCTGCGCGTGCTGCTCCGCGAGCGCGCCAGGTGCGGCCGTCGCCTGGCGCTCGGCCTCGTCCGCGCAGCGGAGCAGCAAGCGCGCGGCGTTGACGTGTTCCTCGAAGGACTCGGGGGAAGCGGCCAGGAGGCCCTCGGCGGCCCGCGCCGCCTCCTCGTGCCGGCCGAGGTCGAGGAGAACGCCTGCCGCCCACTCGAGGCTCTCGAGCGCTCGCTCGCTCTGCGCTTCGGCGCGCAGGCGAGCGGCGCGCTCCATCAAGCCGAAGCCGATCGACCCGCCGGCAGCGAGCAGCAGGAACAGCAGGCTCAGCACCCAGCGCGCCGGACCGCGCAGCGCCAGGCGCCGCGCGCGGCTGAGCGCGCCCCCGCGCCGCGCCTCGAGCGGGCGGTGATCGAGAGCGTTGCCGAGGTCGCGCGCGAGGTCCGCGGCGCGGCCGTAGCGCCGCGCCGCCGCGGCGTCTATGGCCTTGGCACAGACCGCCTCCGCCTCCCAAGAGACCGCGGGGTTCCGGCGGCGCAGCGGCTGCGGCTTTCCCTCCTGGATGGCCTGGAACACCTCGTGGGCAGAGTCGCCCGCGAAGGCCGGCCGCAGCGCCAGCAGCTCGTACAGGGTGACGCCGAGCGAGTAGACATCGGTGCGCACGTCCAGCCGATCGAACTCGCCGCGCGCCTGCTCGGGCGACATGTAGTAGAGCGAGCCGAGGCGCACGCCGGTGCGCGTCAGCCGCGTCACGTCCTCGCCCGTGGCCAGGCCGAAGTCGAAGAGCAGCGCCCGCCCAGCCGGCGTGATCATGACGTTCGAAGGCTTGATGTCGCGGTGCAGGATGCCGCGGCGATGGGCGTGCTCGAGCGCCTCCGCCACCTGCTGGACGGCGCGCAGGCAGCACTGCTCCCAGCTTCCGCTGAACAGGTAGGCGACCGCCAGCTCGGGGCCAGTGCCCTCCGCACCGCCGGCGCGCTCGGCCACGGCCGCGGCCATGTCCGCGCCGCTCAGGGTCTCGGGCTTCCTGCCGCGCAGGGCGGCGAGCACCTCGTCGAGCGTGGCGCCGCGCACGTGCTCCATGACGAAGTAGGGGATGCCCGCGTCCTCGCCCACGGTGTAGATCGGCACGATGCCCGGGTGCTTGAGCTTCGCGATCGTCTTCACCTCGCGGCGGAAGCGCTCGCGCACGCCGGGGAAGCGGAGCTGCTCCGGCTTGATGAGCTTGAGCGCCACCTGGCGGCCGAGGCCCTCCTGCTCGGCCAGGTAGACCACGCCCATGCCGCCCCCGCCGAGCTTGGCGAGCAGGCGGAACTCGCCGAGCTTCTCCGGGATGCGGACCTCGCCCTGCGCGGCCGGCGCCGCGGCCGCGTCGTCCAAGAGCCCGACCTCCTGCAGCTTGGCGAGCTTCCTGCGGATCGCCCCGGCGTGCTCGGGGTGTTCGCGGCAGACGTCGTCGATCGCCTTGAGGCCCTGCGCCTCCAGGCGGTCGAGGCACTCGATGACGAGGTCCTGGACGATGCTCGGCTCGGGCGTGTCGCTGTTCTGTGGGTCGGCGCTCATGGGGCCTATTGGAGATACCGGGCCAGGCGGCCGCAAGGAGCGCCCCGCGCCTCCGGTTCAGGGACGAGGCGCGGCCTCGCCCGGCGGCGCCGTCGCGGGCGGCGTTTCCGGCGCCGGCCAGTCCACCAGCTCGTGGCAGCGGAACACCAGGTCGATCCAGGTCGAGGTCAGGCAGTCGGCGCAGCCCTCCTGCGCGCCGTTCTCGAACTGGCGCGCGGCGTTGGCGAGGAGCAGGTCGCGCAGGTCTTCCGCGCACAGGTCGTGGTTCGCGCGGCGCTGGAGCGTCGCCGCGAACGCGCAGGCGATCACGCTGTCGGCCTCGGGGCGGATCGGTCCGTTCCACGCGCGGTCTTGCGCCAGCAAGCGGTTCAGCGACCGCGCGTAGCGGAAGTCGTCCGGAGCGAGCCCGGTGAGGAACGGGTAGAAGGCGTCGAGCTCCGCGCAGCGCACCATGGCCCCGTCCTCTGCGCGCACGGCGTAGAAGCAGGCGTCCGCGTCGTCCCAGAGCGTGTCGAGGGCCGCGGCGCGCACTTCCTCGGCGATCACGGACATGGCCCGAGCTTCAGCATCGTCCTGAAGCTCCTCGAACATGGCCTGGACGGCGCGCGCGTCGCCGTAGAGGAAGGCAGCGTCCCCGGGCCGCTCGAGCGCGCCCGTTGCGGCCGCCGCGGTCTCGGGCAGGGAATCGCCGTCCGCGTCGCAGCGATCGAGCACGGCGCGCACCTCGCGCTCCAGGGCCGGGGCGACCTCCCTGAGGAAGGCGCGATCGGGATGCACCAGGTGCAGCTCCCACGCGGCGAGGGCAATCCCGCGGGGCTGGGCTGGGCCGCCGCTCGCGTCCGCGGCGTCGAGGTGCGCGCGGATCAGGTTCTGCGCGTAGCGCGGATCGGCGAGCCAGCGCGCCTCGGCGACGACGAAGGGCGTGGCGACGGAGCCGAGCCGCGCCGGCAGAGCGAGGCTCCTTCGCAGCAGGAAGCAGCGGTACCGCCAGAGCCGGTCGAGGCGCTCGTCCCCGCACGTCCAGCGCGGGCAGTTCGCGTCGAACCACGAATGAAAGGCGACGCGCTGCTTCTGAAGCGGGTCCTGCGCGGCGAGCGCCCTGTCCGCGCGCGCGGCGGCCTCGCCCGGCCGCTCGGCCAGGGCGTGGGCGACGCGCAGCTCCGCAGTGCCTCCCGCGGCGACGTCGATGATGCCCTCGAGGCAGAGCGCGGGCCGGTTCCATTCCCTGATGCGGAGGCGCGCGATGCCGTCCGCTCCGCGGATCTCGCCGAGGAGGGCGTGCTCCGCCACCACGCCGCCCCAGGCCGCCCGGGCCGCGAGGGCAGAGGCCGCGCCCGCGGGGTGCGGCAGCTCGGCCGTGAGCGCGTGGAGCAGCGGAGCGAACGCGGCGTTCACCGTCTCGAAGCGCACGAAGCGCACCGCTCGCGCCGGGTTCACCGGGATGGTCAGGACCAAGCGCCCGTCGCGGCCGCGCGCCTGCGGCAGGCCGCCGGCCTGGCCGAGGGGCGCCACGTTCCGGCCGAAGCGGAGCGCGTGCGTGAACGGCGCTCCGTCCTCGTAGAAGACCTGGTAGAGCGCGACGATCGCGTCCTCCTCGAGCGGACCGAGCGCCTCGCCCACCTGGCCGAGAAAGTGCAGGCGCGCGGCCTTCCTGTTGACCGGGATCTCGAGCGCTCGCGGCAGCTCGAAGCGCGGGTCGCCCTGGCTGCCGCCGCGCAGGCCGAGGACGGAGCGGCCGCCGTTTGCGCGTGCGTCAGGCAGGAGGAAGGGGATTCCCTCCACCTCGAGCGCGGGCGCGAGCGGAGCATCCTGCCCATGAAGCGGCGCGCGGTTCGCGAGAACCGACAGGTCGAGCGGGACCATGTCGGCGCGGCGGAAGGCCGCCCCGGTCGCGTTGTCGCTCGCCACGCTCACGCCGAGGCGCCGCTCCGCCGTGCCCGGGTTCGCGAAGCTCAGGATGACGACCGCCACGTCGTCCTCGGTGATGAACTTCCGCTCGCGCACGAGCACTTCGCCGAGGCGAAAGGATGTCTCGTGGAAGGACGGATGCCAGGTCTCGGTGAAGCCGCTGGGCGAGACCTCCCCGCCGGGCATGGCGAAGGAGAAGCGCACGAGGTCGCGGAGGCCCGCGCAGTCCTGGACGTAGCCGAAGCGGCCGCGAAGCCCGGGAGCGGATTCGAGGTCGTCCGCGAAGAGGCGCTGGCCCGCGGGCCCGAGCGTGCCGTGCCGCGATCCGGGCCAGGCGAGCACGTCGTCGAGGAAGAACGGATCGCGGGCGAAGGGATCGGCGGGAGCGGCCAACTCGTCGACGAACAGGCCGTCCAGGGCGGCGCAGCCCGCCAGGGCGAGGCCGAGCACGAGAGCAACAGCGCGGTTCATCGAGGGGCCTCCCGGATGGCGGTGGGGGCGCGCGGCAGCGCGCCCGTGCGGTAGATTGTGGCGATGCGCACCATTCTGAGCGAATCCGAAGTTCGTGAACGCCTGCCGCTCTTCGAGAAGACCGCCGACCTGGTCGATCAACTGATCGACCTGATGCTCAACTACCGCCAGAGCGGGCATCCGGGCGGCTCGCGCTCCAAGGTCCACCTGTTCCTGGCCACACTGCTCTCGGGCGCCATGCGCTTCGACTTGAGGCGGCCGGTCCTGCCGTTCGCCGACCGCTTCGTGCTCGCGGCCGGCCACTGCACGCCGCTTCTTTACTCCGTGCTCGCCTTGCTGAACGAGGCCCTGCGCGCCGCCCACGACCTGACCGGCGACGAGCGCTGCGCGCTCGACTCGCGCCGCGAGCGCGTGCTGCTCGCCGAGGACCTCTTGACCTTCCGCCGCCGCGGCGGCTTGCCCGGCCACGCCGAGATGGAGGGCAAGACGCTCTTCGTGAAGGCGAACACCGGGCCGTCGGGCCACGGCCTGCCTGCGGCCGCGGGGCAGGCGCTGGCGCTCCTGCACGCGGGCGCGCGCGATTCCTGCGTCTTCGCCCTGGAGGGAGAGGGCGGCCTCTCCACGGGCGCGGCGCACGAGACGCAGAACTCGGCGCACGGCCTCGGCCTCGAGAACTTCATCGTGCTGCTCGACTGGAACGACTACGGCATCGATCCGCACCGCGCGTCGTCGCTGGTGCATGGTGCGCCGCAGGAGTGGTTCATGGCCCACGGCTGGCGCGTGGCGGGCGCCGAGCGCGGCACCGACTTCGCGGCGCTGATCGGTGCGCTGCGCGCGATCCTCGACGACCCGGACAAACACGGCCGGCCGGCCCTGGTCTGGTCCAAGAACATCAAGGGCCGCGGGCTGGGCGACATGGAGGGCTACAAGAGCCACGGCGCCATGCACAAGGCCAACTCCGAGGGCTTCTGGGCCACGAAGCGCCCCTTCCAGGAGAAGTACGGCGTCGCGTTCGATGGCTTCGGCCGTCCCGCGCCCGCGGGCGAGGCATTCCGCGAGCAGACGCGCGCGAACATCGACCTCGTGGTCGACGTGCTGCGCCGTGACGAAACGCTGGTGCGCTTCCTCGCCGAGAGGCTCCTCGCCGCCGCGGAGAGCGTGCCGGAGCGGCCGGCCGCGGCGTGGTTCGACACGCAGCAGGACCCGTCCCGCGACGAGCGCATCCTGGACGTCGCGCGCTACCCGGCCGAACTCTTCGCCAAGCCGGGCGACAAGACGCCGAACCGCGCCGGCTTGGCCGCGTGGGGCGCCCACGTGAACAGCGTGGCGCGCGAGGTCGCCGGCCGGCCCCTCTTCCTGGCCTGCTCCGCCGACCTCGCCGAGTCCACGAACATCGCCGGCTTCGCCAAGGGCACGGGCGGCTTCGCCGGCTTCGGTTGGTATGAGCGCCGCGAGAACCCGCGCGGCGCGCTCCTGCCGCAGCAGATCACCGAGTTCGCCAACGCGGCCATCGCCGCGCACCTCGCCACGGTCAACTTCGCCGCCGACCCGGAGGTGAGATTCGCCGGCTACTTCGGCGCCTGCTCGACCTACGGCTCGTTCTCGTACTTGAAGTACGGGCCCATGCGGCTCTTCGCGCAGCTCACCCAGGACACGCAGCAGAAGACGGGCAAGGTGCTCTGGGTCGCGGGCCACTCCGGGCCGGAGACGGCCGAGGACTCGCGCACGCACTTCGGCGTGTTCTCGCCCGGCGTTCTCGACCTGTTCCCGCGCGGCCAGGTGATCGACCTGCATCCCTTCGATCAGAACGAGGTGCTGGCTCTCTTGGCCGCCGCGCTGAAGGAAGACGCGCACATCATCGCCCTGCACCTCACGCGCCCGGCCGTGGAGGTTCCAGACCGCGCCGCGCTCGGCGCCGACTCCTTCCTCGCGGCCGCGCGCGGGGCCTACGTGCTGAAGGAGTGGGACGACGCGCGCGGCCAGCGCGCCGGCACGGTCATCTTCCGCGGCACGAGCCCGGTGGCGGCCGCCTTCCAGCTCCTGAAGGAGCACCGCGACGAGCTGCCGAACGTGCGCTTCCTCGCCGCGCCGAGCCGCTACCTGTTCGAGCGCCAGCCGCGCGAATACCAGGAGCGTGTCTTGCCCTGGCGCGACTGGCAGGACTCGATGGTCGTGACCAACATGGCGCGCCGCACCCTGCATGACTGGCTCGCCAACAAGGTCGCAGAGGAGTACACGCTTTCCCCGGACTTCGACGACCGCTGGCGCACTGGCGGCACCCTAGAGGAGGTGCTGGACGAGGCGCATCTGACGTGGCAGTGGGTGCTCGAAGGCATCCGCCGCTTTGCCGCCGAGCACGAGCAGAGGATGGCGCGGCTGCGCTGAGCCCGCGGTTCAGCGCGCCGCGGCCCAGGGCAGGGGCGAAAGGCGCGCGGCCTCGCGCGGCAGGCGCGCGAGGTCGAAGCGTTCGATGAGGTCGGCGGCCGAGACCGCCGCTCCCGCCTCCGGGAAGCCGGAGCTGCGCGCGAGCAGCGCGATCACCTCGCGCGGGTCGATGCCGCGCGCGCGCAGGAAGGCGATCTCGGTGTCGCCCCTGCGCTTGGCCATGCGCGCGCCGCTCTCGTCCAGGACCAGGGGCAGGTGGGTGAAGCGCGGCGCTCTGTGTCCGAGCGCGTGGTAGAGGAGGATCTGGCGCGGCGTGGAAGCCACGAGGTCGTCGCCGCGCACCACCTCGCTGATGCCCATGGCCGCGTCGTCCACGGTCACCGCGAGCTGGTAGGCGAAGGCGCCGTCCACCGAGCGCACCACGAAGTCGCCGCCTGCCCGCGCCGGATCGAGGGCGACGCGGCCGAGGAAGCGGTCGTCGAACGCGATCTCGCCTTGCGGCACGCGGAAGCGGCAGGCCGGCGGTCGCCCTTTGAACGCCCGCGCCTCTTCCCAACTCGCGAAGCGGCCGCGGCAGGTGCCGGGATAAACGGACTCCTCGTCCTCGGCGTGCGGAGCGTTGACCGCGGCGCGGATCTCCTTCCTCGAGCACACGCAGGGGTAGCAGTGTCCGGCCTCGATCAGGCGGCGGAGCGCCGCGTCGTAGAGCGCAAGGCGCTCCGACTGCAGGATCGGCCCTTCGTCCCAGTCGAGACCGAGCCAGCGCAAGTCCTCGATCACGCGCTCCACGAGGCCCGGCTTCACGCGCGCGCGATCCAGGTCCTCGAGCCGGAGCACGACCTCGCCGCCCGCATGGCGGGCCATCCACCAGGCCACGAGGAAGGTGCGCGCGTTCCCGAGGTGCATGGATCCCGTCGGGCTCGGCGCCAGGCGCGTGCGGAACGAGGCCATGACGGGGAAGATTACCCTGCGCCGCGCGAGAATCCGCCGCGCCTGGGAAGGAGGAGGCGCGCCATGCGTCCAATGGGCGCTGCCTGAACGTTGCGTTTCGCGCTGCATCGCCACAGCAACGCATCCGGCGAAGTTACTCCCGCAGGCGAGCGAGGTATTCCTCGCACGCGCACGACACCGGCTGCCGCAGCCGTGTCACCCAGCCTCCGTTTCCGCAGCGCAAAACCCGAGCAGCGCCGAAGGAGGAGCCGTGTACGCTGACTATCCTCTGGATTCCTCCGACATGCGGCTCATCGAGCTCGAGGGCCGCCTTCTCGCGGACCTGCTGCCGGACAGCAGGTTCGTTCCCGAGTTCCTCCTGCCGCGCCTTTTCGAGCAGCATCCCCGCCTCTACCAGGAGCTGTGCGAGCGCTCGCGCGATCCCCTGGACGCGCTCCGGGGCAGCCTGCCGCTTGACCTCGGTGGCCGCCGCGGGATCCTCTCCTGGTCTTGCTTGCCGGAGGCCGCGGCCGCCCGCTTCTCGAACTGAGCCTCTCCGCAGGAGAGGCTCATCTGGAATTCACGATTCTCAGGCGGATTGCTTGAGCTTGGGGAGCCCGGGGATGCGTCGCGAG
>JACQZJ010000134.1 GCA_016213895.1 Planctomycetota bacterium | reverse complement strand
CCGGACAGCCGCTGGGGAGCGCCTGGTGTGCTGGGCGAGCGGACGGAGGGCCGGCGGCGTCGCCGGGCGCCTGCGTCCGCTCGGTTTCGCCAACCCAAGGTCTCTCGACCGCACCTGTGTGAGGCCACGATGTTCAGAAGCGCCCTCCCTGCTTTGCTCCTCCTCCTCGTGCCGGCGGCAACCTGTCTCGCGGACTCGACCACGGTGACGGCGAGCGCCGTCACCAACAACGTCGACGGCTCCGGCAATCCCGATGGCACCTCGTTCGTCACCTTCACGGTGACGGTAGACGAGTGGAACGAGCTGTTCCGCGACTTCCACATCATGCCCACGGGGGACGGCGCCATGTGGCCGCCCGGCAGCACTTTCGCGCCCGTGCCTCTCGTGGCGATCCCGGGCGGAGATCCCGAGGACTCTCCGGTCAAGGACTGGACCTCGGGCAGCTCCCCCCAGAACAGCAAGTTCTGCACCACCGGCTCGCTCCCCGGCGATGCCGCCAAGGGCGTGGACAGCAGCCAGGGCGAGGAGACCGTCCAGTTCACGCTCACGTGCGACGGCACGGCGCAGTCCCTCGCGGACAGCCTCGTCCACTTCGAATGGCGCTGCACCAGCGACGGCGGCGACTGCGTCGTGACCGGCGCCGGCGGCAACGTCCACGCGGGCGGCGCCAGCGACGATCCGGCCACGAGCACGAATCCCGTGCCCGCGGTCAGGGCGTTCACCGGCCCGGTCGAGGCCGAGGTCGATTCGGTCCACTGCTACACCGTCAACTACGGCGGCGCGCCGCCCCAGGGACTGACCTACACCGTGCTGGTGAAGCAGTCCCGGCTCACCGGAGGCGCGTCGCTCGGCAACCGCGTGAACGACCTCGCCTTCATCGAGCAGTCCTGGAACCTGGGCTGCTCGACCAACTCGATCGCGGGCACGACCGTGCTCGGCGAGGGCGAGGTGCGCGCCACCTACATGACGAACCAGAGGAACGTGTTCACGCTCGACATCCCGGATGACGCGTCCCTGGTGGACACCGCGCTGCACATCCAGGTGCGCTTCAGCGACGGATGCGAAGCGAGCGCCTTCACCACCACCATCACGGGGGGCGGCGAGTGACGCGGCGGTGAGACGCGCCCTCGGAACGGCCGCGGCGCTGGCGGCTCTTGGGGCCTGCTCCGCCGCCGCCTGGACGCTCGTTTCCTCGGAAGGCCGGCCGGCGCAGCCGGCGGCCGCGGAGGGAGTTCGCATGGCGGAGGCCCTGGATGGGCGCGCGGCGCGCCCGGAAACCGAAGCCGCCGCCGAGCCAGTCAGGGAAGGCGCCGACTCCCGGGCGACGATCGTGCGGGGCGGCGCGCGCCACCCTGCCGCGGCGGGCCGCGTGCGCGGCAGCGCGACGCTCTGGTGCTCCTATGCGGGCGCGGCCGGCTGGGGCATCGCCGGCCGCGCGAGCCTTGCGCCCGACGGCGCCTGGAGCGTCGCGGCCCCCGAGGAAGCGCTCGCGGCGCACGTCGCCCTCGTGACGGCGGACGGCTGGCTGGGCAGCGTGGACGTGCCCATGCTCTGGCCCGGTCAGACCCTCGACGCGGGCGCAGTGCTCCTGGCCCGGGGCGACGTGGGCGAAGGCCGCGTGCTCGACGCCGAGGGCCGGCCCGTCCCACGCGCCCAGGTCGTGATCGACGAGAGGCGTGCGGTCGCCACGAGCGAGCGCGGCGCGTTCTCGCTGCCCCTGCTCCCGGCCGGCAGCCACCGCCTGACCGTCAAGGCCGAGGGCTTTCTCGACTCGCAAGGAGTCATCGGCGTCATGGTGCCCGGCCACGGGTCCACGGTGCCGGACGTGGTCCTGAAGCGCTGGCAGCCCCTCGAGGTGCTCGTCACGGGCGAGCGCGGCGAGCCGGTCGCGGGCGCCTGGGTCATCGGCAAGGGCGACTGGGAGGGCGCCGCTCCGGAGGTGAAGGCGATCAGCGACGCATCGGGCAGAGCCGTCTGCCGTGTCGCCGAGAGGGGCTCCTTCACCGGCGTCGTGGGCGCGCGCGGCCACGCGACGACGCGGCCGCTGCGCTTCACGAGCCCGCGGAGCGTCGTCCTGGAACGCGAGTTCACGACGCGGGTCACCGCCCGAGACGCGAGCGGCAGGCGGCTGCCGCTGCGCGCCCTGGCGATCGAAACCAGGAAGGAAGGCGCCGCGGACTTCACGCGGGCCGCTCCCGTCGTGCCCTGCGCCGGCCGGCAAGAGGCTCAGGCGGTCCTGCCGCGCGAGGGGGTCTTCCGCGTGCGCGTCTGGAGCGACGCCGGTGAAGGCGTGTCCGGAGAGATGACGGCCGCGCAGCTCGGCGACGGAGGCGAGATCGCCGTGACGGTCGCCGCGGTGATCGCGCCGCGCGTGACGGTCGTGGACGCGGAGAGCGGCCGGCCCATCGCTGGCGCGCGCGCCAGCATCGCTCGGCCCCTCGAGAAGCCGCTCGCGCGGGCCCAGGGCAGCGCGCGCTGGGTGGAGAGCTACACGCGCCTCTACCTGGGAGTGACGGACGCAGAGGGCGGCCTGGCGATCGGCGGCGAGCCGTGGGAGCGGCGGCCGGCCGACCGCCTTGCGGTCGAGGCCGCGGGCTACGCGCAGGAGATCGTGTCGCTCTCCGGGTACCGCGCGCCGGAGGTCCGCGTCGCGCGCGGGCAGGGGGGGGGGATCAAGTGCCTCGTCATCGACCAGCAGGCCGGGGCAGGGGTCGCCGGCGTGCGCGTGGTCGCGCACCACGCGCACGATGAGTCGTTCGCCGCGGCCACGACCGGTGCGGGCGGCGCGTTCCGCTTGGAGGGGCTGCGGCCCGGCCGCTACGTCGTCGGCGCCTGCTCCGGGACCCTGGAGACCGCGCCGGCCGGCGCAGCAGGAGCGCGCACCAGCCCGGGACGCGAGGTCGAGGTCGAAGCCGGGCGGACCGCGGACGTGCGCCTGTTGTGCTCGGAGCGGCCGCGCGCCGTCTTGAGCATCGAGGTCAGGGAAAACGGCGCCTGCGCCGCGGACTACACCGCGCTGCTCGAGCCGCATTGCGCGGAGAGCGCGGACCTCGCCCCGTTCCACGGCCAGAGCGACTTCAGCGAGGAGGGGTGCGCCGTGTTCTCCTGCGTGCCCGAGGGCCGCTACGAGCTGTTCGTGCTGCGCCACGGCGCGGGCCGCGTGCATTCGCGGACCATCCTCTTGAGCGGCGGCGCGTGGGAGCACCTCGTGGTGGACGTGCACGTCGCGGCGCTGGCGACCGGCGTGGTGCGGCACGCCGCGACCGGCGCCTTGCTCCCTGGCGTGAGCGTCGAGGTTTTCGCCAGGACGAGCGCCGCGGCCGAGCAGGGCGAGATCGTCTGGCGCACCACCACGGACGCGGACGGCCGCTTCCGCTTCGACCGCCTGCCGGAGGGCACGGCCAGCGCGCGCTGCAGCGCGCCGGGCATGGGCTTCGCGACCAGCCCGCAGATCGTCGTGGCCGGCGCCGGCCCGGTGATCTTCCCCGATCTCCTGCTCGAGCCAAGGTAGGCGGCGGCCGCGCGGCGCGCCGCCGCGCCCCCGCCCTCAAGCGTTCTCGTCCAGATACCGGCGCCGGCGCACGGCCAGGAAGTCGCCGCCATCCGGCCGCTCCTCGATGAGGTCCGCCGCGGCCGCGGTCTGGAAGGACACGCCCGCCCAGTCCTTTGCCGGCGTCACGGCCTGATGCCAGGTGTTCGGCGGCACCGAGACCCAGCTCCCCAGGATGGGCCCGCCGGGGCGGCTCCGCAGGGGATGCCGTCGCCACGTCCCTGCCTCGAACGTCTGCAGGTCGCCCGCCCCGTTGAAGGACCTCATGCGCTGGTGGCTGTTCGGGTGGCGCTCCGATCCGGCGGCCGACCGCGCCCGGATGACGAACACGTCAGTTGCGTTGCCCCGGCGATGCAGCCGGCGGGACACCGCGGGTCCGGGTGTCCGCGGCTGATCGCCGCAGCCTCTCGTCGCGCCGGGCTCTCGTCCACCGAAGGTGACACCCCTCGGCGGCGACGGCGGACCTTCTCAACGGGCCGCTACAGCACCTTCACCAGCCCGGCGTACTTGCGCTCGATGCGGAAGCCGAAGCCATAGAAGTACTCGGGACGGAAGAAGCCGGTGGTGATGGTCTTCACCCCGGCGCCGCGCATACGGTGGAAGAACTCGTTCATCAGGCCGGTGCTGACGCCGGCCTTGCGGTGCCGCTCGGCCACCACGATCTTCTCGAGCTGCGCTGTCTCGCCGCCCTCGTCGATCTCGTAGTACAGGCCGCCGAGCAGGTTGCCGCGCTCGCCCACGGCGATGAGGAACTGGTCGAGCGGGCCGAAGGCGGGGTCCATGTTGTACGTGATGAAGAGGCGGTAGAGGCGCGCCACTTCCTTGGGGTTCATGGGGCGGCGCACGCGGAAGACGTCGCCGAAGTCGTCCTCGAGCGTGACGACGATGTCCGTCTCCGCGCGGCCCGCGCCCCCCGAGGAGATGAAGTCGGCGGCGTCCTCGGGCCGCAGGTGCGGGAAGCCGAGGCGCGTGAGGAAATAGTCCTCGTCCGGCAGGAGGTCGGGCGCGCGCAGCGCCGAGACCAGCTCGACCAGCTCGTCGCTCTCCACGCGGCGCTCGCGCAGGCGCGCGATGAGGCCCTCGAGGCCGCTCGCCAGCGGCTCGCGCGCCGCGGCGAACACGGTCTTCCGGAAGAAGCGCGCCCGCGCCTCGGGACAGCGCGCGGCCACCTCATCGAGCCGGTACGACTCGTGCAGCGTCTGCAGGGTGCTGGCCTTGGCCTGGGCCTCGGCCTCGGGGTTGAGCGCGGCCCAGCGGTGGTAGCGGTCGATGGCGAACTGCAGGCGCGCGGGGCAGAAGCCCTCGCGCCTGACTTGCTCCAGGAAGGCGCCGAGCGCGCCGCGGAAGCCCTCCGGCTCCGCCGCGCACGCCGGCTCGGCGAGCGCGCCCTCGAGCAGCCCGATTCCCTCGGCCTCGCCCGCGATCTCGAGCAGCGCCGAGAAGATCAGCTCGCGGCCGGCCACGCCGTGCAGCAGCTCGTGCTTCTCCTCGATCGGCACGATGAACTCCGCCCAGTGCGCCGCCATGAGCGGCATGAGGCCCGCGAAGGGGCGGCGGTCGGAGATCGAGACGATGCGCGTGTTGGTGTAGTAGTCGTACTCCGGCACGATGACGTTGTCTGGCGTGGGATTGCCGAGCACGAGCGTGCGGCCGGTCCGCTCCCAGAACTCGAAGTAGGCCGCGAGACCGTTCCACACGAAGTGCTTCCAGGTCTGCAGCAGGCGGCGCCGCCCTTCGTCGCTCCTCTGGCGCGCGAGGTGGCGCACCATGCGCTCGACGGTGCGCAGCGAGGCGTACTCCTCGCTCCACAGGCCGTACTCCGGCCAGAAGCCGCCGAGGCGCTCGACCAGCGAGTGCCGGCCGCGCGGCTCCGATGTGAGGACGTGCCAGTTCAGCTCGGCCGAGACCGCCTTGGGACCGAGGTCGCGGTTGAGGTTGACCGCGAAGTCGCACGAGTCGCGGTGCCGCGTGTGCACCGTCACGCGGTAGACCGACTTGCCGTGCTCGCGGCCGACGTGGCTCACCCAGATGCCGCCCGGCGGGATGTCCTTGAGCCGCGGCACGTCGCCTCCCGAGAAGAGGAAGACGGACTCGCCGATGAGCGTGGTGCTCTTGATCGCGCTCAGGATGCGCTCCGCCTCCTCCGGATCGGCTTCCTCCTCGATGGTGACCACGTCCTCCCAGCGGTACTCCCGCCCCGTCTCCGGATCGACCGCGATGAGCTGCGCCTCGCCCAGCCAGGCGCGAAAGCCGTCGATCAGCCGGTAGAGCAGCCGGCCCGCCTCCTTGCGCACGCGCGGCGAGCGCGCCAGCACCTCGCA
Source organism: Planctomycetota bacterium (assembly GCA_016213895.1). Taxonomy (GTDB): domain Bacteria; phylum Planctomycetota; class B15-G4; order B15-G4; family JADJEK01; genus JACQZJ01. Next base: position 3,304 of record JACQZJ010000134.1, on the reverse strand, counting down.
CTGGATGATGCGCAGGCGAGCGACCTCGAACCTCGTGGGGTGGCGCGCGCCGTAGGCGGCCAGGAACTTGAGGAGCGCCACCGCCGCAGCCACGTCGAGCGCCGGCTTGGCGCCGTCTCCTCGCGCCACCACGCGCTCCACCATCTCGAGGAAGGGAGCGAGCTTCTCGTCCTCCAGGCCGCGCTCGCAGAGCAGGGAGATGGTCTCCCGGTCGAGGAGCTGGTCGAGGCCGGGCTGATAGCTTTGCAGCGTCTCGGGGAAGACGGCCGGACGCTCGCACGGCGCCAGGATCTGGAAGGCGCGCCGTCGGAGCGCGGACGACTTGGCGGCGGCCGCGCGGCGCAGCACGATGCGCGCCGGCTCGGCCAGGTTCTCGCCCGAGTCGCCAAGCGCGCGCGCCAGCAGGCGCAGGCCGGCGAGCGCGTCCTTCTCCTTGCCGCCCTCGATCGCCATGGCCGCGAGGTGCACGTCCATGACGTCGAGCTGCTGGCTGGCGGCGCGCTCGTCCACCTGCTGGCGCAGGCGCGCGAGATCCGGCACGGGCCGCTCCCGCCCGAGCCAGCGGATGTCGCGCCTGAGCCCCGGGCGGCGCCTGCGCCACGAGACATCCAGGCTGGCGAACCCGACCAGCGACTCGTTGCCTAGCCAGAACGTGGGCGTGGTGAGCAGCCGCTCCAGGTCCACGACCGGGCGGTCGAGCCAGTAGCGGCAGGCGCCGGCCGCGACCTCACACTCCGCGCCGCGCGCGCGCAGGAGCGCGACCGGCAGGCGCGCCCCGCTGGCGCGCAGCTGGATATCGCCCTGCTCCACGGAGAAGTCCTGCGCCGTCAGGCCAAGCGCCTGCAGCAGGCGCCGCGACACGCGCACCTCGAGGCCGAGGACATCGAGGCGCACGTCGCTCTGCTGGTACATCTCGTCGATGACCGCGGCGAAGTTCTCCTCGATCTGACGGCGGCGCGGCGTGCCCTTCTTGGTCAGCTCCCCGCGCGCCTCCTCGAAATCGCGCTCGACGAGCGCGAAGTCGGTGATGCGCTCGAAAGGCGCCAGGAAGCGGTTCACCGAGGCCACGTGCGAGCGGAAGTAGGCGTGCCGCTCGGCGCCGCTCATGCCGGCGAGGTCGGCCCCGGCGAAAGCGAGATTGGGGAAGATCAGCGCCGTGTTGAAGTCGCGGTGGTCCCCCACCAGGAAGACGCGCTTCACTTCCTCGAAGTCACGGAAGAGGTTCTCGACGCGCTGCGGCGCGATGGTCTGGCCGCGCGTGTTCTTGTAGATCTCCTTCTTGCGGTCCACGATGCTGAGGAAGCCGTCCGCGTCCGCCTCCATGATGTCGCCGGTCCTCAGCCAGCCGTCCTCGAGCCCGCCGCCTCCCTCTTCCGGGTCGAGGTAGCCGATCGTCACGTACGGCCCGCGCACCTTCAGCTCGCCGTCCTCCTCCAGCCTCAGCTCGATGCCGGGCAGCGCCTTGCCGATGGAGTTGTCGCGGTACTGGCCGGGCGGCGTCATGGTGATGCCGCCCGTGGCCTCGGTCATGCCGAAGCCGCTCATCAGCTCGACGCCCTGGCGCTGGAAGAAGCGGAACACGTCGGGATCGAGGTAGCCGGCGGCCGAAAGGCCGAAGCGCAGCTTCCCGCCCGTCACCGCGCGCGTCGCCGCCAGGATCTCCGCGTCGCTCCCTTCCTCGACGTCGACCATGCCGGCGATGCGCTCGTGGAACTGCATCCATTTCTGCGGGATGCTGATGAACACGGTCGGCTTCACGCGCTGCATGTCCTCGACGAGCACGCGCGGCGCCACGCCCGAGGCGAAGACGTAGGCGGCGCCCCAGAAGATCGTTCCCAGCATCTCCAGGTAGCGGCCGAAGGTGTGGCAGAGCGGCAGGTAGCACAGGAAGACGTCGCGGTCGCCGATCTCCGGCAGGGCGAGGGCGCGCGCGAAACGCTTGCTGACGATGTTGCGCTGCGTGAACATGATCCCCTTGGGCACGCCCGTGGTGCCCGAGGTGTACATCACGCTCGCCAGGTCCGTGGAGCGCACCGCCTCCTCCAGGCGGCGCACGCGGCTCTTCTCCACCTGGGAGGCGCGCTCCTTCAACTGCGAGAGAGTGAGCACGCCGCGCGGCGCGGGCAGGAGCTCGTCCATGACGATCACGTGATCGAGTCCCTCGAGCTGCGCGCGCTGCTGCAGCACCTTCTGCAGCTGCGCCTCGGTCGACACCACGACCGCGCTGGCGCGCGCGTGCCGCAGGATGTAGCCCACGTCCCGATCGGTGGAGCCAGCCGGCACCATCACGTCCACCACGCCCGTCGCCAGGCAGGCGAGGTCGAGGAAGGCCATCTCCGGTCGGTTCTCCGCGAGGATCGCCACGCGCTTGCCCGCGGTCTCGCCAAGGAGCGCGAGCAGGCCGCGCGCCGCGCGATCGACCTCGGCGGCGACGTCCAGCCACGACCAGCGCCGGCCGCGGCCCGGGCCCAGGATCTTGAACAGGGTGCGCGCCCCGTACTGCACCACGCGCTGGCGCAGCAGCCGGCCGACGGTGAAGTCCGCGGCGTCGCAGAGCGCGACCATGCGCTCCATCCAGGGGGCGACCGCCCGCGCCTCGTTGATGGCGCGGAGCACCGGCGGCAGGCGCAGCAGGTCGAGGAGGGCAAAGGCAGCGAGGCGCGCCTGCTCCCTGACCTGGCCCTCGCCGCCCGCGACCAACGCGACGAGCCGGTCCGCGAGCAGGGCGAGCCGTTCCAGAGTGATTGGTTCGGTGAGCCGCGCGCCGGACAGGTCGCGCAGGGCCTCGAGCGCGGCCGCCAGCTCCCAGAGCGCGCCGGCGCCGGGAGCCGCTTCCTCTCCCAGGCGGGCGGCGGCTTCCACGACCACGGCCGCGGCGCCCGCCGGCGTCTGCGGCGTCCTGGCCCGGTCTTCCATCGCTCTGCTCCTGCTCCCCGACCCGCGTGGCGCCCGGTCCGGCGGCCCGATCTCCACGGCCGCAGGACGGTCGCACCGATCCGAAATCAGTCAATGCTACCCACCACACACCAGCCGAAGCGCCCTCTCTCCCGGTTCGGACGAACCAGAGGAACCGCACGCCGTCCAATGGAAACGGCTGAACGTTGCCCGCGCTCCTCACAGTCGCTCGGCCACGAAACCAGCGTTGACAGCGGACCAAGACCGTTCCACTTCCTGGACCAGGCCCATCGCCCTTCCCTTGTCCCATGCTCCCGAGCGCCGCCGCCCACGGCCGCTTGTCTTTCCGACGGAACACCACGAGTTCACGAGAATCCGCTTGACGCGGCCGGCTCACGCGTCCTACGCT
>JACQZJ010000133.1 GCA_016213895.1 Planctomycetota bacterium | reverse complement strand
TGCATGCTCTTGTTCACCTGAAAAGCCCTCCCACGACGTCTCGGTCGGATGTCGTTCAACCGCTTAGACGTAATGGGAACGGGCTTTTCTCCCTCATTCTCAGAAAGAGCTGGTGGGGGGACGTGCTTGTTCCGGGGCTAGCCTGCTCTCAGTAAACCCATGCGGGGAAGGAGACCCCTCCCTTCGAGACATGGCCTCCCTCCCTGCAGGTCGCAGGATTCGTGACGGGAGACCAGGGGATGCATACCTCCAAGATCGCTTCCACGCTGCTCGGCACTCTGTGCTTCGTGGCCCTCGTTGCCGGGAACACCCGCGGGTCGCCGCAGGACGAGAAGGCCGAGGCGCTTGCCACCAGCCAGGCCGTGGCGAGCCCGTCGCTCGCCCTCGGTTTCATCCGAAACGACGGCCAGTTCGACGAGCGCGTGCGCTTCACGACCACGGCCAGCGGGCTGTCGGCCGGCTTCCTGACCGATGGCTTCCTTCTGTACATGCTCAGGTCGCAGGTCGGTCGCCCCGAGGACGCTCAGGTACTCGGGGGCGGCGGTTCCGGCCTGCGCGTGGACCGCGCCCCGGTCGAATTTCTGTTCGAAGGCGCGTCCGAGGCTGTGCGCGTCGAGGGCCAGGGGCTTCTCGATCCCTACGTCAACTACTTCATCGGCCGCGATCCCTCGCGCTGGGCCACGCGCGTGCCCACCTACGCCGGCGTGCGGTATACTGGACTCTACTCAGGGATCGACGTGGTCGTGAGGAAACCCGACGCCCGCATCGAATACGACCTGGTGCTCGCACCCAAGGCGGATCCCGCGCTCGTCCGCGTGCGGGTGCACGGCGCTGAGAGTCTGGCTCTCGACGAGAGCGGCGGCCTGGAGATCCAGACCGGCCTTGGTGTGCTGTGCCAGCATCCGCCGCTCGCCTTCGAGATCCTCCCGGACGGCAGCCGCAGGCCCGTCGAGTGCTTCTTCCAGGTACTCTCGCCCGACCTTTTCGGGTTCCGGGTCCCGGCGCGGGAGCCTGGCGCGAGCCTGGTGATCGACCCGGTGCTCGATCCATACGATCCGGCGTACTTCACCTACCTGGGGGGAAACCCGACTGCAGGCGGCGCGGCGGACATGGCCACCGACATCGCCGTCAAGGCAGGCAAGGCCACAGTGACCGGGTGCACAAGTGGCACCTTCCCGCTGACGCCCTACCCAGGCGCTCCGGCTGACGGCACGTTCGGCGGGACCTGCGAGGCCTTTGTGACCCGTTTGGATGCCATGGGAACGAGCCTGCGCTGGTCGACCTACTTCGGCGGCGACGACATCGACGTGGGCTACGGCGTGGAGGTGGACGCTGCCGGGGCGGTGTACGTCGCGGGATTCACGAGATCCCAGGACTTGGACGTGCAGGCACCCGCGCCAGGAGTGCCATTCCAACAGCTCTACGCAGGTGCTGGCGACGCCTTCTTCCTCAAGCTCGACGCCTCCGGCTCGGACATCCTCTACGCGTCGTACCTGGGCGGCTCCGAAGAGGACACTGCCACTGATCTCAAGATCGACGGCCTCGGCAACGCGTTCGTCTGCGGCTACACTGACTCGGACTCTGGAGCGCCCCTGCCCTTTCCGACCACTCTCAACGTGGTGGAGCCATCGGGTGGATCGAGTTCATGGTCCGGCTTCGCCAGCAAGGTCGCGGCCGACGGCACGAGTCTGGTCTACTCCACCTTCGTTCGAGCCGCGAATCCGATCATGGCCGCTCCTCAGACCCAGTGCATCGCGATCGCCCTCCACATCGACGACTCCAATCCAGCGAACGTCAACGCCTTTGTCACGGGCCTTGTGCAGAACGCCGAGGCGAACGGAATCCCCATCACGACCAACGCATTCCAGTCAGCGCCGGGCGGCGCAGAGGATGCGTTCCTCATAGGACTGAACGCCACCGCAACCTCCTACGTGTACGGGTCCTACTACGGTGGCACCGGCCAGGACATCGCCTTCGACATCGCACCGTACAGCGACGGCCTCGCCCTCATCGGCAGGACCTACTCGACCAACCTGTCCACGGTCAACCCTTACCAGCCAACGAACGGGGGTGACTGCGACGCATTCGTGGCCAGGTTCAAGCCGTACTCCACGCCGAGCGTTACCTTCTCCACGTACCTTGGGGGAGAGGGTCAGGACGTTGGCACAGCAATCGACACCGACAGCACAGGGCGGAACCTGTTCTGCATCGGCGTGACCTATCCGTTCGGGACCAATCCCTTCCCGACCACGGGCGGGCCGTTGTTCTCTGGCCCCATAGGTGGCTATGACTTCTTCTTCTGCATATTCCAGACGTACAGCTTGGTCTACTCGACGTACCTGGGCGGCACGGCGACAGACGAGGCCTACGGCTTGGCGGTCGACGAGGGTGGCTACTACATCGCCGGACTCAGCGCCGGGCAGGGCTTCTTCGCAGCCCTCAGGGCGCTCTTCCCGTCGCTCACAGGCTACCAGACGGTCAACCAGGGAGGCACCGCGTACTCGACCACCTCCTCGATTCCCGAATGGCCAGTCTCGATCGAGAACATGGTCCAGTACACGGACGCCTTCGTTCTGAAACTCGTGAGCCCCTAAGGCAACGAAGGCCAGCGCTGGCGGGAGCAGTCGCCGACTGAGCAGAGCCATGGGACAGAAGCTATGAAGCTGCGGGCGCGCAACTCGCCTCGAGGCAAGGGAGCAGACAATGAGGAATCCGATTCTCAGGACGACTCTCGCCACGACGCTGTTCTGCTGGGGGCAGGCCGGCGCTGGCCAGGGTGACATGTACGTGCTGAAGCCCCCCTCTGGCCTCGAGCTTTCGTTCGGACAACGCGTCAGCGGCGCCGGAGACGTCAACGGGGACGGCTATCCGGACTTCCTTGTCGCCGCACCGGCTTGTCCTGTGTCCGGACCTGGTAGCGGTCTTGTCATGCTCTATTCTGGGCAAGATGGAACTGGCCTCTACCCTCTGATCGCCGACACGGCCGGTGACAGCTTCGGGCGCTCCCTGAGCGACCTCGGAGACGCGAACGGCGACGGCTTCGCTGACGTCCTGGTCGGCGCGCCGTCTGACTACCCGGACACGACCCTCGGGTACGCCCGCATCTTCTCCGGGAGCACCGGGATCACCCTGCACACCTGGTACGCGGCTTCCATGTACGATTCGTTTGGGGCGTCCGTGAGTGGCGCCGGCGACCTCAACAATGACGGCTTCCCGGACTTGCTCGTCGGAGCCAGTATGAACGACGCTGCAGGTCAAGTGGACTCCGGTAACGCACAGGTTTTCTCGCTCCAAACCGGCCTGCTTTACACCTTCAACGGACATGCCGCGGGAGACCAGTTCGGCTCCTCGGTCAGCGACGCGGGCGACATAAACAACGATGGTTTTCCGGACATCATCGTTGGAGCACCGGGCGATGACATCGGCGGCAACGCTTCGGGCAGCGCCGAGGTCTTCTCGGGCAAGGATGGCTCGTCGATCTACCGGTTTCCGGGTGCCGGGACTCCTTGGGGCTTGGGACGCTGCGTCAGTGATGCGGGCGACGTGGACGCAGATGGGTGTGCCGACGTCATCGTGGGTGGTCACTCCAGCAGTAACCTGGTTTACGCGAACGTCTACTCCGGCAAAGACGGGAGCACCATCCACTCGTTCGGAGGGGTAGGAGTTGCCGGAGAAGGCGGTCACGCTGTGTCCGGAGTCGGTGACATCAACCAGGACGGGTTCGCTGACGTGCTGCTGGCGACTTCGTTGCATGATGCCGTGGTGGCCCGCTCAGGCAATGATGGGGCCGAGTTGTTCCGAATGTACGGCGACATCGCAGGTGACACCTCTGGCTGCGGTCTTGGCGACGCCGACGACGTCAACGGCGACGGTATCCCAGAGATGATCGTTGGGTTCTCTGGTGGAACGCTCACGCCTTACGCCAAGGTCATCACGACCGACTGCGGCACCATCCAACTCGTCGGCCAGGGCTGCCCGGGATCGACCCCGGCCGCGCCGACCCTCGAGATCACGGGCTGTCCCGTGCCCGGCGCGTCGCTGTTTCTCGCCCTGTACGCCGGTGGCTTCCTGCCTACGCCCGCGCTGCTGTTCGCTGGAGCCGGCACGACGTCGCTCCCCATGGGCGGAGGCTGCTCGCTGCTCGTCCAGCCGCCGCTCGTGCCCGTTTGGGTGATGACCGGGATGTTCGGCGTGCTCGGGCTCGAAGCGAGGATCCCGATCACCGTGCCGCTCGGCGCCTTCGCCGTGCAGGCCTTCATCCCCGACCCGGCCGCGCCCGCCGGCTTCCGCAACAGCAACGCGGTGCTCGTCAGCGTCGAGTAGGCCCCGGCGCCGCCCAGCCTCCAACGCAGCTCACGAAACGCTGACCCGAGCCTGCCGAGCGCCCTGCTTCTGCAGGAAGTCCGCGTATCCGGCGCAGTTGAGCTGGAGGTTCCTCCTGTAGGAGAGGTTGCCCAAGAGAGTGATCAGCGGCCGGCGCCGCTGCCAGACGCTGCCCCACACCCTGCGCATGATCTGCGGCATCGAGTAGAAGGTCCGGTCGCAGGACAGCATCTCGTCGATGATCCCCGGCAGTGACAGGTGCTTGTAGCGGGCCACCGGGAAGGTCAGCGTGTAGTACTTCCAGTCCTCCGGGAAGGCATCCAGGGCGACTCGGTCCTGCGCCTTCATCTCGTCCCACAGGCGCGTTCCCGGCAAGGGCGTCAGGAACAGCACGTTCAGGTTGTCCAGGCCGTACTGCGCGGCGGTCTCGGCGATGCGCCTGCCGATTCCTGGTTCGTCCGAGTCCAGACCGATGATGAAGGACCCCACGACCAGGATGCGGTGTCGCTGGATGCGCCGCACCGAGGCGCGGAACTCCCGGCCCTTCAGAAGATTGAACTTCTTTCCCAGCTCCGCCAGCCCTTCGGGCGTCGGCGACTCGAAGCCGATGAAGACCCCGCCACAGCCGGCCTTGGCGGCGAGCGCCAGGAGCTCCTCGTCATCGGCGAAGTTGATGGTGGCCTGGGCGAGCCACTCCTTGCCCAGGTTCGCCCGGCACATGGCGCGGAACAGCTCCTTGGCGCGCTCGATGTGGTCGCTGCGCGTGCCGATGAGGTTGTCGTCCACCACCAGCACGTGCTTCTCGCGGATCGACTGCAGCTCCCGGACGACATCGGGAATGGGGCGTTGCCGGTACTTGGCGCCGTTGAACGCCGTCACGCTGCAGAAGCTGCAGTTGAGCGGGCAGCCGCGCGTGGTCTGAATGGCCCCCAGGGCGTATCCCGTGGCGAGCAGGTCGTGACGCGCCAGCGGGACGTCCTTCATCTCGGCGAGTCCGCCGTCGTAGCTGCGCTTCAGGTCATTCTGCCGGGCGTCCTCCAGGACCTGCGGCCACACGCCTTCCGCTTCCCCCGTGACGACCGAGTCCACGTGCTGCAGGGCCTCGTCCAGGCACATGGTCGCATGGATGCCCCCCATGACGACGGGCACTCCCAGACCCCGGAAGTGCGCGGCCAGCTGGTACGCGCGGTTGGCCTGAGAGGTGAAGGCGGTGATGCCCACGAGATCCGGCCGCGGCAGGGTCTCGTAGTCGGGTATCCGCAGGTTCTCGTCCACCACCAGGATCTCCCACTCCGGCGGGGTCAAACCGGCCAGCACGATCAGGCTGAGAGGCTTCCACACGCGGTAGCGGTTCCAGCGGCTCTCCTTGACTCTGGTGATGGTCACCAGCGGGTTCGAAGGGTTGATCAGATACAGTCGCATGGTTCGTCAGCTTGGTCCTTCTCGCTGTCGCGGCTGGTCCTGGCGAGCCTCGCCCGCGCCAGGCTGGCCTCGGGCCCGTGTGGATAGCCCACGACGCTTCATTTCCTAGTCTCTGACGACAGGAGTTCGCCGCCTGGAATCGCCGCCACGGGGATGGCTCGCACTGCCGAACGCGCGTCGACCCAGGAGGGGACGATCCTAACACCCTGCGGGGGCATGAGGAAGCGCGAGCCCGGTACGGTCATCGCGGGCGCGGCCTCGACCTGGCCACCTCTCCAGCCCCGCTCCAGGCCGTTGCGGCGACGCCGGCCCTATCCGCGCTCGAGTTCCGGGAACTCCTTGAGCAGGGCCGCCGCTTCCGCGCGCACGCGCTCTGCGTCGAAGGCGATCTCGTCCAGCTCGGGCTGCAGGCCGGCCTCCTCGGAGCGGCAGAAGAGGAGCAGGTGGTCCCCCACCTCGATGGTGTCGCCGAAGCGCAGCTCCCGCGGCTCGCCGCGGCCGAGCACCACGTTGTTCACCTTCGTGCCGTTGGTCGAGCCGAGGTCGCGGATCTCCGCCTGCGGCGCGCGGCGGTCGATGACCGCGTGGCGCTTGCTGACGGCCGCGGACGACAGGACGACGGCGTTGCCGGCGTGGCGGCCGATGCCGGTCTCCGCCCCCTCGAGCCGGAAGACCCTGCCACGTTCGAGTCCGCGCAGGACCACGAGCTGGGCGCTCGAGCCGCCCGCGCCCGCGGCCGCGCGCGCGGACCCCATGAGCACGGTACGTTCTATGTCGTCCGGTTCCATCCCGGCCGAATCCCGCTCACGCGCGGCCGCCGCGAGCCTTCACTCGACCAGCGCGAACGACGCGACGTGGTACTTGCCGTCCTTGACCTCGCCCGTTACTCGCGCCTTCAGCCCGTCCTTCTGGCAGAAGGGCATGGGCCCGAGGCCGAGGTCGCCGGCCAGCTCCAGGTACTGGTCGCCGACCTTGATGTACTCGCCGCAGTGACCCACCTCTTCCAGGGCGCAGCCGCAGATCACCTCGTGGACCTCGCCCGCGGCCGCGTCCAGCACGGTCTCGAGCTGCGGCTGCGCGGCGGGCTCCTCGGCCGGCGCGGCCTGATCGGCGGGCGCAGGCTTCGCGGGCGGGGTCGAATCTCCGCAGCCCGCGGCGAAGAGCGCGAGAAGCGGCAAGACGTGAAGCAGCATGCGCATCGGAGTCTCTCCTCGTGCAGCGGGCGGCGAGCAACCCGCCGGCCGCGCCGGCGGGCAAGGGCCCAGCATACACGTTCGCGGCCCGGCCGCGCTCTTCACCAGTCGATCGGCTCGCCGTCCCACTCCGCGGGCGGCTCGACGCCGTAGATCGCCAGGATGCTCGGCGCGACGTGGAACACGCTGGGCCGGAGGCTCTTGGGCAGCCGCCGGTTGGCGAAAAGGATGCCCCGCGCCAGGCCGGGGTCGGCGCCGCACCCGGCTCCGCGGCCGCGCGCGTCGGCGACCCCGAACGTGTCGAACGTCTCCGCGGCGGCGCAGCCGGCGAGCGCCGACCGCGACGGCCCGTACGCCTCGGCGAAGCCCAGGATGATGTCGCCCGACTCCTCGGAAAACGCGCCGGCCAGGACCTCGGCGGCGTCGTACGCCCTCTTCACCACGCGGCGCCCTCCGTGCCCCTGGACCGGGTCGGCGAACTCCTCGAGCTTGCGCATGATCTCGGCCTTGAGGGCGGCAAAGCCCCACGGCGCGACGATGCCCGCCGGCTCCCGGCCGCGCAAGTTGATGTAGATCTCTCCCATGCCCAGCGAGTAGGCCCGCGTCCGCGCCCAGTCGACGGCGCCGGCCGGCGCGTCGCCGACCGTGTGCAGGTAGCCGTTCCGCAGCAGCCAGACGTTGGCGTCGAACACGTGGCGCAGAGGCGAGCGCCCGTATCCCGAGACCACGAGGAGCAGCGCCTGCTGCCCGAACGCACCGGCCTCGACGCGATCGAGCACGCTGCCGGCGATGCGGTCCATCTCCTTGTAGGCCTCCTTGAGCCCGTCCTCGAGCCGGAAGGTGCGGCCGAACGCGCTCACGGTCTGCTCGCGCAGCAGGCGGCCCTCGCGGTCCACGGCGTGGTAGCGCGGGTGGCCGGGATCGGCGAAGCGGTGCAGCAGACACCAGGCGCAGTCGGTGATCGACTCCACATGGAACAGCACGTCCCAGTCGTCCCGCGCCAGCTCCCGCTCGAGCAGGGCCTCGCGCCGCCGCATCTCCAGATCGAGGTAGGCGAGCAGCAATCCGGCGGGCAGGTCGGACTCGCCGCCGTCCGGCGCGCCGCAGGCGCGGCCAGCGGTGCTGAAGAGCCCCACGTCCTCGGCCAGGTCGCGCGCGTACTGGCGCGGGAACGAGATCGGCATGGTAAGAGGCGGCGCCTGCGGGGAGATGGACAGCGGCGGCACGAGCAGGCGCAGGCGCGGCCGGCCCGAGGCGTCGAGCGCGCACTCCTCGAGACAGACGCGCGCCACGGCGTTGACCTTCATGACCCGCGTGGCCGGGAAGATGAGGCGGAAGCACTCCGACCAGGCCCCCTCGGCCACCTCGACGCTCGCGCCGCCGGCGCTGACCCGCGCCCGGCGCGCCGCGTAGTCCGGCTCGACGCGCAAGGGAAGCTCCACGAACCGTTCGCGATCCGGCGCTTCCGGGCCAGCTGATCCGGCGATTGGCGCGATCGGCCCGGGCAGCAGGCCCGACGCCGCGCCCGTGGCGTCGATCTTGAGGGGCAGGGTGCGGATGCCCGCGGCCGCGGCTCCGCTCCCGGACTCCGCCTCGCCGCCCGCGAAGCGCAGCCACGAGCCCGTCGCGCCCGCGACGTCGGGCGTGGAGAGCGCAGCCAGGATGCGGACGTTCTCCTCGGCGCGGGCGGGAAAGGCGCAGGGCACCTGCGGGCCCGCGACCCGCACGCCGGCCCGGCCGAGCACGTTCCAGAAGGGCTCGGCCGCGAGCTCCCCCACGGGCGCGAGGAAGCTCGCGGGGATCTCGTCCGCGAAGCGCCGCCCCAGGAAGCCCGCGCAGGCGGCGAAACAGGCGCCGGCCAGGACGCTCGCCGCAGCCGGAAAGCGCAGCGCGGAGCGGAAGACCACGGTGATGAGCGCCATCACGCCCGCCACGAGCAGCGTGATGGCCAGGCGGCGGCTCGGGCCCGCGCCGAGGCGCAGCAAGAAGCCCTCGATCGCGCCGAGCGAGGCGAAGTCCTCGAGGTCGGCGCCCTCGACCTCCTGGAAGTGGAACCCGGCCCTGCGCGCCACGGGCGACGCCTGCCCGGAGAAGCCGCGCCGCACCGGCCCGCCGATGTTGGTCTTGCCTGGATTCGAGGCCGTGATCAGGGCGGCCCACGAAGCCTGAGACACCGCGGGGATGGTGGTGTCGAGGGCGGCGTAGCCTCCAGCTCGGGCCAGGCGCTCCAGGTTCGGCAGGTCGCCGGACTCCATCCAGCGCCTGGTCAACTCGTCGGCCGCGCCGTCGAAGCCGAGCACGATCGTCTTCGGCTTCTCCGTTGCGGGAATCCGCCCAGAGGCCTTCGGCTCCAGGAGAAACGCACACGCACCGGCCAGCACAACGTAAAGGACCAGTAGCGGGTGCTTTCGGTTCATTCCTGAGCCGCAACCCACGTGCCCTCGATCGATGGCGCGCCCAGGCGCGCGTGCGACCGCGCACGTTCCGGGTGCGCCGCCGCTCGCGCCGCACCCCGAGCGCGTTGCCATCGACCGGAGCCGGGGATAGTGTGAGTGGTGCAGGGTAGCGCCCCGCGCCGGAGCCAGGCACAGAGAACATCGAACGGAGCGTTCAACTTCGCATGGCCGTTCGCCGTACCGCAGCCGTCTTCGTCCTGCTCGCCGCGCTCGTGGTCGCCGCGGGTCTGATGCTCGTGCGCGATTCCAGCACCCCGCAGAACGTGCCGGCCGTTGACGACGTGCGCACCGAGATCGCGCCGGTCGCGGAATCCGTGGCTCCCGTGATCGAGGCCGCTGCCGCGGAGCCGCTGCCCCCGGCCAAGGGCGCGCTGGCCGCGCTCCCGCCAGACCTCATCGCGCGGCGGATCGCCGCCGGCGAGGAGCTGTTCACGCTGCACGGGGAAGTGCTGGACGCGGTCACCCGCGAGCCCGTGCCCCTCTTCCGCATGTTCTGTCTGACGGCCGAGTCAGGCCTGGACGAGGCCGCGGCGCCCCGGCACACGGTGCGCATCTTCGGCAATCCGCTCGGCACGTTCACGTTCAACGGGCTCGAGCGCGGGCGCTACAACCTCTTGATTCGCAACGAGGAGTACGAGCCCCTCTCGGTGGCGAACGTCGAGGTCCCGGCCGCCGAGGAGAAGATCACGCTGCTCATGTCGCGCGGCGCCTGGATCGACGTCACGGTCTCCGACTTCCAGGAAGAGGGGGTCAGCGACCTGGAAGTGCGCCTCGACCCCGTTTCTCTCGACGATCCCGCCAACCCTCCGCAGGTGCGGCTCCGCCGCACGGACGACAACGGCAAGGCTGCGTTCACCTGCGTGCCGCCGGGAACCTACACTCTGAGCCTGGCCAACTCAGCACTGGCGGAGCAGGCCAGGCAGCAGTTCTACCTCGGGCCGGGCGCGAGCCACGCGGTGTCGATCTGCGTGCCCGCGTTGACCTCGGTCCTGGTGTCGGCCAAGGACGCCGAAGGAAACGCGCTGAACCTGGTGCAGGTGCGCATGTGGGGCGCGGACGGCCGCGGCATCTTCCGGGCGGAGACCGGCACGGACGGGCGCGCGCGCATGGAGCACGTGCCGTCCGGCGAGTACACGGTGAAGACCTACAAGCCGGGGTTCTGGCGCAAGAACCTGAAGCTCACCGTGATCGACGGCCAGGAGGAGGTCCCGCTGGACATCGTTCTGGTCGGCGATCCGCGCGCCACCGAGGCCGAGCAGAACCCGACGCCGGAGCAGCTCGAGCGGCTGAAAGCCGGGGAAAGGCCGGCGGACGTGTTCGGAGGAGGCGGAGGGTAGGCCGGCGGCCCGGTCGGAGAACGCCGGGCGGGGGCCGCGCCAGCAGCTCCGGATTCCGGCTTGACCGGCGGCGGCGCGTCCGGTTTGTTCATTCCCCTTCGCGGTGCCATCCCCGGAGCTCCTCATGCCCATCACCGAGCTGGTCGACCTGACGAACGTGGACCTCAGCGAGATCGTCATCCCGCGGGAGAGGATCTACTCGGTGCTGCCCCACCGCCATGAGATGGCGCTGCTCGACGGCATCCTGCACTTCTCGCCCGAGGACGGCTTCGCCGTGGGCTACCACGACGTGCGGCACGACGAGTGGTGGGTGCGCGGGCACATTCCCGGACGGCCGCTGATGCCGGGCGTGCTCATGGTCGAGGCCGCGGGCCAGCTCTGCGGCTACTACTTCGAGACCGTGATGAAGGAAGACGGCGACCGCTTCTTCGGGTTCGCCGGGCTGGAGGAGGCACGCTTTCGCGAGGCGGTGGTGCCCGGCAAGCGCCTGCTGCTGGTGGCGAAGATGCGCAAGATGCGCAAGGGCTCGGGAGTCTTCGACACGCAGGCCTGCGTCGACGGCAAGATCGTGTTCCAGTGCACGATCAAGGGGATGGTGATTCCGAGGTAGAGCGAGGGATCGTCCCTACCGTCGCCGCGGCTGCTGAGCTTCCCCCTCCCCAGCTGACTGCTGAACGCTGACGGCCGCCAGCTCAAGAAGGAAGGCGGCTCTCCAGACCCGACCGCTCTCGGAACGATGATGGGCACCCTTCTCGTTTATCCGAAATGGCCTGGAGAGCCCTGAAAAGTTCGTTTCCGCCGCCGGCGGCGCACGCCGCGCGCGGCGCCGGAGACCTTACAAACCTCGTGCCAGCGCCTCGCGGCTCACGCGAGAGGCGGGCGGCAGCACCTCCTTCACTTCAACGAGGCCAGGGAAGCGACTTTGCATCGTCCCGGCCGGAGTCTAGGATCCGGGCCGCCGCAGCCCGGAATGGCCGGCCTGTGCTGATCCGGCACGTCTCGTTCGGAACACGTACATGCATCCCTTGCTCGGCGAGCCCTTCGGCATCCCCATCCACTCCTTCGGGGTCATGGTCGCGATCGCCTTCATGGTGGCGCTCGCCGTGGCCACACGCGAGGCGCGCCGCACCGGTCTCTTCGCGCCCGAGGTGATCTCCGACCTGCTGGTCTGGGTGATCGTCGGCGGGATCGTCGGCGCGAGGCTCCTCTACGTGGCCGTGCACTGGGAAGACACGTTCGCCCGCGCGCCCGCGCAGATCTTCCAGCTCTGGAAGGGAGGGCTCGTCTACTACGGCGGACTCTTCGGCGCCCTGCTCGCGGGCTGGATCTTCACGCGGCGGCGCAAGGTCGACTTCGTCCTCCTGGGCGACGTCTGCCTGCCGGCCGCCATGCTCGGCCAGGCGATCGGACGCATCGGCTGCTTCCTGGTGGGCTGCGACTACGGCCGCAAGGCGCCCGACCTGCCCTGGGCGATCACCTTCCCGGACAACCCCGATTCGCTCCTGCCGCCGGAGCTCAGAGGCCAGCCCCTCCATCCCACGCAGCTCTACATGCTGCTGCAGGCGCTGCTCATCTTCCTCATCTTGACCTGGGTGGCGCGGCGGCGCACCTTCCGCGGACAGGTGCTCTTCCTCGCCATCATGCTCTACCCGATCGGCCGGAGCATCTGCGAGCTGTTCCGCGGCGACTACGTGGAGCGGGGCATGTACCTCGGGCTCTCCACCTCGCAGTGGATCTCGATGCCGCTCTTCCTGATCGGCCTGATCGCCTTCATGCGGGCGCGCCGGGCGGGGCGGCGCAAGGGCCCGGCCGCGACTTCTTGATGCGCTCGATGAGGCGGCGCAGCGTGCCGTACAGCTCGACCGCGTCGGGCGGCGTGCCGAGCAGCGCGAAGAGCTTCAAGCGCGAGCGGTCGCCGCGCCGCACCGAGAGCGCGGAGCTGGGAGTCAAGGCGACCAGCGGCAGGTCCGGAGAGGTCTGGTGGAACTCCTCCCAGATGACCTCGCAGTCCTCGGTGCGCGAGTCCAGCGTCAGGAAGCCGAAGTCGTACCGCCGCCGGCGCAACAGGCTCCTGCCCTTCTCGACGTCCACGGCGTCGACTTCCACGCCGGAGAAGGCGCGCGCGGCCGAACCGACCGCGTCGCGGATCGCCGGGACATCCACAGCAACCAGGCAGCGCACGCGCGGGCTCCGATGAAACCGGTTCTGGACTACCTCGTGTCGAAACGAGCATGGACCGAACTTGAGACCTTCTCATGATCCAGGCCGGGATCGATGAAGCGGGCTACGGGCCCGTGCTCGGCCCGCTGGTGGCGGCTCTGGCGGCGTTTCAGACCCCGGGCGCGGCGGCCCTCGACTTGTGGAAGGCGCTGCGGGGCGCCGTGCGCAAGCAGGCGCGCGGGGCGGACGCGGACCTCCTGCCCGTGGTCGACTCCAAGAAGCTCTACCGCGGCGGCGCGGGCTTCGCGGCCCTCGAGACCGTGGCCCTGGCCTTCTCCTGCTGCGCCAGCGGCCTGGACGCGCCGCGAGACGGCGCCGAGTTCCTCGCCCGGCACGCTCTGCCAGGCGCGCCGCCGCTCGGCCGCTACCCCTGGTACTCCCGCGGCATGGTCGCGCTCGCTCTGCCGCTCAAGGCCGACCCCGAGGCGGTCCGCGGCGCCGCGGCGCGCCTCGCCAGAGAGGCCGCGGCAGCAGGCATCAGGCCGGTCCGGCTCGCCGTCTTCCCCCTGCTCGAGGCCGAGTTCAACGAGGCCGCGGCTCGCCACGACTCCAAGGCCGGGGCCCTCTTCGACCTCAACGCCGAGCTGATCCTGGATCTGCGCCGCGCCGCGGCGGCGCCTCTGCGCGTCCTCTGCGACCGCCACGGCGGCCGCAGGCGCTACGCGGACCTCATCGCGCGCGCCTTTCCGCTCGCGGGCGTGCGCGTCCTCCACGAGGAGAACCGGCGCTCGGCGTACGAGTTCGGTTGCGACGCGGAGCGCTGCGAGCTGATCTTCCAGGTCGGCGGCGAGCGCCACGGCCTCGAGGTCGCCCTGGCCTCGATCCTGGCGAAGTACACGCGCGAGCTGTTCATGGAGCTGCTGAACCGCTTCTTCCAGGCGCGCGTCGCGGGAATCCGGCCCACGGCCGGCTACTACACGGACGGCCGGCGCTTCCTCCTCGACCTGGAGCAGGCCGGCGCGCTCACGGCCGCGGAGAGGGAACTCCTGGTGAGAAGGAGATAGCGGCGCCGCCGCGCTGGGTCTGGCGCGGGACTCGGCCGCGGCTACGATTTCGAGGCCATGAGGACCTCCCGCACGCTGCTCTGCTGGCTCGCGCCGCTCCTGGCCTCTTGCGCCGCGGAAACGGTGCAGCCGCCCCCCGCCGCCAGCGATTCGCTGGTCGCCTGGGGGCTCGGCGGCGTGGACCTCGGCGCCGAGGCGTCGCGCGTCGTCCTGTGCGGGCCCCTCGCGTTCGTGGGCTGCGGGGAGGCCGGCGTGCGCGTCGTCGACGTGTCGGAGCCGCGCCAGCCGGAGGTCATCGCCGCCGTCGACGACCTGGCGGCGGACGCGATCGCCGTGGCCGGCGACGTGCTCTTCGTGGCCACGCTGCCGTCGCCCTGGCAGCCGTGGACGAGCGGCCGCGTCACGAGCGTGGGCGTCATCGATCCGCGCGAGCCCGGACCGCGCACGGCCGTCGAGCGCGACCTCGGCGAGCACGTGGACATCGCGGCCGAAGGCGGGTGGATCGCCGTGGCCGCGGGAGAAGAGGGGCTGTCCCTGATCGAAGCGCGCTCGCTCGCGGCCGCGGACCTGGCGCCGAAGTGGGACGCGGAGCGCGCCGACGCCGTCCTGGTGCGGCGCGGGCTGGTCTTCGCCTTGGGGCGCCGCGGAGAAGGCGGACTCCTCTCCGCCGGAGGCGAGAAGCGGGACATCCTCGTCGCCGTGAACGCGGAGCGGGCAGAGCTGGTCTGCCGCCTCGATCTGGCGCCGGCCGCGGCCGAGGACGACGGCGCCCGCGACCTGGCGCTGGCGCGCGATCTGCTGCTCATCGCGGGCGCCGATCAGGTGCGCGCTTGCCGGATCGGCGCGGAGGAGATCCTCGTGCTGGAGGCGCTCGCCGTTCCGGGCGCCGCGGCCATCGCCTGCGACGGCGACGTCGGGGCGGTGGCGACCGGCGACGTGGTCCTGCTCGACCTGGCAGGAGCCGAGGCGCCCCGCGTCGCGCGCCGCATCCAGACCCCCGGCCTGGCACGGGACGTGGCCCTGAAGGGCCGCCTGCTCGCGGTCGCGGACGGCGCCGCGGGCCTCAGGCTTTACGAGGTCCGGCGCCGCTCCTCGAGCGACGGGGGCGAACCGGCGCCATGAGGCGCGCCGCGCTCTTCCTCCTGATCCTCGGGCTGGCGCTCTCGATCCGCACCTGCGGGCTTCTCGCCCCTCCGCCGTCCGCGGCCGAGCTCAGCGTGCGCTGCCTCGGCGCGGGCGCGCTCGCGGAGCACCTCGAGGCCTGGCGCTGGGTCGCGGCCGGCGCCAGCGCGCTCGCCGCCCTGCTGGTCTTCGCGGCCTTCGCGGCCTCCTCCAGCCGCACGGCGGCCTGCGGCGCGGCCGTTCTCGCCGTCCTTGATCCGCTGGCCGTCGCCGCCGCGAGGGAGGCGGGGCCGGGCGCCGCCCTCGCCCTGGCGAGCGCGCTCCTCGTCTTCCTCGCGCTCCGGCCGCCGCGCGGCCCGTGGCAGCGCGGGGCGCTGTGCGCGGCCGCCCTGCTGTGCGCGCTCCCCGCGTGCTGCGGTGCGCCCGGCCTGCCGCGAGACGCGGTGTTCGCCGTGTGGCAGGACTACCTGGGCGCCGCTGGCGGCGCCCTCGGCGTGCTCGCGCATCACGCTGGCTACGCGCTCGTGCCGCTGGCGCTCGCCGGGTTCTGCTCAGCACGCGGCAGGAGGCTCCTGCCGCTCTTGGTTCTCGCCGCCGTCCTGGCCGCCCTGGCCGACCTG
>JACQZJ010000063.1 GCA_016213895.1 Planctomycetota bacterium | reverse complement strand
TGCATGCTCTTGTTCACCTGAAAAGCCCTCCCACGACGTCTCGGTCGGATGTCGTTCAACCGCTTAGACGTAATGGGAACGGGCTTTTCTCCCTCATTCTCAGAAAGAGCTGGTGGGGGGACGTGCTTGTTCCGGGGCTAGTTGGTGTATCGGAGGCGGTGTTGGAGTCGGGGTCCCCGGCCGAGCGAAAGGCGTTCTGGCGCGTGCTAGGGAATCCGCTCACGGCCGAGCCCAAGGCTAGCCAGGAGCTCTATGACGACTGGATTGACCGAGAGATGACGAAGGACGAGGCGTTCTACTTCCTGACGACCTGCGCCGGGTGGCGAATCGAGGCGCGATGCCCGAGAGAGCTGGAGATCGCCGCAGCGGTGGACTGGGAGGAGCGCCTGAACGAGACATACTTGGTGTGCCACTACGCGACCTACCTGGCTCGTGTGATGGGACCGGCGGGCGCGGCATTCCACGCGGACCACTTCTTGAGCGAGCCGTGTGGGGGGGTGGACGTCGCCGCCCTCCGCGAGGTCCTGAGCCGCGACTACGTGTGGGACCGCGCCTCCGGGCGGTTCGTTGCAGATGACTGAGTCGTGGGCTCTTGTCCATTCTCCCGGTGAGGACGATTCGCCGGCAGAGAATCCGCAGGACTCTCGTGGAGCACCTGGCCGAGTTGCCGCCCAGGTCCGCGGCGGCTCGGAATACGAGGCTACCGCTGCGCCAGGAAGGCCGCGCGCTTGCCCTCGCGGTAGCGATCCTCCACGCCTTTGCTCGCCGGCTTGATCTTCGCCACGCGCCGGAAGCCCAGGTACTGGAGGAGCTGGACCACGGCGCTCTCGTTCGGGCGAAACTGCACGACCCCGGATGCGCCGCGCCACAGGCTGGCGCTCGCCTTCATGGAGTCCGGGTCGGCCGGAGGAGGCATGTTCATCAGCCACAAGGGCTTGCGCGTGAAGGGCACGATCATCACGTGCGTGTCCACCAGCAGCACCTGCCGCGTCACGGCCGCGATGCGCTTCATCGCCAGGACCGGGTTCTCCAAGTGATAGAGGATGCCGAAGCAGAAGGTCACGTCGAACGCGCCGACGTCCGCCTCGTCGAGCTCCTCGACGTCCAGGCGCCGAAACTCCACCTGCTCGGCGTTCAAGGCGCGCTTCAGGAACTCGGCCTGCTCGATGTAGCGCGGCACGCTGTCGAAGCCGAGCACGTGCTCGGCCCCGAGGCGCGCGGCCTCGAGCGAGAAGCCGCCGCAGTTGCACGCCACGTCGAGCACGCGCTTCCCGGCGAGCGAGCCGCCGCACGCCTCGAGCAGCGCGGGAAAGGCGTGGCGCACGAGGCTCTGGACGCGCGTGCCCGCCGCGCGCCGGCGCGGCGCGCCGGGGAGGCAAGTGCTGAGCCCGTGGGGAAGGTCCACCTTGTGGTGGAAGGGCGCGAGGCGCTGGACCTCGGTCCTGATCTCCTCCTCGGTCATGAGCGTTGGCATGTCGTGCATCCCAGGCGGCCGCGCCGCGCTGCGCGGCAGGGCGCGCTGGTGCGAGGGGGGGGACTCGAACCCCCACGCCCGAAGGCAACAGATCCTAAGTCTGTAGCGTCTGCCTGTTCCGCCACCCTCGCACGCTGGCCCGCGTTCGCGCGCCGGGCATGGAGATTACACCACCGCAGCGCCGCGCGCGGAAGGTCCTTGCCGCGCCCTCACTGGCCGCCGCCCAGGTAGCCGAGCGCCTTCAACCGCTCCCTGACCTCGGGATCGAGCGCGGCCTCGCCCCCGTGGCCGTAGGCGCGGCTGACTCCCGCGGAGGCGGCTTTGAGCTTGGCCACGCGTTTCAACACGCGTTCGCGCACGGCCGGCTCCGCGGTGGCGAGGTCCTGCGTCTCGCCCGGGTCGTCCTGCAGGTCGTAGAGCTCCTCCTGCGCCGGCTGCGTCGCGGTGCGCTGGATGTACTTCCAGCGCTCGAGGCGCAGCGCGTGCTGCTGGCTCTGCGGCCACTGGCTCCAGACCAGCGAGTCAGCCGGCGCCTCGCCGCGCATGAGCGGCGCGAGCGAACGGCCCTGGATGAGCGGCGGCGGCGCGATGCCCGCGAGGTCGAGCACGGTGGGCATGAAGTCGATCTGGCTGACCACCTCGCGGATGCGGCGCGGCGCGATGCCGCTTCCCGGCGGCAGGCGGAAGATGAGCGGGACGTGCAGCACTTCCTGGTAAAGCGAGTCGTGCTGGAAGCGGTCGTGCTCCAGGAACTCCTCGCCGTGGTCCGAGGTCAGGATGAAGAGCGTGCGCTCGCCCAGGCTTCTGGCCTCGATCTCCTGCCAGAGTCCGGCTACCAGGTCGTCGGCCCAGCGGATCGAGGCGTCGTAGAGGTTCTTGAGGTGCTGCAGGTCCTCGGCTGAGTCCCGATCGACGTTCTCCCAGAACTCGCGGTGCAGGTCGGCGAACGACTTCGCCCCGGCGCGGAACAGGTCCCGCTCGGTGCTCTTCACTCCGCCGCGATACGAGGGGGAGACGAACTGCTCGCGGTAGCGCTCCGGCGGCAGGTAGGGATCGTGCACCGCGTAGGTGTGGACGAAGAGGAAGAAGGGAGCGTCCGCGTACTCGGCGATCGCGGCCCGCGCGCGGGCGAAGATGGCCTCCTCGGTGCCGCGGTCCTCGTAGACGAGGAAGCCCTGGTCGAAGCCCAGCTCGCCGCGCACGTTGCCGCCGGCCGTGTGCGCGGCCGTGCGATAGCCGTGCTCGCGGAACACGGAGGCCAGCGTCGGCACGCTCGCGCTGAGGCGCGCGTTGCCGCTCTCGCCGTAGTTCTCCACGCCGTGGGCCTCGGGGTAGAGGCCGGTGAGGAGCGACATGTGCGAGGGCGCGGTCTTGGGCGACTGGCTGAAGGCCTGCTCGAACAAGACGGAGCGTTCGGCCAGGGAGTCGATGAAGGGGCTGGTCGGGCGGTCGTGCCCGTACGCGCCGAGGCGGTCCGCCCTGAGGGTGTCGATCGAGACGAGGACCACGTTCGGGCGAACGGCCGCGCCGCGGCCGCAGGCCGGCAGCGGCAAGAGCGCGGCAGAGAGCACGGCGGCGAGGCGGAGCGTCATCGCGTGTTCTGGCTCCCGGCCGGAAGGCGGCGCAACGTACGCCGGAGTATAGCGCGCGGCAGGGCGGCCGGCCGGATCGGCCGCGCGCGCGATTCCCCGGGCCGAGACGGTTGCGCTGCGGCGCTTCCGCCGGGC
Source organism: Planctomycetota bacterium (assembly GCA_016213895.1). Taxonomy (GTDB): domain Bacteria; phylum Planctomycetota; class B15-G4; order B15-G4; family JADJEK01; genus JACQZJ01. Next base: position 54,995 of record JACQZJ010000063.1, on the reverse strand, counting down.
AGGATGGTCGCGGTGAGCGCTCCAGCCGATTCCCAGTTCGCGCTGACTCTCGCCGAGGCTGCGGCCGAGGCTGGGCTGCGCGGCGTGCGCGCCGAGTGGCTGCGCCGCTTCCGTCACCTGCTTCTCGCCGGGCGGCCGCTCGACGGCCTGCGCCGCGAAATGCCGCGCCAGTGGGAGCGCGCCTTCGCCTCGCGCCGGCTGCTGGAGACGGAGCTCCTCGCGCGCACGCCGGCGGGAGACGGGTCCACCAAGCTCCTGATCGGCCTCAGGGACGGCCACGCGATCGAATCCGTGGTCTTGCGCACCGGCCACGGGGTCTCGGTCTGCCTCTCGAGCCAGGTCGGGTGCCCCATCGGCTGCTGCTTCTGCGCGAGCGGCCGGGACGGCCTGGTGCGCAACCTCGAGGCGCACGAGATCGTGGAGCAGGTGGTGCACGCGCGGCGCGTCGACCCGGAGGTCGACCGCCTCGTGGTCATGGGCATCGGCGAGCCGCTTTTGAACGCGGAGCGGCTGCTCAGGGCGCTCGACATCCTGCGCGAGGAGAGCGGCATCGGCCCGCGGCGCATGGTCGTCTCGACCATCGGCGTGAAAGGGGGCATCGAGCGGCTTGCCGCCTGGGGCCGCAAGGTCTCGCTTGCCCTGTCCCTGCACGCGCCGGACGACGAGCTGCGCGGCCGGCTCATCCCCGCGCTCGCCACGGCGCGCGTCGCCGACCTCATCGGCGAGGTGGAGGCGTTCGCCGCGCGCACGCGCAACAAGGCGATCGCCGCCTACACCCTGCTGCGGGGCGTCAATGACCGGGACGAGCACGCGCGCGCCACCGGCGAGCTGCTGCGCGGCCGCGGCGTCTACCTCAACGTCATTCCCTACAACCGCGTGGAGGGCGCACCCTTCGAGCCGGTCTCGGCGGAGCACGCCCGGCGCTTCGTCGACATCGTGCGCCGGCACGGCGCCTTCGCCACGGTGCGCAAGACCATGGGCTCGGGCGAGCTGGCCGCCTGCGGCCAGCTCCGGGCGCGGGCGCGCTCCCGGCCCCGGGCGTGAGGAGCGCGCGCGGCGCGGCGCGAGCGCCGCGCATCAAGCCGCGGCGCGGCAAGCGCCGAAACGTGGGCTAGAATGAGTGTCTCGGCCGGCGCGTGCCGGACGCCCTGACCGTTCCACTCGATTCCCTCGAGCCGCCACCGATGATGATCCGCAAAGGACTGGCCCAGCTCCGCCAGGGCGTCAAGACGCCGGAGCAGCTCGCGCGCACCATGGCCTCCGAAGCCAAGATGCGCATGGGCCTGCCCACGCTGCGCAGCCTCGAGCTTGCCTCCACTTGGGTGTGCAACCTGAAGTGCGAGTTCTGCTACGCCGAGGACTTGATGAGCGCGCGGCAGAAGCCGCCGGCCATCGCGATCGAGACGGTGCGCGAGCTGCTGCGCCAGGCGCGCGCCCTCGGCCTGATCCACGTCAACGTCACCGGCGGCGAGCCCTTGACGCGCAAGGACATCTTCGAGCTGATCGACGCCGTGCCCAAGGACGTCGTGGTCTCGATCGTGACCAACAGCATCCTGCTCACCGAGGAGCGCGTCGACCGCCTGAAGGAGGCGGGGGTGAGCACAATTCAGATGTCCTACGGAGAGAACTACGACCGGCACTTCAAGCTGGATATCGCGCGCCACGCCGTTCGGCGCGGCCTGAGCGTCACGCTCTCGGTCGTCAACATCCGCAAGGAGCGCAAGTGGGTGCTCGAGGCGCTGGAGATGGCGCCGCGCGAGGGCTTCTCGGTGCTCTTCAACTACCCGATGCGCTACAAGAACGAGGGGCTCGACTCGGAGGTGTACTGGCAGTACCGCTACGAGCCGTACGTGCGCGAGGACAACCTCTTCTGGTCGGGGAAGGACCGCTGCCCGGCGGGCAACACCAAGATCTACGTGACCAACGACGGCGACGTCATGACCTGCGACCGCATCCACGGCTCCTTCGGCAACATCCACACCGAGCCCCTGGAGCCGATCTGGCGGCGCATGTACGAGCGGTTCAAGGGCATGAAGACGTTCTGCCTGCTCGAGACCTGCCCGAAGCAGTGGGCCGAGAACAACCGCCGCGCGGGCAAGGACTACGACGTCCAGCACATGGGGACCGACAAGGACCCGTTCAACGTCTTCATCGGCACCGCGGTCGAGAAGGACCTGGTGCCCGCGCAGTCTTCCGCTGCGGCCGGCGCGGCCGGCGCGGCCGGCGCGGCCGCGAGGAAGTGAGGGGCTGATCCGGCCTTCGCCCGGGCCGGTCACTCCAGGTTCTTCACCGCCCGGAAGCCGGCCTTGTCCTTGATGCGGCTCTCGGCCGAGTCGAAGCCCCGATGGGCGGTGCGGCACTTCCTCTCCTGGCAGTCCCAGGCGCCGCCGCGCAGCACGTACAGTCCGCTCGCTCCCGTACGCCCCGGATCGACTTGGCCCTCGCCGGCTGCCGCGTGGCTCGGCGCCCACTCGTCCAGGCACCATTCCATCACGTTGCCGGCCAGGTCCAGCGCGCCGCACCACGACGCGCCGCGCGGAAACAAGCCGGCGGGCGCGACCTTGGGGAAGCGGTCGTCTCCGTGCGTTCCCGAGGCGTTCAGGCGCCCCGCGTCCCAGACGTCGCCCCAGGGGAACACCCGGTTCTCCGGACCGGACGCGGCGTACTCCCACTGGGCCTCGGCCGGCAGCTCGAGGCCGTTTCGCGCGCACCAGGCGCGCGCCTCGGTCCAGGACACGCCGGTGACCGGCTCCTCATCGCCTGGCTGGGCGGGCCCCGCGTCGCCCTGGCCCCTGCGCCAGGCTTCCCTCGTCGTCTCGGTCCTGGCGATGTAGAAGCCGCTCACCCGCACCGTGCGGCAGGGACCTTCGTGCTCGTACCTCAAGGCCTCGCCGGCCGGGCTGCCCAGCTCGAACTCCCCGGCGCAGGCGAACACGAACTCGAGGCCGGTCTTCTGGTGGCGCATCGAGGCCGGCAGGTTCCTGCCGTCTGGCTGCGCCTTGGCCGGCTCGAGGACCTCGAAGCCGGCTCGCAGGGATGCCGGGGCGTCTCCCCAGGGATCGCGCAGCACCTCGAACGCGAGGGAGCCCTCGCTCTCGTTGCCGGCCAGGTCGACCGCGGTCCAGCGCGGCGTCCACGGGCCCAAGCCGGCCGGAGCTTGGATGCTGCCGCTGCCAGCGGTCCCATCCGGCGCGACCGCGAAGGCAATGCCCTCCACGGCGAGGCCGCGCAGCGTCTCGTCGAAGCGGAGCACGAGCTCGACCTCCTGGCGCTGCAACACCCCGCTCTGTGCCGTTACTGCCCCTTCCGCCGCGAGCCTCGGACCGCGCGTGTCGCGGACCACCGTGAGGGAGAGCGCAGAGCGGTTTCCGGCGGCGTCCAGCGCTTCGACCTCGAGGAGGTTCTCGCCCTCGCTGGGGAGCGGCACGCCGGAGAGCGACCAGTTTCCCGGACCGGCGGGCTCGAGGTCGCGCTCTCCCAGCCGCACGCGGGCGATGTCCAGGTCCGCGGCAACGACCGAGACGGTCGCGACGTGCGCGGCGATCGCCTGGCCCGCGGCCGGCTCGACGACCTGGAACGTGGGCGCCGAGGTGTCGATGCGGCGATAGGCCACGCTGCCGAAGCTCTCGTTTCCGGCCAGGTCCACCGCGCGCCACGACAGCAGCCACTCCCCGTGCTCTCCCGGCAGGGGCAGCTCGCCCGCGGCCGTGCGGCCGTCGGCCGAGAGCTGGAGGTCCTGCTCGGCGAGGACGCAGCGCTGCAGCGGCTCGTCGAAAGAGAGCTCGAAGCGGCCGCTGGCGCCGTCCGCGATCTCCTGCCCGGACGGGGGCGACGCGCGCGCGAGGAGCGGCCCGGCCGCGTCGCGCGGCGCGGCGGGCTCGATCTGGGTCTCGCTCCGTGCCGCTCCGACCTCCGGCGCATCGGACGCTTCCGGCGCGGGCGGCGCGGGGGGCGTCGCCTCGCCGAGCAGCTTCCAGCCCAGCACGCCGCCGCCGCCGAGGGCCACGGCGCAGAGGGCCACGGCGAGGAGCGGGGCCTTCTTGCGCCGGGGCGCTCCGGGCGCGCCGCGGCCGCGGGCGCGCTGTCCCGCGGCGATGCGGAGCAGTTCGCTGGCCGTGGCCGGCCTACCGCCGGGGTCGCCGCACAGCGCCAGCGCCACGGCTCTGTCCAGGTTCGGGTCGCCAGAGTCCGCGGGCGGGGTAGGCCGGTCGCGCTCGCTGCCCGCGGCGTAGTGGAAGGGCAGGCGGCCGCGCACCAGCTCGAAGAGCGTCGCCCCCAGGGCGTAGATGTCCGAGGCGCGCGAGGGGGGGTCGCCGGCGAGCAGCTCGGGCGCCATGTAGGCCGGCGTGCCGGCCGGGTCGGTCCCTCCCGTGAGCTGCGTCACGCTGCTCGATGCCACGTAGGCGATGCCGAAGTCCGCGACCTTGACCCGGGCACCGGAGCGGTCGAGCGGCCCCTCGACCTTGCGATCGAGCATGATGTTGGAGGGCTTGATGTCGCGATGCAGCACGCCCGCGGCGTGCGCGTGGTCGAGCGCGGCCGCGGCCTGCTCCAGCACCCAGAGGGCCTCGGCGGCGCTCAGAAAGCGCGCCGCCTCCGCGCGCCGCGCCAGGATGGAGCGCAGCGTGGGTCCGTCCAGGCATTCCATGGCCAGGAAGGCGAGCCCTTCCTGCCGCTCGAAGTTGTAGAGGCGGACGATGCCCGGATGCGTCAGCACCAGCATGGCCTCCGCCTCGTGCTTCAGGCGCACGAGCGCCAGGTCGTCCTCGGCCAGGATGTCCGGCAGGAACTTCAGCGCGACCGGACGGTCGTTCAGCTCGGTGTCGCGCGCGCGCCAGACCACTCCCATGCCCCCCTTGCCCAGCGTCTCCTGGAGCAGGTAGCGCCCGAGGCGGCGCCCCGCGCCGGGGATGCGGGTCGGAGAGTCGAAGAGTGGTCCGTCCATCGCTCTGGCTGGCCGCGGTCGTTACTCGAGCGGCGGTCGCGGTGGCAACGGCGCTTCCCGCGACGCCGGCGAGCATCCTACTGGGGGCGGCGGGGAGCGTACAGCGCGGCGCGCCTCGACCGTGGCAATCGCGCGCGGTGTTCGGCAGGATGTGCGGGCGGGGGCGGGGCCGCGGCCGGCGACGGCAGCGGTCTCGCGAGGATCCCCGCTGGTTGAGCCGCGGTCGCACCGCCATCCGGCTCGAGCGCCGGAGCGTCCAAACCGCGGCAGGAGTCCGTCCTCTTGAGGGAGCGCAGGACCTTGAAGTCGAAGATCAGTCTCTTGTCGATCCTCGCCGTCGTGGGCGTTTCGTTCACCGGCTGCCGCAGCGTGCCGCCACATCCCGGGCCGATCAGCGAGGGCTTCACGGCCTACAACATGTGGTACGAGCGCGCCGACACGCTCGACACCGTCAACTACAAGGTCGGGCCAATGATCCCGGCTGGCACGGCGGTGCGCAACATCATGGTCCAGCCGCAGCAGCGCGCCTGGCACCGCGGCGACCGCATCTCCTTCACGACTGCGGATGGGGCCACGTATACCGCGCTCTTCACCGCGAGCCACCATCCCGGCATGACGGCCGACAGCTTCTGCCAGGTCATGTTCTCGCCCAAGAACTTCGACGAGCTGACGGCCGGCTTCACCGAGAGCGAGATCGAGGCGATCAAGAAGGGCGTCATCCTGCCGGGCATGAGCAAGGAGGCGGTGCGCGTGTCCTGGGGCAAGCCTCCGGAGCACAGTAATCCTTCGCCCGATGTCGCCAATCAGTGGCTGTACTGGAAGACGCGTTTCAAGAAGGTCACGGTCTTCTTCGACGAGGCCGGCAAGGTGACCGCGGCGCCTGAGGGCATGCCCGGGACGTAGCGACCGGCTTCACTCGCGTTCGGGACGGGCGCCGGCGCGCGGCGCGAGTGGGACCGCGAGCAGGGCCGCGAGCCAGCCGCCGGCGATGCCGAAGAGGGCGGTCTGGCCGACGCTCTTCAGCGCTGGATGGCTCGCGGCCGCGAGCGAGCCCACGGCGATGAGCGTGGTCAGCGCCGAAAGCGCGACCGACCCGCCGGAGCGCGAGAGATGCTCGTCCCGCTCGGACCGGGCGGAGCGCCACGCCGCGAACAGGAAGACGCTGTAGTCCACGGCGAGGCCGGCCACGAACACGAAGACGATGCAGTTCATCAAGTTGAGGCGCAGGCCGAGCCAGCCCATCAGGCCGAATGACCAGAGCAGGGCGAGAGCGGGCGGCAGAAGCAGGGCCAGGGCGTAGAGCGGGCGCCGCACCGCGCCGAGCACGAGCAGGGCGACGAGAGCGAGCCCGATCGCCCCGACGCGGCCCATCTCGCCGTGGATCAGCGCCACGAGGTGCTCCATGAAGCTCTTTCCGTCCGCGGCGAGGAGGCCGGGCGCGGCGCGCTCGAGCCGCTCGACCACCTGCGTGAAGCGCGCGCCCGGCGCCAGGCGCAGGCCGGTGAGGAGGAACGAAGCTCCGTCCGCGCGCGCCACGTGGGTCTCACCGAGGTCGCCGAGCAGGCCCACGTTCCAGTCCTCGAGCGTGAGCGGCGCGGTCTCCCGCTCGAGAGAGGCGAGAAACGGCAGAAACGCCCCTTCCCGCATGCCGTGCTGTTGCGCCGCGGCCGCCAGCCGCTCGGCGAGCGCGTTCCTGCGCTCCTCGCTGAAGAACTCCCGCCAGCGCCGGCGGTTCTCCTCCTGCGTGGCGCGGCTCGGCAGAAGCGGCGCGAGGGAGCGGAAGTCGCTCACCATGCCCTCGGCCTTGAGGCGCTCCAGCTCGGCGCACAGCGCCTCGTTCTGCCTCAGCGCCTCGTCCGAGTCCTGCGACGCAACCGTCACCGAGGTGGTTTCCATGGCCTCGCCGAAGGTGGCGGCGAGCCTCTGCCAGTCCGCGAGCGCCTCGGGCGACGCGGCGTTGAGCCGGCGGTAGTCGCCGTCGAAGGCCAGGCGCGGCAGGCCGAGCGCCGCTCCGAGCGTGAAGAGGGCGAGGAGCGCCGCGGCCAGGACGCGGCGCGCGCGCGCCCAGGCGAACCAGCGCGGGAAGAAGGCGGCCACGTCCAGAAGCGGCGGCCGCGCCGGGCGCGCGTTCGAGATCAAGAGCGGCAGCACGAGCAGGGCGAAGCCAGCGGCGCCGAGGATGCCGAGGTCGGCGAAGAGGCCGAGCTGGCGGAACCCGGGCATCACCGAGAAAGAGAGCGCGGCGAAGGCGGCGAGCGTGGTCGCGGCGCTGAGCGAGAGCGGGGCGAAGAGGCGTAGGACCAGCGGCTCGACCCTCTCGCCCGCGGACGCGTGGTCCGCGTGGAAGAGGATGTGGATGCCGTAGTCCACGCTCACGCCGACGAGCATCGAGCCGCAGCCGATGGCGATGGCAGACACGCCGGGCGCGAGCCAGCGGATCATCCCGGCGGCGAAGGCCGCGCCGAAGGCGGCCGGGAGGAGCGCCAGCACCACGAAGAAGAAACGCCGGAACGCCAGCAGCGCCAGAAGGACGATGCCGATGAGCGACAGGGTCACCACGCGCGCCAGATCGCCCTTGATGCGCTCGGCGTTTTCCAGGCTGAAGCGGTGCCCGGAGAGCCAGGCGATGGCGACGCCCTCTCCTTGCGCTTGCGCGCGCGGCAGCAGCTCCAGGACCAGGTCGACCAGCTCCCGGGCGCTTTGGCCGTCGGTCGAGCGCGTCGCGGGCCGGGCGATCACCAGCACGTGCCTGAGGTCGGCGCTGAACAGGCGGCCGCGGTGCAGCGTGAGGGCGCCGGCCGCGGGCTCGAGGGATTGGAGGCGCTCGAGGAGCGCCTGATCGAAGCCGAGGGGATCGCGCGCCAGGGCCGGCGCGAGCAGGGGCGCCGGCGACAGGGTGAGGAGCTTCTTCCAGGCCGCGAGGGCGTCGCTGATCGCCTCGGGCTGGACTCTCTCCGCGAAACGCGCCGCGTCCGCCGCGCTGAACAGGGAGGCGCGGTGCTCGCCGAGGAACTCGACCGCGGAGAGGAGATCCGCTGGATCGCGGCGGTAGATCACCCGGTCGAAGAGCGGCGCGGCCGCGCCGCGCGCCTGCTCGAGCCCGGCGGCCAGCGCGTCGGCCGCGGCGAGCAGCTCCTCCTCGCCGGCCGCCGCGCTCCCTTCCCGCGGTCCGACGTCGAAGTAGGCATACTCCGCCGGCCGGAAGACCTCCAGCAGCCTGCGGTAGCTCCACACCACCGGGTCGCGGTCAGGGAGCAGCTCGAGCACGTCCTCGCGCAAGGAGAGCCCGCTCGCCGAAAGGAGCAGCAGGGCGGTGAGGAGCGCCGTGAGCGCCAGCACCAGCCCCCGGCGCGCGCGCAGCGCGGCGAGGAACCGCTCCATCACGGCACCGCGAACGCCGCGTCCGGGTCGGAGTCGGCGCTGAACTCGAGCAGGTCGATCTCCAGGCGGTAGCTGAAGCGCAGGTTCTCGAGCACGATCCGCGCCGGCAGCGACCGCCCCGCGCCCGGGAAGAGGCGGTGGGCCGAGTAGGAGGCGCGGCGCACCACTTCCCCGTCCCGCGCCTCGAGGGAGGAAACGAGCGTCTCTCCCGCCGCATCGAAGAGGTACTCGCGCGTGCTCTCGCCCTCCTCGACGAGGAGCGCGAGGCGGCCGTTCGCGGCGCGCGCCGCGCGCGCGCGCGGGCCAGCGCGCGGGTCGAAGAGGTGCAGCAGATCGGCGAGGACGCCCTCGCAGAGCGGCTCCTCGGGCATGCCCTCTGGCCGCAAGAGGACGCGCTGCTCCGCGCCGCGCGCCAGGAAGTCGAAGAGCCGCCCGCCCATCTCGCCCACGGCGAGCGCGCGCAGCGCCGCGCCGCGGCGCATCACGAGCACGCCCAGGCAGTCGAACTGCCGCTCCCCGGCGACGATCACCACGCGGTGCGCCATGCGGAAGGACGCGGGCAGGCCGGACTCGAGCGCGCCGGTCAGCGCGGCGCGGAGCGGCAGGTCGTCCTCGCCCGCGGCCGCCGCCGGCGCGTAGGGCACGCCGCGGCACGCGGCGAGCGCGGCCGCGAGCAGGATCGCCAGGAGCGTGCGCCCGCTGCTCATCCGTTCGCGGGGGGAGTCGCCGCCCCGGGCTCCTCCAGGTCGAAGAGCTTCTCGTCGAGGCGGACGTTGACCTCGTCCTTGGAGAAGCGGATCTCGAGGAAGTCCTCGCCCGGCTCGCGCACCACCACCTTGGTGGCGCGACAGGTGGCGGCGTCGATGGTCAGCTCGACCGCGGTGATCGCCTTCTTCAGCTCCGCGGAGCGCGGCTGCATGACGACGCGGAAGCCCTCTCCCTTCTGGAACTCGAGGTCGTACAGCTCGCGCGCGCGCGAGAAGTCGCCCTTGATCCACTCGACGATCTGCCCGAGAACCTCGCGCAGCAGGTCCTCGGCGCCGAGGCTCATGCGGCGCAGCTTGCCCTCGACCAGGTCGAACTTCGCGACCTTGCCCTCCTTCAAGATCAGGATGGAGACGTAGGGCTCGGTCAATTCCCAGCGCAGTGAGGCCGGCTTGGCGAAGCAGCACACGCCCTTGGCCTCGAGCGGCGCGAGGAACAAGGCGATGTGCCGCTCCTGGACGAACTCCGCGCGCAGCGTCTGCATCTCGCGCAGGGTCTCGGCCATCTTCTTCAGGAAAGCGTCCTCTTCCTCGGGAGTGAGCGGGCTCCAGAGGGGCGGCGCGGGCGCTGGCTTCTCTTCCTCCTGCTGGGCCGCGCGCGGCGGGCCGGGGAAGAGGAGGAGCAGGCCGAAAAGGGCGCACGAAAAGGCGCCCGTCCGGGCAGGGGCGGGCGGTCGCGCAGGGCGGATTCGCGTCGGCTTGGTCTTCATCGCGCCAGCACCACGAGAGTGTAGCGGGCCGCGCGATCGAACGAGAGGCAGGCGGTCTGGCCGGCTGCTCGAGACCAGAGCGCGGCCAGGGCCAGGTCGAAGCCCGCGCAAGGCGGCAGGCAATCCGGGAGCGGCGTGCACGCGGGGACTGGGGAGCGCGCAAGGCGCGCCGCGGCCTCCGCGCCCAGGCCGCCATCGTGCGAAAGGATGAGCGTCTCGAGGTCGGGGAGGAAGTCGAGGCGGCGCGCGTCGTGCGCCGTGAGGTGTCCCGACAGGGTCCTTTCGACGCGGGCGCGGCGCTGCGCTTGCGCGCCCGCGCCGAGCAGGAAGGCGGTGAAGCCCTCGCTCAGCACGGCGCGGCCGCCGGCGGACGCGGCGCAGAACGCGGCGAAGGGCGTGACCTCCTCGCCGGCGCCGGCCAGCACGTAGTCCACCTCGCCGCGCGCGAGCCACGCCTCGGCCCAGGCGAGGACGCCTCCCAGGGTCTGGCCGAGGGCGGTGACGGTCTGGCAAGGACCCTCGATGCCGAGCGCGATGGATGCCTGCGAGCCCAGGGCGTTGTGCACCGAGCCCGCGAACGCGGTGGGGGAGGCGCAGCGGTCGCCGCCCTCGATCAGGCTGTCGTTGAACGCGTCGGACGCGGACTGCGGTCCGAAGGCCGAGCCGAAGGCGAGGCCGAGCCGGGAGCGGTCCGCGATGTGAACGCCCGCGTCCTCGAGCGCGAGGTGCGAGGCGAGGAGGGCCATGCGCGAGAGGCGGTCGAGGCGCCGCAGGGCGCGCGCCTGGACGTAGCGCTCGAGCCCGTCGCTTCGTGCGCGAAAGACCGCGAGCGTCGCCTCGCCCGAGACAGTGGCGATGGTCTCGTGCTCGGCGGCTGGCAGGCGCCGTCCGGCCAGCCCGTCCTCAAGGGTGCCCGCTCCTTGCCCCAGGGCCGAGACCGCTCCCACGCCGAGCACGGCGAGCGCCATCCCTCACGCCCTCCCGAAGAGCAGGACCGAGTTGTTGCCGCCGAAGGCGAGCGAGTTGGACAGCGCGACCTCGGCCTCGACCTCCAGCGCGCGCGTGGTCGGGACGATGGCGCACTCCGGGTCGGGCGTCGCGAAGCCGGCGGTCGCGGGCAGGCGGCCGTCCTGGAGCGCGCGGATGGTGAAGACCGCCTCGATGGCGCCGGCCGCGCCGAGCGTATGGCCGGTGTACGCCTTGGTCGAGACCACCGGCGTGCCCGCGGCCAGGACGTCCTTCATGACCCTGCCCTCCACGCGGTCGTTGTCGCGGGTGGACGTACCGTGCGCGTTGACGAAGCCGATGCGCGCGGCCGCGCAACCGGCCTGGGCGAGGGCCTTCTGGATGGCGCGCGCCAGCCCGCGACCCTCAGGGTGGGGCGCGGTCGCGTGGTGCGCGTCCGCGGCCGTGCCGAAGCCGAGGAGGCGCGCCAGCGGGCGCGGCCCCCTGCGCCGCTCGAGGGCGGCGCGCGTCTCGAGCACGATCATGCCCGCGCCCTCTCCCAGGTTGAGGCCGTCGCGCTTCAGGTCGAACGGCCGGCACGGCCGCTCCGAGGCGATCATGAGCGAGGCGAAGCCGAGGCAGGTGAGGCGCGACAGCTCGTCGCTGCCGCCGGCGAGCACGACGTCGCAGCGCCCGGACTCGAGCCAGGCCATCCCTAAGCCGATCGCGTCCGCGCCCGAGGAGCAGGCGTTGGCGATCGTGGCCGCGGGCCCGTCGAGGCCGAGCAGGTCAGCGAGGTGCAGGGCGGGGTTGTTGGCGAGGCGGCGCAGAGCGGGACCGGGCTCGGGCCGGCTGCCCTGGCGCCAGGCGCGGTAGAAGGCCTCATCGTTGAGGGTGCACCCGACCGTGGTGCCGACCGCGACGCCGGCGCGCGCGCCGCGCAGCGCGCCGGCGTCGAGCCCGGCCTGTTCGATCGCCTCGCACGCGGCGAGCGCCGCCAGGCGCGAGGTGCGGAACCAATCGGACGGCGGAGCCACGCACGCGACTCCGGCGCTCTGCATGCGCGCGGCCGTCGCCGCGGCCAGGTCGGAGTCGATCTCGAACACCGGCAAATCGCGGCCCAGGTCGAGCGCGAAGCGGAGCGGCGGCCGCGGCGCGCGCTCGCCGGCGAGCATCGCCGCCGTTGCGGCATCCACGCTCCCTCCGGCGGCAGAGATGCAGCCGAGACCGGTGGCGACGATCTCCGCCACCGTCACCTCCCCGGTCGTTCGGAGCGCACGAAGTCGGCGAGCGCGCGGATCGACGCGAGCACCGTGCGTCCCTGGTCCATGTCCTTGACTTCCACCTGATAGTGCTTCTGCAGCAGGACGACGAGCTCGACCGCGTCCAGGGAGTCGAGTCCCAGGCCGTCGCCGAAGAGCGGTTCCTCGTCCGCGATGCTCGCTGGATCGACGTCCTCGATCTTCAGCTCGCGCACGATCATGCTCTTCAGTTCGTCTTCCAGGGACACGGTTGACCTCTTGCGCGCCGCGGAAAGGCCGGGCGCGGAATGGGGCGGGAGGGCAGGAACGAGCCGGCCGTCAGGATTTTCGAGTGTGTTGGGCACCGTTCCAGAAGTCAAAGAAATTGAACCACATGAAGGGCGAATCCCGCAGGCCGCGCTCCAGGCAGCGCACGTAGCGGCCGAGCAGCAGGGCGGCGCGCGCGGGGTGCGCCTGGCCCGCGCGCGGCCGGCCGCTGGCGATGCGCACGAAGCGCAGGCGGAACGACAGCCTGCCGGTGCGCGCGGCGAGCAGCACGACCAGGTCCGAGCCGGTCGCCAACGCCAGGCGATAGGGCGCTACGGGGAAGGACGCGGGCGCGCCCAGGAACTCCGCGCGCGCGGTGCGCGCGCCAAAGGCGCGGTCTCCCATGACGGCCGCGCAGCCGCCGCCCTGGAGCGCGCTGGTCAGCTCGATCATCCCGCCGAGGAAGCCGTCCGGCGAGACCATGCGCAGGCTGGCGCGCTTCTCCCACAGGTCGAAGAGCTGCCGGCCCGCGGTGCGCGCCTCGCGCCGCAGCTGGAAGTGCACGGGGCGGCCGAGGTCGCCGATTGCGGCCATTGCCGCCTGCCAGCCGCCGAAGTGGCTGGTGAGGAGAACGAGGCCGCGCTTCCTCCCAGCGATCCTCCTGAGCCTGCTACGCTGCGGGAAGTCGATGCGCGCGCTCTCGGCGCCGAGGATGCCGAGCGCGGTCTGGTCGATGAGCACGCGGCCGAAGCAGTGGAAGTGGCGCATGGTCGCGGCCAGGCGCCAGCAGGCCCCGCGGCCGGGGAAGCGGCGCTTCAGGTAGTGGGCTGCCGCGCGCCGCGCGCTCGGCCTGAGCAGCACGTAGTAGGGCACGAGCAGGGCGAGCAGGACGTAGGCCGGCGTCACGCCGCAGCGGCGGATGAGGAAGTGGAAGATGGCGTGGCCGGAGCGGCCGCCGTAGTCCGGCGCCGCGCGCCGCGCCGCGCGGCGCGCGGCCAGCGCGTAGACGAGCGCGCCGACCAGGAGCGCGAACGCGGGCCCGACCAGCAGCGAGCCGAGCAGGTACTCGAAGAGGCGCAGGTGCGCCTCGGCGCAGAGCGTCTGGAAGAGCGCCTCGCGCGTGCCGAGATCGGCCGCGGTGATGAAGCGGCCATGCAGCAGGAAGTGGCCCGCCTCGATGTCGAGCGCCGGCACGAAGGGCGGCACCCAGGGCGCGCACAGGTTGCTGGCGTAGAAGGCGATGGCGCGGTTCAAGCGGAAGCGCGTGGCGTAGAACACGATCGCCACGGTGTGCAGGGCGATGAGCGGGAGCGCGCCGAGGAAGATGCCGAGCATGCACGCCAGGCTGATCTCGCGGGGAGAGGTGCTCTCCAGGTGCAGGATTCTCAGCGAGCGGAACGGATGGCGCAGCGAGAGCTTCTCCTCTCCGGCCTCGAGCTTCCTGTAGACCACGTTGTGGTGCAGGTACTTCCAGTAGCGGAGCGGCCGCCGCCAGGAGAAGGCCACGGCGTGCGGGTCGGGATAGAACCGCCGCCGGTGCGGCCACGGGTTGATGTTGCGCGCGGCGAGCCAGAGCCAGGTGAGAAGGGTGCGCGCGCGGTCCAGGAAGCGCGGCGCGGGCGCGGCGCGCGGCGCCTCCGAGACCTCGACCGTGGCGAGCTCCAGGCCGGCCCACAGCGAGCGCACCACGAACTCGACGTCGCGCTCGCGCGCACCGCTCGAGCAGCGCACGCGTGCGAGCGCGGCGGCCGGGAAGGCGCAAGACGTGCAGCAGGCGGCGACGAGGTCCGCGCCGCAGGCCACGCGCAGGAGCAGGCGCTCGAGGCGGGCGCTGAAGCTCCGCGTCGTCCTGGTGCCAGGCGCCGGCCGGCCCACGACGATCGAGCAGGGACTTCTCGCGAGCGCGGCGAGGAAAGCCTGGGCCTCGGCGGCCGCCTGGCGCCCGTCGCCGTCGAGCGCGATGATGTGGGTGAAGCCCCGTTCCAGCGCCCAGCGCGCGGCGGCCGCCAGCAGTTCGTCCTTGCCTGCGCCTTCTCCAAGTGCGAGAGGCACGAGCGGGAGACCGAGCGCCGCGCGCAGCTCCCTGGCCTGCGCCTCCCGGCCCGCGCCGCGCGCGACGAGGACGAGCGCCGCGCGCACGGCCGCCGGTTCCTGCGCCGCCGGCGAGGCCTGGTCCATCATCGGCCCGACCTCGCGTTGCGCAGCAAGAGGTCCCAGAGCGGCCCGCGGTAGCCGAGGCGGTGGAAGGCGCGCGCCATGACGCTGGCGCTGCCGGGCGGATAGACGCGATCGGGCCGCCCCTGGAACGACCCGGCGAGCGCCGCGTGCAGGAACTCTCCGTCCACCTCGGGCGAGTGGTAGAAGACGGGCGGCAGCATGTCCTGGTCGGCGCGCATCAGGCCCTGTTCCACGGCCAGACGCTGCATGGCGGTGCCGGGCAGCACGCGGATCCCGCGAAAGGCGAAGACGACCGCGCCCGCGAGGCGCGCGACGTTCTCCAGGCCCTGGCGTACCGTGTCCGGCGTCTCGCCGGGCCCGCCGAAGATGATGAAGTGCGCGCCGCTGATCCCGGCCGCGGCGAAGAGGCGGCTGCTCTCCTCCACCGCCTCCCAGGAGAAGCCCTTGTTCAGGCCTTGAAGCGTGGCGTCGCTCGCGGCGTCCGTGCCCCACTCCACGCTGCGCAGGCCGGCGCGCTGCAAGAGCCGCACGTCTTCCGGGCGGAAGCGGTCCGGGCGGAAGAAGGCCATCCAGGACAGGTGCAGGTCGCGGCGCACAAGCTCCTCGGCGATCTCCAGGTAGGAGCCCTCTGCGTCGTTGAAGGTCGAGTCGGTGAAGGCCAGGTAGTCGGCCGCGCAGCGGTCGCGCAGCATCTCCATCTCGTCGACCACGTCCTGCGCCGCGCGGCTGCGGCAGCTCCGTCCCTCGAGCAGGGGGTAGGTGCAGTAGGCGCAGCGGTAGGGGCAGCCGCGCTTCGCCTGCAGGTTGAGCATGCCGCCCTCGCCCAAGTAGAAGCGCGCGAGATCCGGGTCGGGCGGCGCGCCGCCGATGCGCTCGGGGGGCAGGGGAGAAGGCGGCAGGACGACGCGTTCGGCGGGCCGCTCGCCCCGCTCCAGGCGCGCCACCAGGTTGCAGAAGGCCTCTTCCCCCTCGCCGGCCACGCCGTAATCGGCCTGCATCTCGTCGAGCAGGCGCTCGGGCATGAGGGAGAAGCCGGCGCCGCCCAGCACGATGGGAGCGGCGCTCAGGCCGCGCGCCTCCTGGACGAGCGCGCGCTGCCAGGCGGTGTACGACTCGAGATCGATCGAGTCGACGTTGTCGATGTTCCGGAGCGAGACGCCGATCACGTCGGGCGCGTGCGCGGCCACGGCGGCGGCGAGCGCTCCGCCGCGCCGCGCCTCGAAGAGGAAGTCCCAGAGGAGGACCTCGTGCCCGCGCGCGCGCGCCGCGGCCGCCACCAGCGACGGGCCAAGCGGGAAGACCGGGTAGGGCGCGCGCGTGGCGTTGGCGACCACGAGGAGGATCTTGGCCATGTCGCTAGCCGCGCTCTCCGCCCGCGCTCTCCTGCTGCATCACCTTCAGGAACAGGTCGGCCATCCTCAGCTCCTGAGGCTTCTCGGCGTAGAACGTGTCCCACGCGTAGTGGTACATCTCCTGCAGCTCGGCCGGGCTCATGCGCCGCGGCCGGAACGTGACACGGTCGCAGGTGTACTCGGCCGGGTCGCGCGTGAGGATGCGCCCTTCCTGCTCGAGGCGTTCGCGCAGCGGGCTGTGCGCGTAGGGCGTCATGATGGTGAACTCGGCGAGGTCGAGGTCGATCTCCAGCAGGAAGTCGACCAGCCGGCGGATGGCGTCCCGATCGTGCTCGTCCGTGCCGAGGATGACCGTGCCCTCGACGGCGATGCCGTGCTTCTTGTAGCGGCGCACGCGCTCGCGGATGACGTCCGAGGTGTCGAAGATCGCCTGGTAGACGTACCAGCAGCCCGCCTGGCGGGCGAGGTCGAGAAGGCGGTCGTCCTCCTCGATGGGATGGCTGACCCAGCTCTTCTTCAGCGGAACGAGCGCGCGGAAGAGCTCTTCCTCCCAGCGCGCGTCCTGCGCCAGCGAGTTGTCCACCAGGAAGAGGCGCCCGTTCTCGATCGATTCGACCTCCGCGACCACCTTGTCGATGGGGCGCGGCCGGATGGTCTTGCCGCCGAGGAACGCGGAGCAGCACGGGAAGCAGTTGAAGCGGCAGCCGCGCGAGGCGTGGACCAGGTCGAGCATGCGCACGCCGCGGTACACGTAGCGCGCGCGGTCGAGGATGCCGCGGCGCGCCGTGCCGACCAGCTCGATGGGGGGCGGGTCGTGCATGAAGTCGTAGACCGGCCGCAGGCTGCCGCGGCGCAGGTCGGCCAGGACCGCCTGCAAGCGCCCGCCCTCCACCTCGCCGAGGAAGACGCTGTCGGCGTGGCGGGCCACCTCGCCCTCGTGCAGCATCGTGGCGATTCCGCCCGCGAGCACGGGCACGCCGCGCGCGCGGTAGGCGCCCGCGATTTCGAAGGCGCGAGGCAACTGCGCCGTGAGCATGACCGAGAGCGCCACGAGATCGGGAGAGTCGTCCAGGTCGAGCGCGGAGACGTTGTCGTCCACGAACTCCAGCTCGACCTCCTCCGGGACCTCCGCGGCCATGACCACGGGGCCGTGCGGCGGCAGGTGGAACTCGGTCTGGCGCTCGAGCTTCCGCCACTTCGGATAGACCAGCTTCCACTTCATGCCGGCTGATCCTACTCGCGCGCGGCGAAAAGCCGGGGAAGGGAGCGGAGCCGCGCGCCGTTCTCGAGCAGCACCGCGTCTCCCTGGCGCCGCAGCTTCCAGAAGACGCGCGCGCCTGGCCGCGGGGCGGGCTCGACCACCACGAACAGCGCCCCGAGCGGCGAGTCCGCGCCCGCGGCCGGGACGCTCTCGATCCAGCCGGCGAGCATGGCGCCGGCCTCGCCCCCTTCCAGCAGGCGCAGGGCGGCGAGCAGGGCGGTCATTCCCATGCGGCCGTCCTCGCCCGTGCAGAAAGTGGGGCCGGTGAGGCCGAAAGCGACCGCGCACTCGCCGAGCACGATGGTCGGCAGCGTGTAGGTGAAGAGGTTGGGGCTGGCGAGCCGGCCGTCCTCCGCGAGCGTGCTCGCCTGGAAGGCAAGGTCGGTGGCGAGGCACTCCCGGCCGCTGGCGCACACGACGCCGGCGTTCATCGCCGCGGCCCCTCCTTCGAGCCCGGCGTCCCTGAGCGCGAGCGCGACGGCCGCGCAGCCGAGCCTGGTGTAGTCGTCGAAGCGGCCGTAGCGAGCCGGCGGCACCGCGAAGATCTCGCCCTTCCGCGGCAGGAGCGGCGCCCCGGGCGGGAAGAGGAGCGGCCTGCCCTCGCCCAGCCGGCCGTGGCCGCCGGCCGTGACGAAGCCGCCGCCGCTCACCACCGCGCCGCCGCTCATGCGCACCTCTCCAGGAGGAGCGCGGCGTTCACGCCGCCGAAGCCCGAGTTGACCGTGAGGAGGTTCCGGCCGGCGAAGCGCTGCGGCGCCGCGGCCGCGCGGCCGGCGGCGCGCGTCTCCGGAGTCAGCAAGCCCGCGGTGGGCGGCGCCAGGCCGCGGCGCAGCGCCCATGCCGAGAGCGCGGCCTCGAGCGCGCCCGTGGCGCCGAGCGCGTGGCCGAGCGCTCCCTTGATCGAGAAGACCGGGAAGCGCCGCGCGCCGAAGACGTCCTCGAGCGCCGACAACTCCATGGAATCGTTGTAGGGCGTGCCCGTGCCGTGGGCGCAGAACGCCTCGACCACGTCGGGCAGGACGCCAGCGCGCAGGAGCGCCGCGCGCATGGCGCGCGCCAGGCCGCGGCCGTCGGCCGCCGGCCCGGTGATGTGCGTGGCGTCGTTCGCCACGCCGAAGCCCGCGAGGCGGATGTCGCGCTCGAGACCGTGCCTCTTCGCCGTCTCCTCGCTCGCGAGCAGCACGGCCGCGGCGCCGTCCCCGAGGCAGAGCCCGTCACGCGCCACGTCGAAGGGGCGGCAGGCGCTCGAGCTGAGCGCCTGCAGCGCGGAGAAGCCGAGGAAGGCGAAGCGGCTCACGATGTCCGCGGCGCAGACGAGCACGCTGTCGCGCTCGCCGCTCCTGATCATGCCCGCGCCGAGCGCGAGGCCGACGGTGGAGGAGGCGCAGGCCGCGCTCACCTCCATGCCGTTCTCCGGGTCGAGCCCGAGCGCGGCCGCGAGGCGCTCGCGGTAGTGGCGCGCGCGCCACGGTTCCGCGAGCGCTTGCGCCGCGCCGCCCTGCGCTTCGTCGAGCGGCTCGGCGTTCCCCTTCAGGCCGGTCCAGATGAGGAAGGTGCCGGCGGGAAGCGCGCGGAGCTGCAAGGCGGCGGCGCGCGCCAGGGCCAGGGTGCGGTTCTCTCCCGCTCGGCGCAGCCCGTCGAGATCGGCGATGCACGCCGCAACGTGGTGCGCCACGTGCTCGGTCGAGAAGCGCGTGACCGAAGAAACGGCGGAGCGGCCGGCGAGCAGTCCTTCCCAGGTCTCGTCCAACGAGGCGCCGAGCGCGGTCATTGCCGCGGCGTCGGCCAGGATGACGGCTCGCGCTTTGCCGGTCATCTCGGCCGGCCGGCCTCGGGCGGCGCCGCGCGCAGAGGGGAGAGCAGCAGGATGCCGCCGTCCTCGAGCCTTAGGCCGGAAGTGAGGCGCGCCGCGCCGTCGTCGCCGATGAACAGGGCCTCGACGCCCTCCTGGGACTCGGCGAAGGCCAGGCCCTGGTCCATGCCCATGACGAAGAGCGCGGTCGAGAGCGCGTCGGCGTCGGTCCCGCTGCTCGCGAACACCGTCACGCCGGAGAGCCCCCGCACCGGCCAGCCGGTGCGCGGATCGATGACGTGGCTGTAACGCACGCCGTCCACCTCGAAGAAGCGCTCGTAGTCGCCCGAGGTCGCAACGGCGCAGTCCGTGGCGCGGCACGTGGCGAAGGGCCCGTCCTGGCGCGGATGGCGCACGGCGATGTTCCAGGGCCGCGCGCCGCGCGCGCCGGAGAGCACCAGGTTGCCGCCGGCGTCGACGATGAAGTCGCGCCAGCCGGCGGAGCGCAGGAATGCCGCCATGCGATCCGCGGCGAATCCCTTGCCGATCGCGCCGAAGCCGAGCTTCATGCCCGGCCGCTCCAGGCGCACGCTGTTGCCCGCGACGCGGACCTTGGAGAAGCCGGTGAGGTCGAGCAGCGCGCGCACCTCGTCCGCGCCCGGCACGCGCCCGTCTTCGCGCGCCCTTTCCCACAGCTCGTAGAGCGGGCCGCCGGTGACGTCGAACGCTCCGTTCGTGCGCCGCGCCCAGTCGAGGGAAGCGGTGATCAGTTCGAGCAGCTCCGCGCTCAAAGCGAGCGGCGCCCCTCCCGCGGCGCGGTTGAGGGCCGAGGTCTCGCTCCCTTCGATCCACTCGCTGATGCGCTCCTCCAGGCGCTCCGCCAGGTCGAGGGCCGCGAACGCGGCGCGCTGCGCCTCGGCGCGCTCCCGGCCGCCGGGAAAGACCTCGACCGAGAAGATCGTCCCCATGAGCGGCCGCGCGGCGCGGATGACGTCCTCCTCGTCAAGGAGGCGCCCGCTGGAGGCGCGCCAGCGGTCGAGCGCGAGGAGCGCCAGGAGCACGAGCAGCGCGACGGCGATGCCGCGGAGCGGCAGCTTTCCGCCGCGGGCCTGCTCGCCGCTCGCGTCTCCGTGCTCGGACATGCGGGCTTCCAGTCTGCCCACTTCCGCGCCGAGCCTCCAGCCTCGCGCCCGGCTTTCTCGCGGATCGCGCCGCGCTGCTCTTCTCGCCGCGAGCCGTGGCGTTCATGATGGCGACATGTTCTCGGTGCGTGAGCTGACGCGCCCTGGCCTGGAGCAGACCTCCTTCGAGCTGCTGGCCGGCGAGTGCGTGGTCGTGGCCGGACCTTCGGGCGCGGGGAAGACGCTGCTCCTGCGGGCGCTTGCCGACCTCGATCCGAGCGCGGGACGGGTGAGCCTCGACGGCGTGGAGCGCGGCACGTTTTCCGGGCCGGAGTGGCGCCGCAGGGTGTGCTACGTGCCGGCCGAATCGGGCTGGTGGACGGACCGGGTCAGCGACCACTTCGGCGGGCAGGGCGGCGGCGCGGCGCCTCTTCTCGAGAGGCTCCTCTTGCCGGCCGGCGCGCTCGGCTGGGAAGTGCCGCGCCTTTCCACCGGCGAGCGCCAGCGCCTCGCCCTGGCGCGCGCCCTGCTGCGCGGTCCGCGCGTGCTGCTCCTGGACGAGCCGACCTCCGGCCTGGATGACGCGGCCCGCCTGGCGGCCGAGGATCTGGTGCGCGAGCGGCTCGCGGCCGGGGCCTCTGCGCTCTGGGTCACGCACGACGAGGCCCAGGCGCGGCGGCTGGCGCGGCGGCGCCTCTGGGTCGAGGGCGGCCGCGTGACGGAGCAGGGCGCGTGAACGCCGTCCAGCTCGACATCGCCGACCTGTCGCTCGCCGCGCTCCTGGTGCTGGTGAACGCGGCCCTGTCGCTCGCCTTCGCCCTCGGGCTCGAGCGGCGCATGCTCCTCGCCACGGCGCGCATGGTGGTCCAGCTCCTGCTGGTCGGGGCCGTGCTGAAGGCGCTGTTTGCCGCGGTTTCGCCCCTTTGGACCGGCGTTGCTGCACTGGCCATGGTCCTGTTCGCCGGCCGCGAGGTCATGGCGCGCCAGGAGAGGCGCCTGAAGGGCGTCTGGGCCTACGGCCTGGGCACGTCGTCCATGCTGCTCGCGGCCGTGCTGGTCACGGTCTTCGCCCTCTCCACCCAGGTGCGGCCCGATCCCTGGTACGACCCGCGCTACGCGCTGCCGCTGCTCGGCATGATCCTCGGCAACACCATGACCGGAGTCAGCCTCGGACTGCACGCGCTGAGCAGCGGCCTGCACACGCGGCGCACGGCGGTCGAGGCGCAAATCGCTCTCGGCGCGACGCGCTGGCAGGCGACGCGGCCGGTGGCGCGCGCGGCTCTCTTGAGCGCCCTCATGCCGATCATCAACGCCATGGCCGCCACCGGCCTGGTTTCGCTGCCCGGGATGATGACCGGTCAGATCCTGGCTGGCGCCGATCCCGCGCAGGCCGTGCGCTACCAGATGCTGATCATGTTCCTCATCGCCGGCGGCACCACGCTCGGCGCGCTCGCCGCCGTCCTGGGCGGCGTGCTGCGCCTCACGGATGCGCGCCACCGGCTGCGCCTGGACCGCCTGCGCGCGCCGCGGTCCGGTTAGAATCCGCCGCGCCGGCGCCCGTACCCGCGCGCCAGCTCCTGCAATCGGAGGACCGATCGTGAAGCGCGGTCTCGTCGTTGTCTCGAGTCTTGCCGGCTGCCTGCTCCTGCTCGGCGTGTGCGGGTTCCAGGCGTACGCGCTCATCGTGCATCGCGAGGCGGAGGCGCCCCTGCCCGAGCGCTTCGGGAACTTCCCGCGCGTGCGCGCCCTGCTGGAGAGCGCGCCCCAGAAGGAGTCGTTCGCCTTCGCGGTGGCCGGCGACACCAAGAGCACCGGGACCTTCGAGAAGATCGTGGAGGAGCTGCGGCAGGCCGACCTGGACTTCGCCGTGCTGCTCGGGGACTGCGTCTACGACGGCAAACCGGAGGAGCACGCCTTCTTCCGCGCCGAGTGCCGCGAGTACTCCTTGCCGTTTCCGGTGTTCTACGTGGTCGGCAACCACGACGTGAGCCTCGATGACCTGCCCCTTGCACGCTTCGAGGAGATGTACGGGCCGACCCTGTTCTCCATGGAGTACCAGGGGTGCCTGTTCCTCTTCCTGCGGACCCTGCCTGCCCCGTACTCCAACGAGGACACGGTGCGCTTCCTGGGCGAGCTGGAGAAAGAGAGCCTGGCCCGTTACCGCCACGTGGTCGCGTTCATGCATGTTCCGCCGCCTATCTCTTTAGACGTCGGCGGGAAGTCGTACGCGGAGGGCGGCGAGATCATGCGCCTCCTAGAGGATCTCGAGGTCGACTACGTGTTTGCCGGCGACTATCACGGCTATGCGCGGGTGGACAGGGGAGGCGCGCACTACCTGGTGACGGGCGGCGGCGGGGCGCGACTCGACGAAAAACGCGGCAGGCAGTTCCACCACGCGCTCGTGCTGCGCGTGGCCGCCGGCGCGGTTTCCGAGAGCATCGTCTTCGTGGAGCGGGAGCACGACTTCGAGGACGCGCTGGAGAGGTACGCAATCGTGCGCGCGTACCCGTGGTTCGCGAGCCACAAGGCCGCGAGCTTCGTCTTGAACGTGGTCGCGCTCGGCGTGTTCGCGGCTTTTGTGGCGCTCATTTTCCGGGCTCGCAGGGGCGGGAGGGCCGCGCCGCGACCGGCGCGCGCACAGTGATTCGCGGGGGCCTCTCCGCGGCCGAGTAGAATGGCCGCGGTGTCGGGAGGCCGCCCCTTCGGCGCGCAGCCGCTTACGGGAGCGGGTCGATCTCGACCGCGATCGGCAGGCCGTCGATCTCCCAGTCCACGGCGCCGGCGGAGAGGGCGGCCCGCTCGGCCACGGTCTCGATGGACAGCGCCAGCACCTCGCCGGCGATGCGCTCGCGGCACGCCGCCACCGCGGCGATGATCTCGGGAGCGCCGGCGCAGCGCAGGCGGATGCGCGTGGTCACCTCGAGGCCCGTGTCCTTGCGCTGGCGCTGCACGCGGCTGATGAACTCGCGGCTCCTGCCCTCGGCGATCAGCTCGGGCGTGAGGGTCGTGTCCAGGGCGGCGAGGTAGCCGCCCGCGCTGGCGATGGCGTAGCCTGGGCGGCCGCTGCGCTCCACCAGCAGGTCGCCCATCTCGAGGCTCACTTCCTCGCCCTCGACGAGAAGCGCCACGCGGCCGCTCTGCTCGAAGCGTGCGCGCGCGGCGTCGTCGAGCGCGGCGAGCGCCTGGCGCAGGGCGGGCAGTCGCTTTCCGAGCCGCGGGCCGAGCACCTTGAGGTTCGGCTTGATCGTCACGCTGCAGTACTCGCCGGCCTGCTCGGCCACGACCAGGTCCTTGACGTTCAGCTCGTCCTTGACCGCTTGGGCCAGCTCCGGGTCCTGCAGGCCGGAGAGAGCCTCGCGGTCCGGGCCGGCGCACACTAGGCGCGGCAGCGGCTGGCGCACCTTGAGGTTCGCCTCCTTGCGCGCCGCGCGGCCGAGGCTCACCACCTCGAGGATCGCCGCCATGCGCCGCTCGACGGTCTCGTCGATGAGGCGCAAGTCGGCCCGCGGCAGATCGCCGAGGTGCACCGAGTCGAGCCCGTCCGCGCGCGGGTGGAGCGCGAGGTAGAGGGCGTCCGCGCTCATCGGCGCCACGGGCGCGAGCAGGAAGGCGGCGGTCTCAAGCGCTTGCCAGAGCGTGGCGTAGGCGGCCGCCTTGTCCGCGGAGTCCTGCGACTTCCAGAAGCGCGCGCGGTTGCGGCGGATGTACCAGTTGCTGAGCTCGTCGGTGATGAAGCGGCCGAGCGCGCGCGTGGCGCGCATCGGGTCGTAGGCCTCCATCTGCTCGCGGTACTCGCGGATCAGCGAGTGCGTGCGCGAGATGAGCCAGCGGTCCATCACGCAGCGCTCCGCCGCCGGCGGGGCCGGGGCTTCCGGCGTCCAGCCGTCCAGCGCCGCGTAGCGCGCGAAGAAGCTGAACGAGGGCCAGAGCGTGCCGAAGATGCGGCGTCCCACCTCGCCGGCGCCCTCCTGGTCGAACGACTTGGAGAGCCAGGGCGGGGAGCCGGCGAGCAGGTACCAGCGCAGCGCGTCGGCGCCGTGGGCGTCGATCACCTGCCACGGGTCCACGGTGTTGCCGAGCGACTTCGACATCTTCTTGCCGTGCTTGTCGTTCACCAGGCCGTTGACGATGACGTTCTGAAACGCCGGCCGGTCGAAGCAGAGCGTCGAGATCGCGAGCAGCGTGTAGAACCAGCCTCGCGTCTGGTCGAGCCCCTCGCAGATGAAGTCGGCCGGGAAGGAGCGCCGGAACAGCTCGGCGTTCTCGAAGGGGTAGTGGCGCTGGGCGAAGGGCATGGCCCCGGAGTCGTACCAGCAGTCGATGACCTCGGGCACGCGGCGGTAGACCCCGGGCTCGCCCGGCTTGGTCCAGGTGACCTCGTCGATCCACGGCTTGTGCACGCGCAGGTGCGGCGAGAGCGCGGGATCGCGGGCGCGCGCCTCTTCGAAGGCGCGAAACGCCTCTGGATTGCGCTCCAGGATCTCGGCGATCGAACCCACGCAGTCGATCGCGCCGCTCGCGTCGTTGATCCAGAGCGGCAGCGGCGTGCCCCAGAAGCGCTCGCGGGAGAGGGCCCAGTCGACGTTGTCCTCCAGGAAGTTGCCGAAGCGCCCGTCCCGGATGTGCTCCGGGAACCAGTTGATCGTGGCGTTCAGCTCGAGCATGCGCTCCTTGAGCGCAGTCGTCTTCACGAACCAGGACTCGCGCGCGTACTGGATGAGCGCGTCGCTCGGCTTGCGCCAGCAGAAGGGGTACTCGTGTTTCACCGTCTCGCGCGAGAAGAGCAGCCCGCGCTCCTTCAGGTCGCGGATCAGCTCCTTGTCGCAGTCCTTGATCGGGCGGCCGGCGTAGGCGCCCGCCTCAGCGCTGAACGTGCCGTCCGGCTCGACGAGCTGCAGGAAGCCGAGCCCGTGCTCGCGCGCCGCGCGGAAGTCGTCCTCGCCGAACGCCGGCGCGAGGTGCACGATGCCCGTGCCCGTGTCCGTGGCCACGAAGTCGGTCGCGACCACCTCATAGGCGCGCCCGTTCTCCGGCGCCTTGAAGCGAAACAGCGGCTCGTACTTCCTGCCGGCCAGCTCGGCGCCCTGGAACGTCGCGGCGATGCGCGCCTCCTTGCCCTTCAGGACCGCGTCCTGCAGCGCGGCCGCGACGATCACCACTTCCTCGCCAAGGTCGGCCGCCACGTAGTCGAGGTCCGCGCCGACCGCGAGCGCCACGTTGCTCGGCAGGGTCCAGGGCGTGGTGGTCCAGGCCAGGAACGAGGTCGGCTTGCCGGCGATGCGCTCGTCCGGCCAGCGGAAGCGCACCGTGATCGAGGGATCCTCGACCTCGCGGTAGCCGAGGCCCACCTCGCCCGCGGAGAGCGCCGTGCCGCCCTGCGGCCACCACCAGACCACCTTGTGGCTCTGGTAGAGCAGGCCCTTCTTGTAGAGCTCGGCCAGCGACCACCACACCGACTCGACGTAGTCCTCGTGGTACGTGACGTAAGCGTTCTCGAGGTCGAGCCAGTAGCCGATGCGTTCAGTGAGGTTCTCCCACTCCTCGACGTACTTGAAGACCGACTCGACGCAGCGGCGCGTGAACGACTCGACGCCGTAGCGGCGGATCTCCTCCTTGCCGTGGATGCCGAGCGCCTTCTCGACCTCGACCTCCACGGGCAGGCCGTGCGTGTCCCAGCCCGCCTTGCGCTCGACCTGCTTCCCGGCGAGGTCGTGGTAGCGGCAGATCACGTCCTTCAGCGTGCGCGCCAGCACGTGGTGGATGCCCGGCCGGCCGTTGGCGGTCGGCGGCCCCTCATAGAAGGTGAAGCGGGGCGCGTCCTTCCGTTCCGCGGGGGATGTCTTCCGGCACCCGGGCGAGCGCCTGCCGGACGTTACGCGCGCCGGCCTGCCGGCGCAAGGCGCGAGCGCGGCGCAAGACGGGGCGCGCGGAGACCCGGGTCAGTTCCCGGAGGGCGGCCCGTTCCTCCGCCAACGCGGCTGCGATCCGGTTATCCTGGCGCAACTCGACTCAGTCTCGACCAGCACGATGCCCAGATTCGTTCAGTTGATTGCGCGACTTCTCGTCTCGGCCAAGGCGCACGAGCACCTCTTCATGGTGGTTGTCGCGATCCTGATCGGCTGCTTGGGCGGCTTCGGCGCGGTCGGCTTCCGCTGGCTCATCTCCGCGATCCAGCGTCTGGGCTGGGGCTCGTGGGAGTACAGCCTCGAGGTCGTCAGCTCGCACTCGGCCTGGTGGATCATCCTGGTGCCCGCCGCGGGCGGCGCCCTGGTCGGGCCGCTGGTCCACTTCCTGGCCCGCGAGGCGAAGGGGCACGGCGTGCCCGAGGTGATGGAAGCGGTGGCCCTGCGCTCCGGGTACATGCGCGCGCGGTTGGTCGTCATCAAGAGCCTGGCCTCGGCCATCTCCATCGCCAGCGGCGGGTCGGTGGGCCGGGAGGGTCCGATCGTTCAGATCGGCTCGGCCATTGGGTCGGTCTCTGGTCAGGTGCTGCGGGTCTCCGGCATCCGCCTGCGGACGTTCGTGGGCTGCGGCGCGGCGGCGGGGATCGCGGCCACGTTCAACGCGCCGATCGCGGGCGCTCTCTTTGCCGTCGAGATCATCCTCGGCGACTTCGCTGTCTCCAAGTTCTCCCCGATCGTCATCTCGTCGGTGACGGCAACCGTGGTCTCGCGGCATTTCCTCGGCGACTCCCCGGCCTTCGCGATCCCGCAGGTGCTGATGGCCAGCCCCTGGGAGCTGTTGTTCTACCTGGCGCTGGGGGTCGTGGCGGCGCTGGTGGCGGTGGCCTTCATCCGGGTGCTCTACGGCATGGAGGATCTGGCGAACAAGGTCCCTGTCCGGCCGTGGCTGCTCACTCCCATCGGCGGGGCGGTCATCGGCGTCATCGGCTTGGCCTACCCGCAGATCTTCGGTGTCGGCTACGAGGCCATCGAACACGCCTTGCGCGGCGAGATGGTGCTCGGTCTGCTGGTCACCCTGCTCTGCGTCAAGCTCCTGGCCACGAGCCTGACCATCGCCGTCGGCTTCTCCGGCGGCATCTTCGCGCCCTCGCTGTTCCTCGGCTCCATGACCGGTGGAGCCGTGGGCAGCATCGCCCACCACTTCTTCCCCTCCATCACCGCGGTATCCAGCGCCTACGCGCTGGTGGGCATGGGGGCCGTGGTGGCCGCGGCCACGCAGGCGCCGATCACCGCCATCCTCATCATCTTCGAGCTGACCTCCAGCTACCAGCTCATCCTGCCGCTGATGGCCTCGTGCATCATCGCCACGCTCGTGGCGCAGTCCCTCAAGCCGGAGACCATCTACACCATGAAGCTGATCCGCCGCGGGGTGGACATCCGCCGCGGCCGGGAGGTCAACGTCCTGCGGTCGCTGCGGGTGCGGGACGCGATGACCGAGCGCGCGGCCAGGGTGCCGCCGGCCGAGACCTTCGGCCGCCTGCTGTCGAGGATCGCCGACGAGCCCGCGGCCTACTACTACGTGGTGACGGACGGGGGCCAGTTGCGGGGCGTCATCGGCCTGTCCGACGTCAGCGCGAGCATTCCGGACGCGGGGCTCTTGACCAACCTGCTGCTCGCCGAGGACATCGCCCGGGACGACGTACCCACGGTGAACATGGACGACGACCTCGACACGGTGATGCGCATCTTCGACGGCCTGGACCGCGAGGAGCTGCCCGTGGTGGACGAGGGGAGCGGCCGGTTGCTGGGCGTGATCAGCCGCCGCCACCTGGTGGAGGGCTACAACCGCGAGCTGATGAAGCGTGACATGGTCTCGGGAATCGGCACCAGCGTGCAGGCCGCGGCGAAATCGGGTCAGGCGATGCGCCTGGGGGACGGTTTCGCGATGGTCGAGATGGACGCCCCCGGCGAGTTCATCGGCCTGACCATCCGAGAGCTCGACGTGCGGCGGCGCTACGGGGTCGAGATCCTGCTGATCCGCAAGGCCCCGGGGACGCAGGCCTTACGCGCGCGGGAAGTCGTGCCGGTGGCGGACGAGGCGATCGGCCGCGGAGACCGCCTGGTCGTGGTGGGCCAGGACGAGGCGTTGGTGCGGCTCCAGAAGCTCTGAGCGCGCGAGTCCTGGATCAAGTCTTTGTCGAATAAAGAGTTGCACAGGTCTCTGTGCCATCTTGACCGATACCGTGTATTTGATCATAATCGCAACCATGAGAAGAGACTCAGACGATCTCATCCTGTCTCGGCTTGGCTTCGAGGACGTCAGGCCCCTGGGGCCGGGATCGTCGCCTCTGTGGGTAGTGATGCGGAGCGGCCGGCGGTGGTTCGTGGCGGTCGAGCGCGCTCCCGCCGGCGGCCGGGAGAACCTCGAGGCGAGGTTCGCGCGCGGGCTGCTGCGCTGCCAGGTCGCCCTGCAGGAGTTCTCGATTCCAGACGCGCGGCGCCTCGCCGTGGTGATCGTGGCTCCATCCCTGTCCGTGGCGACAGAGCAGGCGCTCGAGAGGTTCGTGAAGGCGGCCAGCCGGGGCGTGGAATGGTTCGTGACCGATGGGCAGCGGCTGCTCGGGCCGGGCGCAAGCGGATCGGGCCGGGGCCTGAGAGGAGGGGACCGCGACTCGCGCTTCGCCGCGCGAGCGCCGGCGGCGGGCGGCTTCTCGGACCGCTTCCTGGCCTGCGTGAAGGCGCTCGCGCTCTCGGACGATCCGGCCGCGGGCGCTTCCGCCTACTCGTCCTCGCCGGCCGGTTCGGCCTCGGACCTGGAGAGGCTCGCGGCGCGAGCGGGCGTGTCCCTGCCGCACGTCTACCGCTTCCTGCGCGCGTACGAGCGTATGGGCTTTCTCGAACGGGACCGCGCGGGCATGCGCCTGGTGCGCCGCGCCGCACTGTTCGAGGCCTGGGCGCTGCGCGTCACGCGGCAGTTCGAGAGGCCGCTTCTCGGCGTCGTCTCGAGCGCGGTCTTCGATCGGTGGCAGCGCCGCGCGCCCGCGGAGCTGGCGAAGGTCCCCTGCCGCCTGGCGCTCGGGCTGCACTTCGCGGCCGCCGAGCACGGCGCGCACGAGGTTGCGCACGCCGCGCTCACCTTCTACGTGGACGGTGATCCCGCCGGCGTGGCGGAGATCCTCGGCATCGACCTGATTCCTCGCGCCGCCCGAGCGAGCGCCGTGGAGTTCGTGCGTCCCCTTTTCCCCGAGGCGCTGTGGCGCGGGGTCCTGATCGGCGAGCGCGGCTGGCCGGTCACCGACGCCGTGCAGTGCTACATCGATCTCCTGCGCCATCCGGCGCGCGGAGCGCAGGCAGCCAGGGCTTTGTTGGGGCGCCACGCGGCGCTCTTCGCGGATCCCGAGGCGCAACGGTGACCTCGGTTCGCCACGCGCTTGCGGCGCGGCCGGCGCGCGGGGCATGATGGTGGGCGTAGCCCCGGTCCCGCGTCCCGGAGGACGAAGCCCATGCGCACCCTGCCGACCATCTCCAGCGCCGCCCTCGTTGTTCTCGCCTGGGCCGCACCGCCGCTTCTCGCCCAGCCGGCCCCGCCGCCTCCCTACGCCATGCCCGTGTCCTGCACGCTCCGCTGCGACACGCTCACCAACCTCGTCCCTTACGCGCGCTTCGTCAACGCGCAGTGGATCCACGTGCGCGGCGCGCCGTCGCTGCGCGTCTTCTTCAAGGAGGTGGACGTCGGCCAGGGTTCGGGACTGCTGGTGAGTTCGCTCCAGGACGGCAGCCAGCACTTCATCACGGAGGCGGAGGTCGTGAAGTGGGGGAGCAGCTCCGCGTTCATGAACGGCGACACGCTGCTGCTCGAGCTCTATCTCGCGCCGGGCGCGCGCGGGTCGTATGAGGTCGACCACCTGCTGGTCGGCCTGCCGCACGTGGCGGAGAAGTCGATCTGCGGTCCGACGGATGACCGCATCCCCTCGAGCGACAACCGCTCGCTGCGCATGCTGAACAGCTCGGGCACGGCGGCTTGCTCCGGCTGGCTGGCGAGCGCCGACGACTGCGCCTTCTCGGCCGGCCACTGTTTCCCCACCTACGCCAGCGTGGCCGAGGTCAACGTGCCCCTGTCCGGCACGGACGGCTCCTTGAAGCACCCGCCGGTGCAGGACCAGTTCCCCATCGACCCGTCCTCGCTCATCATCAACTACAGCGGCCTGGGGGACGACTGGGCGCTCTGCCGCCTGAACACCAACTCGCTCGGGCAGTCGGCCGCGACCCTGCACGGCTGGTTCAACCTCGGCTTCTTCTTCCCGAGCCCGGGCGAGACCATCCGCATCACCGGCTACGGGTCGGACACGGGCACGAGCAACCAGACCAACCAGACGAACACCGGACCCTACGCCTACACGAGCGGCACGGTGCTCAACTACACGGTGGACACGGAGGGAGGCAACTCGGGTTCGGTCGTGATCCACGAGGCCACGGGCAACGCCGTCGCGGTGCACACCAACGGCGGCTGTTCCGGCTCGGGCGGGTCGAACGCCGGCACCTCGGTGAACAACACCGGCCTGCAGAACGCCTGGACGCAGAACTGCGCCTCCGGCCCGCCCGCGCCGCCGGTGGCTTCCTTCACCAGCGACGTCACGGTGGCCGTCGTGACCCAGGCGATCCACTTCATCGACACGTCGAGCGGCGTGCCGGCGTCGTGGGACTGGGACTTCGACGAGGACGGCATCACGGACAGCGTCCTCAGGAACCCAACCCACGCCTATAGCCAGGCCGGGAACTACGACGTGCGCCTGACCGTGGCCAACGCGCTCGGCACGAGCACGATCACGGTGCTGGACTACGTCACGATCAACCCGATCGCGCCGGTCACGCCGCCTTACTCCGAGGACTTCACCAACGGCCTGCCGGCGGACGGGCACTGGCTGTTCCAGAGCTCCAGCCTGTACGGCTCCATCACCGCCGGCAGCCACGGCACGGGCTCCCCCAAGTCGGGCCATCCGGAGCTCTTGCTCGCGGCGCAGAGCGCCGGCAGCTACGTGACCAACGACGCCGTCCTGCTGTTCCAGCTCGATCAAAACGGCGAGGCGCTGGTCCAGTACTCCTTCAAGGACATCGGCGACGAGGACGACGCCGAGGACGGCCTGTTCCTCTCGAACGGGATCACCGAGGTGAAGCTCCTGTCGCACGTCACCAGCGCGACCAATTGGATGTTGAAGACCGCCGACCTCGGCGCCGCGGCCGCGGCGGCCGGCTTCTCCCCGGGCGCGCCGCTGCGCCTCGTCTTCCGCCAGCGCGACAACTACGACATCCCCACGGACGGGCACGCCATCGACGACGTGGCGCTCTCCTCGCCGGTGACGCTCACCGCCGCGCCGGCCGTGCTCTCGGCCGCGGCCGGCGGCACGGTGGCCTTCTCCCTCGACCCCGGGGTGAGCCACGCGGGTGCGTTCTACGCCCTGATCGGCACGGGGAACGGCACCGCCCCGGGCTTCGACGCCCTCGGCTACCACTTCTCCGTCAACCCGGACTTCTTCTTCACTCTGACGGTCACGCAGCCCAATCAGGCGCCCTTCTCGACTTACCAGGGGGTGCTGGACGGCTCGGGCCACGCGAGCGCCGCGTTCCTTCTGCCGCCGGGCATCTCCTATCTCGCGGGCCGGACCTTCCACCACCAGTTCGCGGTGGTGACGGGCACGCAGATCGACTACGTGAGCAACGTGGTCAAGTTCTCGATCGCGCCGTGACCGGGCCGGGCGAATCCGGGCGCGCCCGCGCGCGAGGTTGCTAGTCTGTTCCAGGACTCCCGCGCGGACCCTGGGTGATGACCATGTCTCACGCCGCCTTCTTGAAGACGGTGCCGGCGTTTCGCTCGCTCAGCGACAGCGCCTGCCAGCACCTCTCCTCCCAGTGCGAGGAGACGCGCTTCGCTGCCGGCGAGCAGATCATCCGCCGCGGCGACCCGGGCGACGCCATGTTCATCATCGCCGAGGGCGGCGTGCGGATTCCCATTCAGAACCCGGACGGCCGCGAGATGCTCACCGTGCGCCTCGGGCCGCACGACTTCTTCGGCGAGATGGCGCTCTTGACCGGCGAGCCGCGCAACGCCGACGTCTTCGCCGAGAGCGACGTGCGCTGCCTGAGGATCCGGCGCGAGCCCCTGCAGCTCCTCTTGAAGGAGCACACCGCGGTCGCCGCCTTCCTCACCAACATCCTCGGCCAGCGCCTGCTCGAGGGGGAGAACATCCGCAGCGTCGGGCGCTACCGCATCGCCGGCGAGCTGGGCGCGGGCGGGCAGGCCTTCGTCTTCGAGGGACGCCACGAGACGCTCGGGCATACCGTGGCGATCAAGATGCTCTCCCACGAGCTGATCTACGAGGCGGGCTTCGTCGAGCGCTTCAAGGCCGAGTCGCGCATCATGGCGATGCTGCGCCACGAGAACATCGTGCGCGTCTTCGACTACGAGGAGGCGTACGCCACCTTCTTCATCGTCATGGAGAAGGTGGCCGGCACCGACCTGAAGCGCCTGCTCTTGAGCCGCGGCGTGCCGAGCGCGGCCGCGGCGCGCTCGATCATCAGCCAGATCGCCAAGGCGCTGGACCACGCGCACGAGCGCGGCATCGTGCATCGCGACGTCAAGCCGGGCAACGTGCTCATCGAGGAAGGCGGCCGCGTCAAGCTCATGGACTTCGGCATCGCCTCGTCGCACGCCGAGGGGGCGGGCTCTGCCGAGCAGGTCATCCTCGGCACGCCGATCTACATGTCCCCGGAGCAGGCCATGGGGCGCGCCACCGACGGCCGCTCCGACATCTTCTCGCTCGGCGTGCTGGCCTTCGAGCTGCTCACCGGCCAGCGGCCCTACGGCACGGAGGAGGCGCTCGCGGTGCTGCGCGACCCGGAGCTGCCGACCGTGCCGCCGCCGCGCGCCATCGACCCGCGCATTCCCCAGGACCTGGACGAGCTGGTGCTCCGCGCCACCGAGCGCGACCCGGCCAACCGCTTCCAGCGCGCGCGCGAGATCGTGGCTTTCCTCGAACCGCACCGCGCCGCGCCCGGAGAAACGGCGCGCACGCGACGCGTCACCCTTACGCTCACCTGCGACGCGGCCGAGCCGCGCCGCGTCGACGCCTTCCTGCGCAAGGTGCGGAAGGAGGCGGAGAAGATCCCGGGCGCGCGTCTGACCGTCTCCGGCGGCGCGGAGAATGGCGAGTCGCGCGCGCGGTAGAGGGAGCTGCACGACGGACGGAACCGCACGGGAGCGAGCCGTGGACTTCTTCGGACAGCAGGAGCGCGCGCGCAGGAGGTCGGGACGCCTCGTCGTCCTGTTCCTGCTCGCGGTGGTGTGCATCATCCTCGCCATCCACTTCCTGGTGGTGGCGCTGTTCGCCGGCGCCGAGGCGACGCAAGTCCGCGCCGGCGTCGCCCAGCCCTTCTCGTGGTGGCAGCTCGACGTTCTCGCCGGCGTGGCCTTCGTCACGGCGCTCGTGGTCGCGGGCGCGGCGCTCTTCAAGATCGCGGCGCTGCGCGGCGGCGGCCGGCGCATCGCCGAGCAGCTCGGCGGCCGCGAGGTGGCTCCGGCCACGACCGACCCCAGGGAGAAGCAGCTCCTGAACGTGGTCGAGGAGGTGGCCATCGCCTCGGGCGTGGCCGTGCCGCCGGTGTACGTGCTGGAGGGCGAAGGCTCGATCAACGCGTTCGCCGCCGGCTACGGTCCGACGGACGCGGTGGTGGCGGTGACGCGCGGCACGCTCGAGCAGCTCAACCGCGACGAGCTGCAGGGGGTGGTGGCGCACGAGTTCAGCCACATCCTGAACGGCGACATGCGCCTCAACATCCGCCTGATCGGCGTGCTCTTCGGCATCACGTGCATCAGCACAGCGGGCTACGTGCTACTGCGCACCTTCGGCCGCTCGCGCTCCGGCAAGGGCGGCGCCGGCGGCATCGCCCTGTTCGGCCTGGGACTGCTGGTGATCGGCTGGATCGGCAGCCTCTTCGCCAGCATGATCCGCGCCGCGGTCTCGCGCCAGCGCGAGTTCCTGGCCGACGCCTCGGCGGTGCAGTTCACGCGCCTGCCGGACGGGATCGGCGGCGCGTTGCGCAAGATCGCCGGCTTCCCGACGCGCTCCCTGCTGCGGAGCGCGCACGCCGCGGACTGCAGTCACATGTTCTTCGGCAGCGCGCTGCACCGCTCCTTCATGAACCTGTTCGCCACGCACCCGCCGCTCGAGGAGCGCATCCGCGCCATCGATCCGAGCTTCGATCCGCGCCGCGAGCGGCGCGCGGCCGAGGCCGAGACGGGTGCGGAGGCAGAGGCGCCGCGGCGCGCGTCGGCCGCGGCGTTCTCCAGCCTGCGCGGAGGCGCGGCGCTCGCGGTCACGCCCGAGGCCGTGGCCGGCAGCGTGGGCCAGCCCGGCCCGGCGCACCTCTCGTACGCCGCGGCCCTCATCGCCAACCTCGACCCAGCGCTCGCCGAGATGGTCCGTGACGGGGCGGGGGCGCGCGCGACGGCCTACGCCCTGCTGCTCGACGAGCGCCCCGACGTGCACGCGCGCCAGCTCGCGCTCGTCGAACGCGAGGACGCGCCCGCCGCGGACCTGGCGCGCCGCGCGGCGCGTGCCTTCGCCTTGCTCGACCGCGCTGACCGCCTGCCGCTCCTCGACCTGGCGCTGCCGGCCTTGAAGAGCGGCGGAGCGGAGGCGTACCACACGCTGCGCCGGGTCGTCACGGCATTGATCGGCGCCGACCAGC
Organism: Planctomycetota bacterium; assembly: GCA_016213895.1. Lineage (GTDB taxonomy): Bacteria > Planctomycetota > B15-G4 > B15-G4 > JADJEK01 > JACQZJ01. Next base: position 20,390 of record JACQZJ010000063.1, on the reverse strand, counting down.
AGGTCACGCTCTTCGAGTACGCGCTCGAGCGCGTGCTCTTCCGGCACCTGCGCGCCGCGTTCGAGGCGCCGCCGCCGCGGCGCGTCAAGCACCGCGACCTGCGCACGCTCTCCGCGGAGTGCCGCACGGTCCTCTCCGCCCTGGCGCACGCGGGCGCGGGGGAGGCAGCCGCGGTCGAGACCGCCTACGATCACGGCAGCGCGCGCATCGAATGGGCTGGCACGAGAGGCGCTCCGGCGCTCCTGCCGGCCGGGGAGTGCTCCCCGGAGCGGCTCTCGCCCGCGCTCGACGAGATCGACCGCGCCGCGCCCCAGGCCAAGGGCCGCTTCGTGGCCGCGTGCGCCGCGACCGTGTCCGTGGACGGCAAGGTGACGGCGCGCGAGGCGGAGCTGTTGCGCGCTGTCGTGGAGAGCATCGACTGCCCCATGCCGCCGCTTCTCGAGGAAACGGTCGGGGCGTGACGGCCGCTTGCGGCCGCGGAGGTGCAAGATGGAAATCTCGGGCGCCAAAGCGCTGGTGACCGGAGGCAGCGAGGGGATCGGCCGGGCGATCGCCGAGGCGCTGGTTGCAGCGGGCGCGGAGGTCGCGATCAACGCGCGCCGCCGCGACGTGCTGGACGAGACGGCCGCGGCCATCGGCGCCCTCGCCCTCCCTGGCGACGTGAGCGTGGAGGCGGACGCGATCGCCTGCGTGCGCGCCTTCGTGGCGCGCTTCGGGCGCATCGACATCCTGGTGAACAACGCCGGCGTGGGCTATCACGCCCCGCTCGTGGACGTCGAGCGAGCGCGCTTCGACGCGCTCCTCGCCGTCAACGTGACCGGGGCGATGCTCATGGCGCGCGAGGCGGCGCGGCACTTCATCCGCCAGCGTTCGGGCCACCTGGTGAACATCTCGTCCACCTCGGGGCTCAAGGGCGACGCGGGCGCCACCGCCTACGCGGCCTCCAAGTTCGCTCTGCGCGGCATGACCGAGTGCTGGCGCGCCGAGCTCAGGCGCCACGACGTGCGCGTCATGCTCGTCAACCCGAGCGAGGTCTTGACCGGCTTCTCCGCCAAGGCCGGCGGGCGGCAGCAGGCGTCGGCGAAGAAGCTCCGTCCCAAGGAGATCGCGGATGCCGTGCTGGGCGCCCTGCGCATCGACGACCGGGGCTTCATCCCCGAGCTGTCCGTGTTCGCGACCAATCCGTTCTGAGGTCTCGCGTTGGTGAAGTACCAGGACTACTACGAGATCCTCGGCGTGCCGCGCGACGCGGAGGCGGAGACCATCAAGAAGGCCTACCGCAAGCTGGCCCTCAAGTGGCACCCCGACCGGCACAAGGGGGAGGAGAAGGCGGAGGCGGAGCGCCGCTTCAAGCAGATCAGCGAGGCGCACGAGGTACTCTCCGACGCGGAGAAGCGCGCCAAGTACGACCGCCTCGGCGAGAACTGGCAGCACGGCCAGGAGTTCCACCCGCCGCCCGGCGGGCGCACCATGACGCCCGAGGAGTTCGCCGCCATGTTCGGCGACGCGGGCGGCTTCTCCGAGTTCTTCACCTCGTTCTTCGGCGACCAGTTCCGCGGCTTCGCCGGCCGCGGCGCGCGGCATGCGCGCTTCCGCCACCGCGGCGCGGACGTGCGCGCGGAGCTCTCCCTGCCGCTGGGAGAGGCGCTGCAGGGCGGACGCAGGCGCTGCGAGATCCCGGCCACGATGGCCTGCCAGCGTTGCGGCGGCGTCGGCTTTCTCGAGCGCCACGTCTGCCCGGCGTGCGGCGGCGTGGGCCAGACGCGCAGCGTGCGCGCGGTGGATGTCGCCATTCCGCAGCCGGTGCGCGACGGCATGGCGCTGCGCCTGAAGGGCCTGGGCGAGCCGGGCGCGGAGGGGGGCGAGACCGGCGACCTCTACCTGACCATCCGGCTGGAGTCGGACGAGGTCTACCGCCGCCGCGGAGCAGACGTCGAGGCGGACGTGCCGCTCGCGCCCTGGGAGCTGCTCGACGGCTGTCGGGTCGACGTGCGCACGCTCGACGGCGTGCTCGTCGTCACGGTTCCGCCCGCATCGCGCGAAGGGGGCAGGCTCAGGCTGCGCGGCAAGGGGCTCGACGACGGCCGCGGCGGCCGCGGCGACTTCCTGGTGGTGCTGCGCTGCGCCCTGCCCGAGCCGCTCAGCGGCCGCCAGGAGGAGCTGATCCGCGAGCTCCGCGCGAGCGGCTCGGGCCGCGTCGCGGGCGGGGCGCGGGAGGAGGGGTCGCGATGAACCGCGGGCGCTTCACCATCCGGGGCGAGCGCTATCTGTCGCTCGAGGCCGTGGCCGAGTGCTATCAGGTCGAGGCGGCGTGGGTGTGGCAGGTGTACGAGCATGGCCTGCTCGGGCGCGGCGAGGACGTGGGCGGCACGATCGTCGTGGCTGCGGCCATGCTCGAGCGCATGGCGGTGATCCGGCGCCTGTCCCTTCTCGGCGCCGCGGACCTCGCGCTCGTCGAGGTGCTGCTCGACGAGATGGGGTGAGTGCTCGCGGGGCGCGGGCCATTACCAAAATCAGCGATCATCAGCAAGCACTTCGAACTTTTTGTGTGCTGCTGCCGTCGTTCCATTCTGGGCCTTCCGCGACTGCCCTGGCGCCGCCGTGGCTCACGGCATAACGCGCTCGGACACAGCCAGTTACTGCTTCCGCGTGGGCGTCGCCACCACCGTCTGAAGGCGCTTTTCGCAGCCCGCAGGCCGATGCCCCGCGCCGCGGCTTGAGAAGAAAGCCCTGGCGCGCGCGCAATCTCGGGCCATCCTTCGCTCGGCCGGCGCCCGGCGGCCAGGCGGTTCACAAGGCGGTTCCAAGTCACGCGACTCCATCCCGGAGAGAATCGGGGACACCCATGAGACTCGACACCAGGCGCTCTCTCACCACCATCCTGCTGCGCGCGCTGCTTGGCGCGGCGCTCCTCTCCGCGGCCCAGGGGGCCGAGGCGGCCGACGCCGCGCCGGACGTGCTGGCGCTCAGCGTCCAGGGCCCGACCCAGGCGCTGGTCGGCACCACGGTCTCGGTCAACACCATCGTCATCAACCTGGGCGGCGCCTTCTCGGGCGACTACGCCTTCGACGTGCTCCTCTCCACGGACACGACGGTCGACGCGGGCGACATCGTCACCGCCTCGGTGAGCAGCGCGGTGCTCGGCTCGCTGACCGTGGCCTGCGCCATTCCCGCCGACCTGACCCCCGGCACCTACAACTGGGCCATGCGCATCGAGCCGCTCTCAGGCGAGACCGAGACGCACAACAACTCCATCCTTGGCGGCCAGGTCGAGGTCTTCGTCATCGACCTGCAGGTCTCCGGCGCTTCGGCGGTGAACGCCGCGGCGCTGGTCGGCGGCGACAACCCGAACTCCTTCGCGCTCGATGTCTCGAATGCCGGCAGCGCGGACGGCATCCTCATCTTCACGGTCACCGAGTATCCGGAGGCCTCCTGGCTGGCGGTGAATCCGAGCACGAGCTTCGCGGTCGCGGGCGGCTCGGCGCAGCGCGTCACCCTGTCGTTCGACATCACCGGCCTGGCGGCGGGCGAGTACGCCACGCAGCTCATCTTCCTCAACTTCCAGGACCCCACGGACTACGCGGTCATCCCCGTGACGCTCACCATCGGCGAGGTCACCTTCCTCCCCGGTGACGAGCTTCTCGGCGAGATCGACTCCCTGGGCAAGACCAGCGAGGCCCTCTTCAGCGCGGTCGAGGGCATGAAGCTCAGGATCAAGGTCTCCTCCGACACCGGCAACCTGAAGCCCGTGGTTTCGATCCTCGACGAGGGCGGTGCGCTCATCAGGTCGTGGAGCTTCAAGCACAGCGAGAAGCAGGTGAAGAAGACGGTGAAGCTGCCCGCGACCGGCGTCTACCGCCTGCGCGTGGCGGGCGCTGACGACAGCATCGGCTCGTACCGCATCGTCACCAAGGCCATCCTCCCAAGCCGCGCCAAGTCCTTCACCGAGACGGTGAAGCCCGAGGCCGGGACCGGGTCGGCGGCCGTGACGCTCCTCAGCCTCGCGGACGGCCTGCTGGACGTCAAAGCCACGCCCGCCAAGAAGTTCAGCGGCGCCGAGGTCGACCTGACCGTGGCCGCGCCCGGCGGAGCGCCTCTGGACATGACCGGACACGAGATCCGGCTCGAAAACGGCGGCGTGAGCGCGACCGGCCTCACGCTGAACGCGGCCGGCGAGTACGTCCTGAGCATCACCGGCTTCGGCGGCGACGACGAGAAGGTCAAGGTGAAGGTCGTCCTCGAGCAGGAGCTCGGCGACACCACGGTTCTGCTTCCCTGAAGATCAGCACGAGACCGCCTCTCGTGTGACGCCTGAGCCGGCGCCGCGGGTCGTCCCCATCCGCGGCGCCGGTTCTCTTTCTTGCACCCCTGCCGCGCTCTGCGGCTACTCCGTGGGCGCAGCCATGGCCGCGGGATCTCAGCGCCGCCCGAGCGCCGCCTGGATGGCCGCGGCCAGGTCGCCCCGCGCCACCTCGCTCTGCTCCGAGCGCTGGAGGTCGCGCAGCGCCGCGGCCCCGCGCGCCTCCTCGTCCTTGCCGACGAAGGGCGGCCGCGGTCTCGCGCGCGGCGCGGCGCAGCGCCTCGTCCTGGGAGATGACCAGCACCTGCGGGTCCACGTCCGGCTTGGGGAGGATCCCGTGGCCGGCGAGGAAGTCGAGGAGCGTCACGTCGCCCATGCCGAAGCCGATCCCTGGGATGCGCTGCTTGCTGAACAGCTCGGTGAGGTTGTCGTAGCGGCCGCCGCCGAAGATCGAGCGCCGGTTCTCCGGCGACACGTCGAAGACCTCGAACACCGTGGAGGTGTAGTAGTCGAGGCCGCGCACGATGAGCGGATGGAAGCGGATCGGCCCGTCGAGCAGCCCTTCGCGCATGATGCGGAGCACGGGCGAGCCGCGCGCCTCCTCGTCGCCGAGAAGCGCGAGGAAGCCGTCCAGGTCGAGGCGCGTCAGGCTCGCCACTCGGTCGATCTGCGCGGGCGTGAGCCCGAGCGCCGCGAGTTGGCCCAAGCTCGTCTCCTCGGGCGCCTTCTCCCAGCGGTCGAGCACGGTGAGCACGCCCTTTTGCAGCTCCGGCGCTACGCTGGCGTGGCGCGTGAGCGCGCCCAGCATGAGCACGCGGTCGTTGACGCGCAGCTCGTAGGCCGAGCGCGGAGCGCCGAGCGCCCCGAGCATGGCGTGGATCAGCGCGAAGATCTCGACCTCGGCCTCGGCGCTCTCCGAGCCGAAGATGTCCACGTTGATCTGCCAGTGCTCGCGCACCCGGCCGCGCTGCGGCTTCTCGTAGCGATGGCAGTTCGGGTGCGAGTACCAGCGCACCGGGAAGTGCAGGCGGCCGGCGTTGGCCGCGATCATGCGCGCCACGGACGGGGTCATCTCCGGGCGCAGGGCCAGGCGGCGGCCCGCTTTGTCGGTGAGCTGGTAGAGCTGCTTCTCCGCCAGCTCCACGCCCGACTTCGCCTCGTAGATCTCCACCGGCTCGAGGATCGGGCCGTCGTAGCGCTGGAAGCCGAAGGTCTCGATGACGCGGTAGAGCGTCTCGAAGACCTGCAGGCGGACGGACATCTCCTCCGGCAGGAAGTCGCGGGTGCCGCGGTACGGTGCGGTGTTGAGGAAGTCAGCCATCAGCGGGCTCCGGCGGCAGGATGCACCCGGGCCCGCTGGCTGTCAAGCTCACTCGCTCAGCAGTTGATCGGCGCGCAGGGCGGCATGAAGGGCGTGATGGTGAAGCAGATGGCGTTGGTCAGGGTGATCGGTCCGACCGGGCCGATGTCCTGGCGCGCGCCCTGCATGTGCACCTCGAGGCCGATGAGCGCGGGGATGAAGGGGATGGTGACGTCGATCTTGAGGCAGCCGGCGGCAGGATTGGGGCCCGCGTAGAGCAGGAGCATGTGCAGCGGGTCGAGCAGGAAGGAACCCGTCTCCACGCTGACCGGGTAGAAGTCCGGACCAGTGGACGCGAACAGCCAGTAGTAGCACAGGCCGCCGGGGCAGATGACGAAGCGCACCGGGCAGGTGGGGGACGGCATGCCGCACCAGGCGAGGGTCGAGGGCGGATCCTCCACCGCCGACACGTCGATCACGTCGCAGGTGACCGCGGTGTGCGTGCCGATGACCTTGACGAGCTTGCCTTCCAGGGACTTCAGGTCGATCCCCGACGTGCTCTTCAGGTACACCTCGGTGCACGCGAGGTAGTGCGTCTCGCCGGCCATGCACACGGTCGGTCCCGTGACGGGCAGGACCACGCCGCTGGCGGAGACCTTGGGCGGGACGGTGGACTGTCCGGCGCCCTGCAGCGCGAGCGGCAGGACGAGCGAGAAGGCGAGAGCGAGGCGTCTCATCGGATCCTCCCTGGGTGGGCGATGTGGGTGTCCTTCCTTGAATGCGCCCGCTCCCGCCCAGGTGCCGCGCCGCCAAGAGGCCGGCTGCCCGGCTCCGGGGATTCGTTCCCGGTGCCGGGCAGCCGCGTGTGCTGTCCCGTTCCGTCAGGTCGAGGCGTTCGTCACCAGCCGAGGAAGGTCCTCTGGCCGCAGCACCCGACCTGGTACCTCGCGCAGCCCCAGTGTCCGGGTTGGACGCAGACCCTCCTGTACATGGGGCGGCCGCAGAAGTCGTAGCCGATGAGCTGGCGGCGATAGACCGGTTGGATCCAGACGCGCTCGGTCACGATCCTGTAGGTGTGGCCGTGGACGGGCGCGACGTAGACCGGGTACGCCGGCCAGACAGGCGCGACGCAGACCGGGCGCGCGGGCCACATGGGCGGGCCGTACACCCCGTAGCCGCTGCTCGCGCCGATGTGGACTCCACCGAGGTGGACGCTGGCGCTGAAGGACACGCCGCCCTTCGCGGTCGCGCGCTCCGCTCCCGCGAAGCCCACGATCAGGCTGGCGAGGGCGAAGAGGGTCAAGGTCTTCATCGAGGTCTTCATGGCTGTCCTCCGTCGGTTTCGGCGGGCTCATCGGCCCGCGGGCGACGGAAGAGTGAACACGCGCCATGCCAGACCATCGCACGCTGGCGCACTGAGGCGCAACATCAGGCCGAACAAGAAGTTGCGCCGAGTTCCGCGCGCCGATGGCGCCTCGCGGCAAGACGCTCCGTCAGCATCGGATAACAGGCTTCGCGACCTCCCCTAACCGGACTGCACCCCTCGGCTGGAAAGCGCCGATAGAGCTGCGGCGCAGGCCGGCCTTGCCGGCTCGGAGGTCCAGATGAAGCGTGTCGTGCTCAGCCTGGTGGTTCCGGTCGTGCTGGTCGGGGCGGCCAAGGTCACGATCGACCACTGCCTGGGAGACCTGCACGGCGCTCAGGACGAGGGCGCGGTGGCAAGTCAGCCGAACCGCCCAGGGCTCGCCGATCGCGTCGCGACGAACGAAGCTGCCGCGCGCGCGGCGCTTCTGCTGTATCACTCTGCCCAGCAAGCATATCGGGCGGAACACGGCCGCTTCGCGAAGGAGCTGGTCGACCTGGATCTGCCCGCTGCCATCCAGCACGCGCGGCTCAACGACCTCGGCGTATTCGCGCCAGAAGGGTACTGCGGCTACTACTTCGAGCCCGTCCTCAAGGACGGCGCGCGGCGCATGGATCATGAGGCCGACTACGTGCTTTGCGCGATCCCGCTCCTCTACCCCTACACCGGCCGGACCACCTTCGCCATCAGAGCGGATGGGGTCATTCTGGAGAAGGACACGGAAGGCCTGCCCGTGCTGGAGACCGCCGAGTTTCAGAAGGGGTGGCGCCAGAGCTGACGCTGCCCGCGCTCCTCGGCGAAGACGCGTTTTCCCAAGGCCTGGAAGCGGCCGGGTCGTATCCTGACAGTCTTCCACGTTCTTCGCCGGGGTGACGACATGATCAGACTCTCGCAGGCCGCGCAGGCCGCGCTCGGCGTGGCGCTCCTCGCCTTCTCCGCATGCACGGTCGACCGGACCGCGGAGCGTACGCCCATTCCCCACGTGACCGTGGAGCAGCCGGCCACCTTCGATTCGGGCTACCAGGTCGGCGAGGCCTACGTGCTGACCGAGGCCGGCGACGTGACCGTGGGGGAGCGCCTCTCCGACTTCTGCCTGGGCATCGCCGCCAAGGGCGGCCAGGGCGTGAGCGTGGGCTGCCTGCCCGTGGTCACCTACGACCTGCGGCGCGTCGGCCCCTGGGTCTCCGAGCTGGGCATGCGGCTCGCCGACGACGTGGCGGAGCGCCTGAAGGCCGCGGGCTACGCGGGCGAGGTGCTGAACACGCCCGAGATGGACGCCCGCATCCAGCGCTCCGGCCTGGACAAGGCGCTCTTCGCCAACGTGACGGCGGTCACGCAGCACGGCGCCGGTCTTGGCCTGGGAGTGGTCGCCTGCGGCACCTTGAAGCGCGAGAACAGCCTCGGCGTCGCGGGGCGCGACGTGATCACGCTCGACCTCACCGCGCTCGACGTGGGCAGCGGCAGCGTTCTCGCGCGCGTGACCTTCGAAGTGGCCAGCGACCGCGCGGGGAACCGCGCGTTCTTCGAGCTGGCGCAGCGCGAGTCCCTGTGGCTCCCGGAAGGCCGTTGAACAGGAGGAGACTGCAATGAAGCCCGCACCCGCCATTCTCTTCGCGTCGCTCTTCTTCCTGCTCTGTGCGCTCTCCGCCTGCAGCCCGGCGGCCTGGATCAAGGGCGAGGAGGAGCCCGACCTGGTGGGCGCCGACGGCGGCGACATCCCCGTGTTCGACCAGCTCACGCTGGTGACGAACAAGCTCCTCGCCAACCACAGGACCGCGACGCGCGCCCAGGGCAAGATGAACGTGGCCTTCGTGGGCGTGGAGAACCGCAGCGCCGAGGAGATCCGCGACATCCGCGAGGCGCTCTACGAGGTCATCGACACCATCCTGGTCAACGATCAGACGTACGTGCCGGTCAACCGGCGCTTCGTCGAGGAGGCGATGCGCGCCACCGGGCAGCGGCCCGAGTCGCTCTTCCTGCAGAGCGGCCGCGAGGAGTTCATGGCCGCGGTGTCGCGCGAGGGAGTCGCCCCCGACTACCTGCTCTTCGCCGTCGTGACCACCATGACCTCGACGGGAGTGGACGAGGACCAGCGCAACTACCAGCTCACCCTCGAGCTGGTGGACGCGAACAGCGGCGTGACCGTCGCCAAGGAGACGGATCGCGTGCGCAAGGGCTTCAACAAGTAGGGAGGCCCTGGGTGTCTTGCGGGCCGGTCGCGGGGCGCTTCTGCCTGCCGTGCCTCCTGGCCCTGCTCTTCTGGGCCGGCGGCTGCACGTCCTATTCCGAGCGCGTCGCGGTCTTCCGCGAGCAGTACGCGGCCGCTGACTTCGCCGCGGCCGAGGCGACCATCGACGAGCTGCTCGAGGATGAGACCGGCGTGGACGCGGAGCTGCTCGCCGCGCCGAAGCTGCTCTCACGCGACGGCGAGGCCGCGGACGGGGACGGCGAGCTCATGCTCCTGGAGAAGGCGATGGCACGCCTCTGCCAGGGGGATGCGGACGGCGCCATTGACCTGTTGCGCCGCGCGCGCGACGAGCTGGACGGGCAGTGGCAGACCTCGGCCGCGGACTACGTCCAGTCCGCGCTGCTCGACGACACCTGGATCGAGTACGCGGGCGCGGACTACGAGCACGTCCTGGTGCGCGTCATGCTGGCGCTTTGCGACCTCTTGTGCGGCGCGGGCGACGCCACGGCCTACGCCCTCCAGGTCAACGAGAAGCAGGAGGAGATCCTGCGCTCCGACTTCGGCGCGCGCCAAGGCTACGCGCCGCGGCAGACCTATCAGCGCGTCGCGATTGGCGCCTACCTCGAGGGCGTGCTGGCCGAGGCGAGCCTCGCGCCCGCGGAGGCGGCGCGCGCCTACGAGCGCGCCCGGCGCTACGGGGGCAAGCGCGAGCTGATCGAGCGGGCAGATGCGCGGGCGCGCTTCGGCAGGTACACCGCGGGCGGCAGCGGCGTGGTGCACGTCTTCTGCCTCGCCGGCCGCGGGCCGCACCTCGTGGAGGGCGTCCATCCGCCCACGGACCTGGCGAACCGCCTGGCCACGGTCGTCCTCACCCTCCTCACGCGGCATCCTTCGGCCTTGGTGCAGGCGCCGGTCAAGGTGCCGGTGGTCATGGTCAACGACGCGCGGCCGGCGCTTCTCTGCGTCGAGGTCGAGGGCGGAGAGCGCGTCTTCGCCGAGCCGCTGCTCGACGTCAACGAGGTGGCCGTCCAGCAGCTCGAGGCGAACCTGCCGTGGATCATCGCGCGCGCCCTGATTCGGCGCGGGCTCAAGGCCGGTGCGGCCGTGGTCATCGAGGACCGGGCGCGGCGCAGAGAGCGTGATCCGCTCGCGTTCCTCATCGCCGCGCTTTTCAACCTCACGGCCACGGCCGTGGAGAACGCGGACACGCGCAATTGGGCTTCACTGCCCGCGCAGATCCAGGCCGCGCGCCTGGAGCTGCCCGCGGGCTGCCACTGCCTGAGCTTCGGCGCAGGACTGAGCGCGGAACTGCGCGTGGCCGCGGGACGCGACTCCTACGTGGTGGTCGTGCGGCCCGGCGCCTTCGGGCCGGGCGCCGTGCTCGTGGACGGCTTCTCGCGCGTCTCCGAGCCGCAGCCCGCCCCCTGAGCGCCGCGCGCCCGCGGGCGGATTCTCCAGCGCGTGCTATCCGTCTGCCGATACAATGCCGCTTGGAATCCGCGGTCGGAGATGCCGCATGCATTCGCTCCCTGCCCGATTGCTGCTCGCGCTCGCCTCAAGCCTTGTCTTCTTCTCCGCGGCGGAGTTCGCCACGACCACTCTCGACGTGGCGCCTGGCAGGCAGAGCCCCCTCGTCATCTGGGATCCGACCCAGGATCGAGTCCTGTACACCGAGGAGGGGGAGTTCCGCTTCCATCCATACTGGCTTTGGGAGCCGCGGCCGGGGATCCAGGTCCACGGCGCGCCCATCAACGAGTGCGCCTACCGGGGGCCGTCCTATTCCAGACGCAAGGGGGTGCGGCTGCGCATCGCCACCATGGGCGACTCCACCACCTACGGCTACAAGCTGCCCGAGGAGAACGCCTGGCCCAGGGTGCTGGAGGAGGTTCTCCGGGCGCATGGCTACGACGTCGAGGTGTTGAACTTCGGCGTCATCGGCTTCACCTCGGTCCAGGGCCGGAAGCTCTACGAAGGGAGGGTGCGCGACTACGCGCCGGACATCGTGGTGGCGGCCTTTGGCGCGGTGAACGACATCCAGGACGTGCCGGCCGGAATGACGGACCTGGAGAAGATCGCGGTGCTGTCGAAAGCTGGTCGCAGGGTGCATGACTTCCTGCAGCGCTACGACTTCTACCGCTGGCTCGATGCGCTGCTCGTCGAGAAGCCGGACGCCGCAGACCCGGGCAGTCCGAAGGCGCCGCAGGGATCCCTTACCCAGCCTCGGGTTCCGCTGGACGTGTTCCAGGACACGCTCCGCGGGTTGGCTCAGGACGTGGCGCGAGACGGCGGCCGGCTGGTGCTCGTTTCCCCGCCCCGCCGGCACGACGGCGAGCAGCACATCGGGGAAGCGGCGGCGGCCTACACCGCGGCGATCCACCGCGTGGCCGAGCTTGAGGGCCTGCCGCTCGCCGAGGTGCGGGACGAGTTCCTGGCCATCGACCGCGCCAGCCTGGGAGCGGACGCGGGCGACGCCGTGGGTTCGCAGAAGTCCGACCTCTATCTCGACGGGTGGCATCCGACTCCCAAGGGACACCGCGTCTATGCCGTGACCGTGGCCATGACGCTCGACAATGCCGGCCTGCTCGGTCCGGCTCAGGTGACTGCGCAGACAAACACCAAGGGATGAGACGCGCGGCGGCGCGGAGTGCTCAGGAACGCCCGGCCGCGCCGGCCGCGAGTCCGATGATCGACCAGACAATCCAGGAGATCGCGCGCGCCGTGCTGGCAGAGGGCGGCCGCGCCTTCGCCGTGGGCGGCTACGTCCGCGACCGTCTGCTCGGCATCGACTCGAAGGACCTGGACGTCGAGGTGCACGGCCTTTCGCTCGCGCGCGTCGAGGAGATCATCGCGCGCTTCGGCGACGTGATCGCCGTGGGGCGGGCCTTCGGCGTGTTCCGCGTGAAGGGGCTTGACGCCGACTTCTCCCTGCCCCGGACGGACAGCAAGGCCGGGCCGGGCCACCGCGGCTTCGACGTTGCCGTCGAGCCGCACATCGGTCTCGAGGCCGCGTCCAGGCGCCGCGACCTGACGATCAACAGCATGGCGCTCGACCTGGTCACGGGCGAGATCCTCGATCCGCACGGCGGCAGGGCCGACCTCGAGGCGAGGCTGCTGCGCGCCACGGACCCCGCCTCCTTCGCCGAGGACCCGCTGCGCGGCCTGCGCGCGGCCCAGCTCGCCGCGCGTTTCCTCATGCGGCCGGACGCCGACCTGCTGCGGCTGTGCTCCGCGCTCGACCTGGCCGAGCTGCCGGGCGAGCGGCTCCTCGAGGAGTTCCGGAAGCTCCTCGTCCTGGGCGCGCGGCCCTCGCTCGGCCTGGAGTTGCTGCGCCAGACCGGGCTCCTGCGCTTCTTCCCGGAGCTTCTCGCGCTGGTCGGCGTGCTGCAGGAGCCGGACTGGCATCCCGAGGGCGACGTCTGGACGCACACCCTCATGGTCGTGGACCAGGCGGCGCGCCTCAGGGACGGCGGCCCGGATGACGAGGCGCTCTTGTTCGCGGCGCTCTGCCACGACCTGGGCAAGCCCGAGACCACGGCCGCGGACCAGGGCCGGCTGCGCTCGCTCGGCCACGACGTGCGGGGCGCGCCGCTCGCTGAGAGCTTCCTCGGCCGCATGCTCGCGCCGCGCGAACTCGTGCGCCGCGTCGCGGCGCTCGTCACGCACCACCTCGCGCCCGCGTTCTTCGTGCGCGACGATGCCTCGGCCCGCGCCTACCGCCGGCTGGCGCGCCGGCTCGGCGAGGCCGGGGTCACGCTGGAACTCCTCGAGCGCGTGGCGCGCGCCGATCACCTGGGCAGGACGACCGTGGACGCGACCGCCCTGCTCTTCACCGAGGGGGACGAGTTCCTGCGGCGCGCGCGCGAGTTCCTGGTCGCGGCTCAGGCGCCGCGCGACCTGGTCCTGGGCCGCCACCTGATCGCCCGCGGGCTTGCGCCTGGCCCGGGCTTCGGCCCGATCCTGCGCCGCTGCCGCGAGATCCAGGACGAGACCGGTTGGGATGACCCGGAGCGGATCCTCGACCGTGCACTCGAGAGCCCCGAAGACGCGCCCGATCCCGGCGCGTGAAGCGCGCAACGCCTCCGGCCCGAGCGCCCGCGCCTCGAGCACGTGATCCAGCCAGCTCTCGAGCGCCGCCGCGGTGGCGCCGGCCCGCTGCAACGGAGTAGGACGAGACGATCTCGCACGAACTGCGGCGGCCGGGTTTGGTTGCGGCTGCCGCCGCATTGTGACTCAGTCTTCTACTACCCTGGCTGCGCGGCAGCCCAGGGTGAAGACGCGGCGCTCCGGCATGTCGTTGAAGCGGAGCGCCGAGCGCGCGCTGCCGGACGCGCCGGCGAAGCAGCCGCCGCGGCACACCCGGCCCAGGGGGCCTTGCACTTGCCTCTCGGCATCGCCTTGGCGCAGCGCAACGTAGTAACCGTACCCGTCCCGGCACCACTCCCACAGGTTGCCAATCGTGTCGTGCAGGCCGAAGCCGTTCGCCCTGTACGTGCCCGCCGGCGCGGAACCCGTACGGGCGTCATCCAAGTCCATCTCGCAAGGCACCCAGTTGCCTCCGCCATGCGCCTTGGCGTAGGCGTCGTTCAGGTTCCCCGCCTCGTCCAGCTCGAGCTTGTCCCGTCCAGTCCACCAAGGCGTGTCCGTCCCTGCCCGGCACGCATACTCCCACTGCGCCTCGGTCGGCAAGACCAGTCCCAGGCGCCCGAGCACCTCCACGCAGTCGTCCCAGCTCACCTGCTCCACCGGATGCAGCAGGTCTCCCGGCCTCCCTTCCCGGCTCCAGTCCCTCTGGTAGTTCCCGGGGTGGTAGCAGCTCGGATTTGCTCCCACGAACCGCCGCCACTGGCCCTGCGTCATCTCGTACTTCGAAAGGAAGAAGGCGTCATGCGTCACCTCCACGGGCTGGCCGCCCTTTCCCGATTCGTCGCTCTGCGCCTGGGGATCGTAGTTCCGGCCCTCGGGGTCCTTCGCCTGCGCGCCCATCCAGAACGTCCCTCCCGGGATCAGCACGAAGACGATCCCCGTGGCTTCTTCGAGCACGAGCTTTCCCTGGTCGTTGCGTGCCGGCCTCTCGCCCGTCTGCACGTGCCAGAACTCCCAGAGCCCAGAGTCCGGATCGCGGCCGATCGGCACCAGGCCAAGCTGCGGCGTGATGGTCAGTCCGCCGTACGTCGGGCACTTGTCCTTGTTCGCGATCGAAGCGATGGCCTGGTCCCACGCCGCGCGCTCGTCCCCGATCGAGCGCGCCTCGATCGTTCGCGCAAAGGCCAGGCGCTCCTCCACGCTCTTCACCGTCTCCGCGTACCGGTCGTCCGCGAGGAAGGCGGCGAGGTCCAAGACCAGAGCAACGAGTGTCTCGTGCCACCAGGCGTCGGCCTCGTCCGCAAACTCGTGCGGCCGCGTGCGCTCGATCTCCGCCTCGAGCGAGGCGATGCGCGCCTCCTGCTCAGCCAGCGCGGTCTTGAGCGCCTCGCGCTTGTCCCCTTCCGCCGCGGCCTGGAGCTTCTGGGCGAGGTCCGCGGCTTCCGTCTTGAACGCGGCCAGCTCCGGCTCGCGCGCGTGCGGCGCCGGCGTGCCGCGGGCGCGTAGCTCCGCGAGCGTGGCCTCGTGCTGCGCCAGGCGGTCTGCGACCTTGCGCGCCTCCCCGAGCCACTCTTCCATGGTGGCGATCTTCTCCGGATGCGCGGGCCAGAGGCTCTCCATGCGCGCCTTCAGATCGTCGAGCGTCTTCGCGTCCGAGAGGCGCAGCACCCGCTCCCTCTCCGCCAGCGCCGCGCCCCGCGCCACGAAAGCCCATGACCCAAACCCCGCGATGCCCAGAACCGCGATCATCGCCACCGCAGCCAGCGCCTTGTTGCGCTTCACCCACTTCCTGAGCTCCGCGATCGGCCCGGACTCGTAGGCCGAAACCACCCGGTTCTCGAGAAGTGCCCGCACGTCCTGCGCCAGGTCGAGCATCGACGGGTAGCGCGCCGTCATGTTGCGCGCCATCGCCTTCTCGCAGATCGACACCAGCGCCGCGCAAACGAACTCGCTGACGCCTTCTCGCCGCGGGCCCCAGAGGAAGCGCTCGCCGCGAGCACAAGCTTGAGGGGGATCGCGCACGCGAGCGAGGCGCAGCAGGTCGCCCTGGCCCTGGCTTCTCTGCCCGCGGACTCACGAGCCATCCTCGAGCTGAAGCACACACGCCGGCTGGAGGTGGCCGCGATTGCGGCCGAACTCGAGATCAGCGCGGCCGCGGCGCGCACGCGCGCGGTCCTCCTGGCCGCGGCCCTGGCAGCGGGCAGCCTGCCGGGCGCCGCGAGGGCCGAGGACGCGCGCCAGATCGAGTGGGTCGGGTCGTTCGCCGAGGCGCTCGACCTGGCGCGGGCCACGGGCAAGCCGCTGTTCGTGGCCGTGAACATGGACGGGGAAGACGTGAATGACGACCTCGCCCAGCGCGCCTACCACGAGCGAGAGCTGGTCGCGATGACGCGCGGCACGGTGCCGCTCATCGCGAGCGCGTTCCGCCACACGTCGACCGAGGTGACGGCCGACAGCCAGGGGCGGCGCCTGTGCCCGCGCTTCGGGCGCGTGACCTGCGAAGAGCACATGGCGATCGAGCAGGAGAGGCGCGAGCGCTGGTTCGTCGACCGGCCCTACGTCGTGGCCCCCCAGCACCTCATGGCCGATCACGGCGGCTGCCCCTTCCGCGTGAACGAGTTCCACGTCACGGCGGCAGAGTTGCGGCGCTTCGTCGAGGAGGGGCGGGCCTTCCCGTTCGATCCGCGGCAGGCGGAGGCGTACTTCGCGCGCCACATCGCGGAGCAGGTGAAGGCCCTCGGGTCGCGCGATGACCGCAAGCGCGACGAGGCCCTGCGCGAGATCCTGCTCGGCCTGACGTACGACCGCCGCGCGCAGACGCTCGAGATCGTCTTGAAGAAGGGCTCGGCGCGCGCGCGCGAGCTGGTGGCGCGCGGCCTGGTCGCGCTCGGGCCGCGGGCGGACGAGCCGCTCGCCCAGTGCCTGGGTGATGACTCGGCCGCGGTGCGTCGCGCCGCCGTCGAGGCCTACGAGGCGAACCCACACCACCTGCGGGCGACGAAGGAGCGGCTGCGGGACCTCGCCGGGAGCGAGCGCGTGCGCGACATTCGCAAGGCGATCGAGAAGGCTCTGGGTTGAGCGGGGCTACTCGAACACGTCCCCGACCGTCCGGGCCTCCAGGACTCGATCCAGCCAGCGCTCGAGCAAGGGGAGGTCCGCGCCCTCAATGCGGGCCAGCGCCGCGCTGTCCAGTACGCGGAAGCGCAGCCGCAGCAGCCGGAGGAGGCTCTCCCTGGCTCCGGCCTCGCGCCCTTCCATCCTGAGCTTGTCGGCAAGGGTCATAACCGTCTCCTCGGCCTCGCGTCCGGCGTTCGCGCGCGACAGGACCTCGTTCACGTCCGCCTGCGACATCTCCTCGCCGCCGGCGTCGTACACGTATTGTAGCAGGGTCTGGAGCGCGCGCAGGCCCGTGCTCTCGGCCAGCACCCGCCGCAGCAGGTCCGACCAGCCGAACAGGCGCTCGCGCAGGTCGGGCGCGTGGATGTTTTTGAGCAGCAGCAGGGCCACGGCCCCAAAGGTCGCGCCTGCCACGACTCGCGCCTTGATCTCCGCGTCCGTCACGCCCGACAGGTCAGCGAGGAGGAAGCGGAACTCCGGCAGATACGGGCTGAGCGCCTGCCGAGAGGCCGCGTTCCCCCGCAGCATCTCGGAGAAGCGGATCGGCACATCCCAGGGCTCGTCACCGTGATAGAGCACGAGCGGCAGGATGGGAGGTAGCAGTCGCTCCTTCTGGTTCTCGCGCTGCCACGCATCCCAGATGCGCGCCTCGGAAAGCAGGAAGCGAAGGGGCATGGTGCGGTCGGGCGTGCTCTGGTGCTCGAAGAGCAGGTAGAGGAGCGTGCTCTCGCCCATCAGCTCGACCGTGAAGAGCAGGTCGGAGATCGTCTCCCTGAGCGTCTCGTCCACGAAGCTGCCGGGCACGAGCTGCAGGGTGCTCGTGTCCATTTGGGCGCGAATGTCTCGCGGCAGGAAGGTGTCGCCGCCCTGCTTCCGTTGCCCGCATCCTCGCTCCGCTTGCCTCGGCTGCGGTGTAGAATGGCGGTTTTGCATGCGGCCGCTGCCAAGCGCCTATCTGCGCGCGGCGCGGGTGTTGATCGACCGACCATTGCTGATCGAAGCCCCTTCTGGAGGAGCGAACGTGGTGCGCATCGGTATCCGCCGCGAGGACAAGAGCCGCTTCGAGGGGCGGGTGCCGCTCGTGCCCGCCGAGGTCGAGCGGCTGGTGAAGAACGATGGGATCGAGTTCACGGTCCAGCGCTCGCCCATCCGAGCGCTGGGAGAAGACCTCTTCGTGAAAGCCGGGGCGCGGATCGGCGACGACCTCGCCGATTGCGGGGTCATTCTAGGCGTGAAGGAGATCCCTCCCGCGAAGCTCGAGCCGGGCAAGACTTACGCCTACTTCTCCCACGTCATCAAGGGCCAGCCGGCGAACATGCCGGCGCTGGCGCGAATCATCGAGCTGGGCGCCACGCTCATCGACTTCGAGAAGATCACCGACGAACAGGGCCAGCGGCTCGTGGCGTTTGGCCGCTTCGCCGGACTGGCCGGCATGATCGACTCGCTGTGGGCCCTGGGCCGCAGGCTCTTGCACGAGGGGCAGAGGGACCAGCCCTTCGCCGATTGCCTGCCGGCGCCGCGCTACCGCGACCTGGAGCACGCGCGCCGCACCCTGAGCGACGTGGCGGATCGCATCCGCTTGAAGGGCCTGCCCGAGAACCTGCGTCCCTTCGTGTGCGGCTTCACCGGCTACGGCAAGGTCTCGACCGGCGCGCAGGAGATCTTCGACCTGCTGCCGGTCAAGGAGGTCGCGCCCGCTGAGCTGCCCGGCCTGCCGAGGTCTGCGAACGAGTGCTTCAAGGTCGTCTTCCGCGAGGGGCACATGGTCGAGCGCATCGACGCCTCGCGGCCCTTCAACCTGCGCGAGTACTACGACCTTCCGGACCTGTACCGCGGCGCGTTCTTCCCGCACGCGCACCACCTCACGGTGCTGATGAACTGCATCTACTGGGAGTCGAAGTACCCGCGCCTGCTCGCGCGCGAGCAGCTCGCCGAGCTGTACCGCGATCCCGCGGCCCCGCCCCGGCTCAAGGTCATCGGCGACATCTCCTGCGACATCGACGGCTCGGTGGCGTGCACGGTGCGGCCCACGGCGCCGGACAACCCGGTCTACGTCTACGATCCGGCGACCGGCCAGGCCGCGGACGGCGTGGCTGGCATCGGTCCAGTGGTGCTGGCGATCGACTTCCTGCCGAGCGAGTTGCCGGTCGACGCCTCGAAGCACTTCAGCCGGGCGCTCGCGCCGCTCGTGGCCGGCCTGGCGCACGCCGACCTCGAGGCGCCCTTCGAGAAGTGCGGTCTGCCGCCCGAGCTGGCGCGCGCGACCATCGTCTACCGCGGCGAGCTGACCGAGCGCTACCGCTACCTGAAGCAGTACCTGCCGAGCTGAACGGTCAGAAGAGCGCCAGTTCGGCCATGACCGCGGCGATGCGGCGGCACTGTTCCTCGGTCGTGCACGCGGGCGGCATGGCGTAGAGCACGTTGCCGAGCGGCCGCAAGAGCACGCCGCGCTGGATGGCCGCGGCGCGGAGGCGCGGGCCGAGCGCGGCGAGGTAGCCCGCGGCCTCGCCCGGACGCGGTTCCAGCTCGAGGGCGACGATGCCGCCGGTGCGGCGCAGCTCGCGTACGCCGGGCGCGCGCGCCGCCGGCGCCAGCCCCTCCTCGATCGTGCGGCCGATGCGCTCGAGCTTTCCCGGCACGTCCTCCCGCAGCACGATCTCGAGCGAGGCCAGGCCCGCGGCGCAGGCGATGGGGTTGGCGGTGAACGTGTGGCCGTGGAAGAAGGCGCGGCCGCGGTCCGCGGAGAGGAAGGCGCGGTAGATCTCCTCGGTGGCGAGCGTGGCCGCGAGCGGCAGTACGCCGCCGGAGAGCCCCTTGCCCAGGCACAGGAGGTCGGGCAGGACGCCGGCCTTTCCGCAGGCGAAGAGGCTGCCGGTTCGGCCGAAGCCGGTCAGCACCTCGTCGGCGATCAAGGGCACGCCGGCGCAATCGCAGGCCGCGCGCGCCGCGGCCACGAAGGCGGGCGGGTGCATGACCATGCCGGCCGCGCCCTGCACCAGCGGCTCGATGATCACCCCGGCTGCCCTGTCGCCGAGTTCCTCGAGGCCGGCCTCCAGGCTGGCCTGTTCTGGCGCCACGCGCAGCACCGGAAAGAGCAGGGGCTGAAAAGGCCGGAAGAACGGCTCGGGGTCGCCCACCGCCATCGCACCGAAGGTGTCGCCGTGGTAGCCGCCTGTGAGCGCCACGAGCACTTTGCGCTGCGGCTCTCCGCGGTGCACCCACGCCTGATAGGCCATCTTCAGCGCGACCTCGACCGCGGTCGAGCCGTTGTCGCTGAAGAAGACGCGCGTGAGCCCGCCCGGCGTGACCTCGATGAGCCGCTCGGCAAGCGCGACTGCCGGCTCGTGCGTGGCGCCGGCAAACAGCACGTGGTCGAGCGCCGCGGCCTGGCGCGACAGGGCCGCGACCAGCTCCGGCCGGCCGTGGCCGTGCAGGCAGGACCACCACGAGGAGATGGCGTCGATCAGCTCGCTGCCGTCGGCCAGGAAGAGCGAGGCGTCCTGCGCGCGCGCGACCGGCAAGGGAGCGGCCTCGGTGGCGTGCTGCGTGTACGGGTGCCAGAGAACGCGCGCGTCGCGCGCCACGAGCTCCGCGCCGCGGTCGGCCGGCACGCTCATGGCGCGAAGATCCCGGCGAGGTCTTGCTGCGCAAGGAAGCGCTCGAGGCTCGCCGCGTCCAGGGGATGAAGGAGCGGCAACTCGACCAGCGGTTCGATGCCGGTCAGGGCGCGCAGGGTCGCGCAGTTGGCGGGATGCGGCTCTCCGACCAGGAAGAGCGCGCGCGGCTCGAGGCCGCGAGCGCGCAACGCCTCGAGCGTGAGCAGCGTGTGGTTCAGCGTGCCGAGGCCGGAGCGCGCCACGAGCACGATCGAGGCGTTCGCGTGCGCGAGCCAGTCGGCGAGCGTCTTCTCCTCGCTGTACGGGACGAGCAGCCCGCCCGCGGGCTCGACCACGAGGCAGGCGCCCTGGTGCGCCGCGCGGTGCTCTTCCAGGGCGGCGGTCAGGTGCTCGAGGGAAAGGCGCGTGCCCGCGGCGGCCGC
>JACQZJ010000062.1 GCA_016213895.1 Planctomycetota bacterium | reverse complement strand
CCGGAGCAGAACGGCTCACGGCTTCCTCACGCGGCGGTTCCCCGAAACAGACCAGCGCCCCAAGAAGGAGGTCTACGCATCCCCAGACTTTCCTCTTGACAGGGCCGGCCTCCCCATAGAAGCGGAGCAGCGTTTCCCTGGAGGAGGGGACGGCCGCGACGTCGTCCCACTCGCACCTGCCGTTCCTCATCCACACCCTTCGCCAGCATCGCCTCTGCCGCGTGCGAGCCTCTCATCGTTCCTCGCGCACGGCCTGCACCGGAAGTCGCGCTGCCGTCCCCGGATCCAGGGAAACGGCTGCGACGCTCCTCTTCCCTCCCGTCACTGCTCCGCTGCCCCTACGTCCGCTCCGAAGAACTCCTGAGTCTCCTTCGGGATGAACTCCTCCAAATGCGTGAGACCATTGGCTTCCTTGACCAGGTGGCGCGCGATGACCATGCGCTGGATCTGGTTCGTGCCCTCGTAGATCTGCAGGATCTTCGCGTCCCGGTAGAACTTGGCGATCGGGTAGTCCTCCATGAAGCCGTACCCGCCGAAGATCTGCACGGCGTCCGTGGCGACCTTGACGGCCGTGTCCGAGGCGAAGCACTTGGCCATGGCCGCCCGCTTGGTGAGGTTCTCCTCGTTGTTGTCCACGGCCGCGGCCGCGGCGTAGACCAGCCAGCGCGCCGCCTCGGTCTGCATGGCCATGTCGGACAGCATCTGCTGCACCATCTGGAACGAGGAGATGGGCTGGCCGAACTGCTGCCTGCGGTTGGCGTAGACCATGGCCAGTTCGAGCGCGCCCTGCGCCGCGCCCACGGCCTGCGCCGCCACGCCCGGACGGGCGCAGTCGAGGGTCATCATGGCGTGCTTGAAGCCGAGCCCCGGCTTGCCCCCCAGCAGGTTCTCCTCGGGCACGCGCACGTTGTCGAAGATGGTCTCGACCACGGGCACGCAGCGGATCCCCATCTTGTCCTCGACCTTGCCGAAGGAGAAGCCCGGCGTCCCCTTCTCGACGATGAAGGCCGAGATGCGCCGCGACTTCGAGGCCGGGTCGGTGACCGCGAAGACCGAGTAGAGGTCGGCCACCGTGGCGTTCGTGGTCCACTTCTTCTCGCCCTTGATCACCCACCCATCCGCGGCGCGCTCGGCGCGGCAGAGCAGCCCGGCGGCGTTCGACCCGGCGAGCTTCTCCGACAGGCAGAAGGCGGCGAGCTTCTTGCCGCACGCGACCTGCGGCAGATACTTGCGCTTCTGCTCCTCGGTGCCGCCGACGATGATGGGGAAGGAGCCGAGCGCGTTCACCGCGAACGCCACGCCGTATCCCGCGTCGGCCTTGGCCAGCTCCTCGACCACCAGGCACAGGGAGAGGATCGAGGACTTCTCGCCGCCGTACTGGTCGGGGATGAAGACGCGGAAGAGCCCCTCCTCGGCGAGAACCTTGGTCGCCTCGTAGTTGTATTCCTGGAGCCGGTCGTACTTCCGGGCCAGGGGACGGACGTAGCGGTCCGCGATCCTGCGGGCCCGCGCCTGCCACTCGCGGCAGGTCTCGGGGATCTTGAAGCTCATCGCGATCCTCTGTCTTCTGCTGAAGGGCCGAGAACGGGAGAGTGTACCGCGCGCGGGACGGCCGCGAAAGGGCCGCGCGCCCTACAGACCCGCGAACGAATCCCCGGGGATCTCCGCCGGCGTCTCCAGGTCGTCGCACAGCACGCGCTGATCTCCGCCCACCTGCGTCTTCACGGTCGAGAACTTGACGCCGCTCCGTTCCACCCACTCCTCCCAGGCGAAGCGGAGCGGCTCCTGCTCCTCCGGCATGCCCGGCAGGCGCCAGGCCCATTCGCGCAAGAGGCCGCTGTCCGGATCGATCAGCAGCCAGTACGCGCTTCCCGGCCCCTGGGCTGCACCCTCGTCAAACGTCACCGCGATCTTCTTCAGCGTCTTGCCGGCGTCGTCCACGACCTCCCCGGCCATGCGCAGGTGCACGCCCGGGTCCTTGAGCCGCCAGGGCGCGATCAGCCAGTGGACGTCGTTCAGCCAGAAGTTGTCGTACGCGTAGGCCACGACGCCGGCCATGTCCTCTTCGGGAACCGGCGCGCCGTTCTCGAGCGCGACTCCGCCGCGCGTGTTCAGATCGATGAGCACGACCAGCTCGCCGCGCATGGTCTTCAGGAAGACGCGCAGGCGCTGCGCCCGCCGGTCCCAGAGCAGGGAGCGCGTCGATCGAACCGCCTCCCCCGCCTGCACCTTGAAGGTGAAGCGGATGAAGTCGATGCGCTCGTAGGCCTCCTTGCCGCCGAGCGTCTCCCAGAGCTGCTCCACCAGCTCGATCGCCTCCTGGTCCGAGCCCAGAGGATCGAAGGTCTTCGCCGGCGGAGCATCCGGCTCCTGCGCGGCTTCCTCGGCGGCGGCCGCCGGCGGCCGCGGCGCCGCCTCCTCCTCGGGCTCTTGCGCCCGCGGGAGGCCCGGCGCGAACGCGAGCACGGCAAGCGCGGCGAGCAGACCCTTGATCATGGTTGCGGCTCCTTCCGGGCAGTGGGTGACGCGGGTGTCGGATGCGAGTGCGGCCTCGTTCATACCAGAAGCCCGCCCCCCCAGTCGCGCCGCGCCGCGGTCCGGCTCTCCTCCCGGCCCGTTTTTCGCGCCGCGGCCAGGCCGTGGTCTTCAAGCAGCCGGTGGGCGCCGAGGAGCTGGCGCAGTGCAAGGAGGCCATGGAGCAGTGCCCGGTCGAGGCGATCGGCAACAACGGCGCCTGAGGGGCGCCGCGCGCGGCTACGCCAGCCCGGCGAGCACCGCCGCGGTCGCGCTCATTCCCAGCCGGTCGGCGCCGGCCTCGATGAGCGCGAGGGCGGTCGGCGCGTCCTTGATCCCGCCGGAAGCCTTGATGCGCGCGCGCGTCCCGACCGCCTGCCTGAGCAGGCGCACGTCCGCGACCGTGGCGCCGCCCCCTCCGAACCCGGTCGACGTCTTCACGAAGTGCGCGCCCGCCGCCACGGCGAGGAGCGCCGCCTTGACCTTCTCCTCGTCCGCCAGGAGACCGGTCTCGAGGATCACCTTCACCAGGGCCGCGCCGCTCGCGGCGACCACGGCGGCGACGTCGCGCTTCACCCACTCGTGGTCGCCGTCCCGGAACGCGCCGAGCTGCATGACCATGTCGATCTCGCTGGCGCCGTCCGCCAGCGCGCGCGCCGCCTCGGCCGCCTTGACCTCCGTGGCCATGGCCCCGAGCGGGAAGCCCACGACCGCGGCGATCGCCACGCGGCTCCCGGCGAGCGCCTGGCGCGCGAGCGCCACGCGGCCGCCGTTGACGCACATCGCGGCGCACCCGGCGGCGCGCGCCTCGGCGCACGCCTCGCGGATCTGCGCGGCCGTGGCGTCCGGCTTGAGCAGCGTGTGATCGATCCGCGCCGCCAGCTCCGCGCGGTTCATGGCTTCTTCCCTCCTGCCCGCCCCGGCGTGCCGCCCTTCCCCGCCTTGAGGCTGCGCCCCACGCTGCGCTGCTCCTCGATGGTCGGCTTGTGCGGCGCCGGCGCCTTGCGGCTGCGCCGCGCCACGGCCTCGGCGACCAGCGGGATCGCGGCCGCGAGCAGCTTGCAGAAGCGGCTCGAGGCGCGGCGCGTCTCCTCCATGACCTCGCGGTGGGAGAGCCTCGTCCGGCCCTTGCCCGCCGCCTTGTTGGAGATGCATGAGATGCCCGCCACGTGGATCCCGGTCTGGTTGGCGGCGATCACCTCCGGGACCGTGGACATGCCGACCGCGTCCGCGCCGAGCCGCTCGAGCATGCGGATCTCCGCCGGCGTCTCGTAGGACGGACCGCTGACCGCGGCGTACACGCCCTCGGCGAGGTGCACGCGCGTGCGCCG
The DNA here is from genome assembly GCA_016213895.1 of Planctomycetota bacterium. GTDB lineage: Bacteria > Planctomycetota > B15-G4 > B15-G4 > JADJEK01 > JACQZJ01. The sequence goes on along the minus strand of JACQZJ010000062.1, from coordinate 25,535 downwards.
CGAGGCCTCGTGGATGGCCGCGCGCAGCCGCGGGTCGTAGGCGCGCGACATGTCCGGGTAGCGCGGGCCGAGGCGCGGATCCCAGGGCCCGGCGAGCGGGTTCACGCCCATGAGGTTGATGTGGTCGGTCACCACCATGAGCTGGCCCGGGCCGAGGTCGTCGCGGATGCCGCCGGCCGCGTTCGTGACGATGAGCGCCTTGATGCCCAGGATGGCGAGGGTGCGCGCCCCGAGCGTGACCGTGTCCAGGTTGTACCCCTCGTAGTAGTGCACACGGCCCGAGAGCACGGCGACGCGCACGCCCTCGAGCGTGGCGAAGAGGAGCTGGCCGGCGTGTCCTTCGACGCGCGCCGGCGGGAAGTTGGGAATGCGCGTGTAGGGCACGACCTCGGGCGCGGGCAGGCGGCGGGCGAAGTCGCCGAGGCCGGAGCCGAGGATCACGCCCACCACCGGCGACCCCGCCGCCTTCTTGACCGAGGCGGCCGCCTCGAGGGCCTCTTCGAAGACGTAGCTCATGCCTTCTCCTCTTCTTGTCGCTAGATCACGATGCCGGCGACCGCCGCCGTGAGACAGGTGGTGAGGAAGCCCGCGAACATCGCCTTGAGCCCGAGCTGCGCCAGGTGAGGGCGCCGCTCCGGCGCCATCGCACCGATGCCGCCGATCTGGATGGCGATGCTGGCGAAATTGGCGAAGCCGCAGAGCGCGTAGGAAGCCATCATGAAGGAGCGCTCCGAGAGGTCGCCCCCAATGCGGCCCAGGCTGCCGTAGGCGATGAACTCGGTGGCCACGATCTTTTCACCGAGGAGCCGGCTCACCGCCAGGACGTCGCCCCGCTCCACGCCCATCGCGTAGGCCAGCGGCGCGAACAGGTACTGCAGGAGGAGGTTGATGCTCAGCTCCGGGTGGTCGAACCAGCCGCCGGCCCAGCCGAGAATGAAGTCGAGGAGCGCGAGGATGGCGACGAAGGCGACCAGCATGGCCGCGACGTTCAGCATGAGCCTCATGCCGTCCGCCGCCCCGGTGGCCGCCGCATCGATGACGTTGACCGACGTCTTCTCGACCTTGAACTTCATGGAGCCGGCGGTCGCCGGAGCCTCGACCTCGGGCACCATGATCTTCGCGATCATCAGGCCGGCGGGCGCCGCCATCTCGCTCGCCGCCATCAAGTGCCCGGCGATGTCCGGAAACACGTCGCGGCACATACCCACGTAGGCCGCCATCACGCCCCCGGCCACGGTCGCGAAGCCGCCGGTCATGACCGCCATGATCTCGGAGCGCGTCATGCGGGCGATGAACGGCTTGACCAGGAGCGGCGCCTCGGTCTGGCCGACGAAGATGTTCGCCGAGGCCGAAAGCGTCTCCGCTCCGCTCGTCTTCATGGTGCGCAGCATGACCCAGGCCACGCCGCGCACCACGAGCTGCATGATCCCGAGGTGATAGAGCACGGCCATGAGCGAGGCGAAGAAGATGATGGTCGTCAGGGTCTGGAAGAAGAACAGGGGGCCGACCGGACAGGTCTCGCCCGGCCGCGGGGAGAGGGCGCCGAAAACGAACCACGCGCCCTGCTTGGAGAAGTCGAGCAGGCCGATGATGACGGCGTTGGCGCCGTCGAAGAACCTGCGCCCGAGGTCGGTGCGCAGCACGATCAGGGCGAACGCGATCTGCAGGCCGATGCCGAAGAGGATGATGCGCGGCCGCACCTTGCGCCGCGCGCTCGACAGCAAGTAGGCCAGGCCGAGGATGGCCAGGATGCCGGCCGCTCCGCGCAGCTTGAGACCGAGCTCGTCCAAAATCAGCTCCTTTCGCGGCAGCCTGCCCCGGCCAGGCGCGCGCGCACGAGCGGCCGCGCGCTCGGCCGCTTCTCGCCGATGACGAAGGCGGCCTGGAGGGCGGGCCGCACCGCCGCGTAGCGCGCAGCGTCGTTGTACAGCACCAGGAGCAGCGGCTCGCCCGCAACCACGGCGTCGCCGACCTTCTTCATGCAGATCAGGCCGACCCCGTGGTCGATCGCGTCCTCCATGCGGCGCCTGCCGGCGCCGAGCGCGCAGGCGGCCGCGCCCAGGGCCCGGCAATCGATGCTCTGCACGTGGCCCGAAGCCGGGCTCTCGAGCGGTTCGCGCCGGCTGGCGCAAGGCAGGCGCGACACGTCCTCGATCGCGCTGGCATCGCCACCCTGGCGCTCCACGATGGCGCGGAAGCGCGCGAGCGCGGAGCCGTCGGCGAGGCTCCGCGCGATCTGGTCGCAGCCGGAACGAAGGTCAGGGACCAGACCGGCCAGCAGCAGCATCTCCGCGCCGAGACGCGTCACCAGCTCGACCAAGTCTCTGGGCCCGCCGCCCTTCAGCGCCTCGACCGCCTCGACCACCTCGACGCTGTTGCCGATCGCGGCGCCGAGCGGCTGCGACATGTCGGTGATCAGGGCCACCGCGCGGAGCCCCAAGCGCTCGGCGGTCGAGACGAGGGACCGCGCCAGATCGCGCGCGGCGCGCGGCGTCGCCATGAACGCGCCGTTCCCGGTCTTCACGTCGAGCACCAGGCCGTCGATCCCCTCGGCCGCCTTCTTGGCCAGGATGCTCGAGGTGATGAGCGGGATGGACGCCACCGTGGCCGTGGCGTCGCGCAGCCGGTAGAGCAGCCGGTCGGCCGGCGCCAGGTCGGCGGTCGCCGCGCCGAACGCGGCGCCGAGGTCGCCGACCTGCGCGCAGAGCTCGTCGAGAGTCAGCCCGACGCGGAAGCCGGGGATGGACTCGAGCTTGTCGAGCGTGCCGCCGGTGTGGCCGAGCGAGCGCCCGGAGATCATGGGCACGCGCCCGCCGCAGGCGGCCACGGCCGGCGCCAGCACCAGCGAGACCTTGTCTCCCACGCCGCCGGTGGAGTGCTTGTCGACCTTCGCTCCGCCGATCGTGGAAAGGTCGAGCACGGCGCCGGAGCGCAGCATCGCGCTGGTGAGCGCGGCGGTCTCGGCCTCGTCCATGCCGCGCAGGTACGCCGCCATGAGGAAGGCGGCAGCCTGGTAGTCGGGGATCTCCCCGCTCACCAGGCCGGCGACGAAGGCGCCGATCTCCTGGCCGGAAAGCGCCAAGCCGTCGCGCTTGCGCTCGATCCACTCCTGCATGGACATGGCCGCGCAGCATAGACTCCGCGCCAGCCGGCCGACAGCGCGGCCGCAAGGCAAGGTGCGCTCGGCTCAGCCGGCGACGTCGCGGCGCCGGAAGAGCGCCAGGCCGCCCGCGCTGGTCAGGAGCAGCGTGGCGAGCGGCACGCAGAGCGCGCGCAGGGTCTCGCCGCCGTCGCGGTAGACGCTCGTTCCGGACGCCACCTGCTCGAGCACGCCGAACGAGTGCAGGCTCCAGGTGGTGACCAGCCACTGATCGAGCGGGCTGCCGGCGACGAAGCCCGCGGCGCCGAGCGTGACCAGCACGAGGAGGCCGACCGTGGTCGCGCTGGCCGAGAGCGCGCAGAGCGCGGAGACCAGGAGGCCCACGCCGGCCGTGGCGAAGAGCGCCAGGCCGGTCAGCAGGTAGGCGCGGAGCAGGCCGAGGGCGAGCGCGCCCGCCGAGTAGAGGTCGCCCTGCAGGGACGTGTCCGCCACGTCCCCGAAGCCGAGCGCGAGGCCGCCGACGGCCAGGCCGAGCAGCGCGTCCAGGAGCAGCGCGACGCCGACCGCCGCGGCCGCGGCGAGGAGCTTGCCCAGGTAGAAGGCGCTGCGCGGCAGCGGCCGCACCAGGAGCATGCGCAGCTGGCCGCGCTCCCCTTCCCCGGCGATCGATTGGCAGACCAGGACGTAGAACAGGACGAGCCAGAGCGTGAGCCCGAGCCAGGCGGAGCGGGCCATCAGGTAGAAGCCGTTGACGTGGAAGTCGTCCAATCCGGCGGCCGCGCCGTCCGCCTCGATCTCCATGAGGACGATCAGCTTGCACACCAGGAGGAGGAGCAGCGTCGCGACCAGGAAGGCGCGCTGGCCGGCGAGCTTGCGCACTTCCACCGCTGCCGCCGTCAGGATCGCCGCCATGCCGCCCCCGCGCCGGTCAGGTCGTGATAGACGTCCTCCAGGGAACGCCGCGCGCGCGTGACCTCGTACACGGCCACGCCCGCCTCGACCAGCAGGCGCACCAGGCGCGCGGCCTCCTCGTCGCCGCCGTGCACCCTGAGGACGTCCCCTTCCACGGCGGATTCCGGCAGCCCCGCCGCCGCGCGCGCGCGCGCCGCATCGGACGTGCGGATGCAGAGCGTCTCCCCCTCGCGCAGGAGCCGGCTGACCTCGCCCTCGGCCACGATCACCCCCTGGTCGATCACCGCCACGCGGTTGCACAGCGCTTCCACCTCGGAGAGGATGTGGCTCGAGAGGAAGACGGTCCGCCCGTGGCGCTCGCTCTCGGCCCGCAGGATCTCGCGCACCTGCGCGATGCCGCCGGGATCGAGCCCGTTCGTCGGCTCGTCGAGGACGAGCACTTCGGGCGCGCCGAGCAGGGCCTGGGCCAGCCCCAGGCGCTGCTTCATGCCCAGGGAGTACTCGGCCACCCTGCGGTCCGCGAAGCGGCCCAGGCCGAGCAGCTCGAGGGCGCGCTGGACGGCGCCGCGCCTCTCGGCAAGGCCGGCGAGGCGGGCGTGCAGAGCCAAGTTGCCGCGGCCGGTCAAGTAGGGGAAGAATGCGGGCGACTCGACCAGGAAGCCGACTCCGGCGAAGAGGCAAGCGGGATCGGACGAGACCACGTCCCGGCCGAGGATCGCGGCCGCCCCGCCGGTCGGGCGGATGAGGCGCGCCAGGACCTTGATGGCGGTGGTCTTGCCCGCGCCGTTCTGGCCGAGGAACCCGTAGAGATCGCCGCGGCGCACGGTGAGGTCGACGCCGCGCAGGGCTTCGACCGGGCCGAACGACTTCTTCAGGCCGCGGGCTTCGAGGGCGACGTCGGACATCCGGCAGATTGTACGGCCCGCCGGCAGCCGGGCGAGCCGGAATGCGCCAGGCGCAATAGGGCTACGCCCCCGGCACGAACATCGGGGCCGGCCCGCGCACCAGGCGCGGGGTGATGAAGAAGATGACCTGCGACTGCCGCTCGGTCACGTTCGTGCTCTTGAACAGGTAGCCGAGCACGGGGATGTCGCCGAGCACCGGGATCTTGGTGACCAGCTCGATTTCGTCGGTCGCGATCAGGCCGCCGATGGCGAAGGTCTGGCCGTCCCGGATGTTGATCACCGTGGAGGCGTTGCGCGTCGAGATGATCGGGTTGAGTATGCCGGCCGCGCCCGACTCGATGAATCCGGACACGTACGACACCTCGGCCATCACGTCGATCTGGATCATGTCGTCCATGAGCAGGTACGGCGTCACGTAGAGCTTGATGCCCGTGTCCTCGTACTTCACGGCCACCTGCTGCAGCTGGCCCACGGCGTTCAAGGTGGGCGTCAAGACCGGCGTGCGCGAGCCGGTGTCGATCACGGCGATGTGGCCGTTCAGCACCGCGATCTTGGGCGCGGAGAGCACGTCCGCGTGCGAGCTGGCCTGGATGGCGCGCAGGATCGCCCGGTACCGGGTGTTGTCCTGGATGGTCGAGAGGACCAGGCTCCCCACCAGGCCGCCGGAGAGGAACGAGCTCGGGTCGAGCGGGGACTCGAACGAGCGGAAGAGCGTGTCCGCCACGTTCCCCTTGCCGAGCAGAGTGCTGGTGCCGTCCGCGTTCTCGCGGTAGTGCGACTCCACCTCCGAGACGAACAGGTTGGACCCGGTCTCGAGGTCGTCGTCGAAGGTGATCTCGACGATCTTGCCCTCGATCTCGACCTGCGGCACGTCGTTCAGGATCGTGGCGAGGAAGTCGTCCACCTCGAGGAGCACTTCCTCGCCCGCGGTGAGCGCGATCAGGTCGGAGACCTTGCCGCCCTCGACCTCGGGCAGCATGGGAGCGAGCGTGCCCGTGTACTGCTTGGACGGCCGCGGATCGAGGTGCACGCCCGGCGTCACCGTGAGCAGAGCAGCGTTCGCGTCGCCGGCAAGCGTGTGCGCCCGGATCAGCGGCTCGAGGATCGGCCCCAGGCCCGCGCGCACCCAGTAGAGGCGCGTGAGGCGGCCGTCCGGGGAGCGGACGGTCTGGTGGCTGAAGCGGTGGAACGGCGACAGGCTTGTTTCCGGGTCCTGGCGCTGGAAAGGAGTTTCCTCGGCGCTCGGCGGCAGAAGGCCTGGCGGGAAAAGCCCTTTCTCCCGGCGGTCCTCCTCCGCGTAGGGATCGTGCTCCTCCCGGCCGGGCGGCGCCTGCCGCGCGTCTTCCGCCGCGCCATCGGCGTAGCTTCGGACCTCCCTCTTGCGGTGCAGGCCGTCCGGAGTGGCGGGCTCGGAAACGCAGGCGGTGAGCAGGCCGCAAACACACAGGATCGCACGGGCCGCGGCAATCGTGCTGTCCAGGGACCCCTCCTCAGCTTTCTGGGCCGGGAAGCTACTGAAGCGCTTCCACGACCTTGTCGGTGATGTCGACCGCCTCCAGACCCTTGACGCCGCCCTTCTCGACCACGAGATCGAACGACTCCCGCGCGGCCACCATGTCCACGGCCACCCGGAACTTCTGGTTCGCCTCGGCCACGAGGAAGTGGTACCGCGCCTTGGTGTTCTTGAGGTCCTCTTTCTTGATCTTCTGGTAGGCCGGGATCTTGTCGAAGGCGCGGCCGATGTCCACGACCGCCACCTTCTGCGCGCCGGCCTTCTCGCCCGAGACGATCCTGCCGGTCACCTGGAACGCCGGCACCGCGACCTGGACCTGGGGCTGCGGGGCAGCGGGAGCAGCCGGGTCCGGAGCGGGGTCGGGAGCAGCGGCTGCCGAGGCAGGCGGGACAGGCTCGGCTCGCTTCTGTTCGCGAGGCGGCGCAACCACGGCAACGACAGGCGCACGCGCCGCCGGCTGGGCCGAGGCCGCGACCGCCGGCTCGCCCTGCTCGACAGCACCCTTCTTTCGCGCCTTCTTGCCCTTGCCTCCGCCCTTCTCCTGATCCTCCCCAGGCTCCACGCTGGACCCGGCGTCGGCCTCTGCCGCGTTCCCCTGCGCTGCCGGCTCCTTCTTGTTGTTCTTGTCCGGGCCAGGCGCCGCGCTCGCGGCCGTCGAGCTGCCAAGGAGAATCCCGACGGCCAGCATTGAGAGCACGCTCGAGTTTCGCATAGTCCACCGCCCTCCTTCGGTCCTTCGAGGAAACCGAAGTCACTCGCCAAACGGAAACCACGCTGGCCAGCGGCGTACACAGCAACAAAAGCCGGACCAAAGAAGCCGTCGCTGTTGCAGTCAGGGAACACGAACGTCATGCGATGGTTTTAACACATTATTTATTAAAGACTTTTGGCGATCTACACTGCTCCTGACCGAGGTGTCCGCAAGTCGCGGACCAACAAGCCCGACGGTAATTCCGCCACATTCCGGCACGAACGCCGGTTTTCTGCGCCGTGTCGAAAACCGTAGGTATTTGTTAGGTTCTCGGAAGTGCCGGAATGTGCGGTCCGGACGCGGATCGAGGGGGTGAAGGGCTTGCGAATCCGTGCAGCGCGGTCAGGGGGATCACGGGCTGTTGCCCGGACGCGGCACCAGACGGTACGTGGCGGCGCGGCGGCTTCCGAGGCGGATGATGAGGCCTCGCGCGACGAGGTCGTTCAGGTCGCGAAGCCCGGTGCGAGGGGAGACTCCCACCAGATCGAAGTAGTCCCGGCTGCGGATCGTGGCGCCGCCGTCGAGGCGTGCGAGCAGCTTGACCTGCCGCTCGTTTGGCGGCCCCGGTTCCTCTGCCGCGGCGGCCTCGGGCCCGCCTTCCGCGGTCTCCTTGCCCAAGGCCAGGTCGCCCTTCCGCCGGGTCGACCGCGAGGCCTTGCCCTCGAACACGAGGCTGGCGGGCAGCACGAGGTCGCCGTCGGTCATGAGCATGGCGCGGCTCAGCACGTTCCTGAGCTCGCGCACGTTGCCCGGCCAGGAATACTGGTGGAGGCGGTCGAGAACCGCGGGAGACACGCCGCGGATCTGCCGGGAGTTGTCGCGGTTGAACTCGCTGACGAAGAGGTCGACGAGCGCGGGGATGTCCTCGCGCCGCTCGCGCAGCGGCGGCACGGTGAGCGAGACGACCTTGAGCCGGAAGTAGAGGTCGTTGCGGAAGCCGCCGGACTCGATCAGGGCCTTGAGGTCGCGGTTGGTGGCGGCGACGATGCGCACGTCCACCTCGAGCGGCCGCCGCGACCCGAGCCGCACCACGACACGATCCTGCAGCACCCGCAAGAGCTTGGCCTGGATCGCGAGCGGCATGTCCCCCACCTCATCGAGGAAGACGGTACCGCCGTCCGCCGCCTCGAGCTGCCCCGGCCGCGGCCGGTCCGCGCCGGTGAACGCGCCGCGCTCGTAGCCGAACAGCTCCGCCTCGAGCAGGGTCTCGGGCACGGCCGAGCAGTTGATCGCCACGAACGGGCGGTGCGCCCGATCGCTCCAGCGGTGCAGGAGGTCGGCGATGACCTCCTTGCCAGAGCCGGTCTCGCCGAGCAGCAGGACCGAGGCCGTGCTCTGCGCCACGCGCGCCACCTGGTTCAAGAGCTGCTTCATGAGCGGCGACTGGAAGACGTACGGGTGCAGGTCGAGGTCGGCCGAGGGTTCGCCGCCGGCTCCGTCCGCGGGCGTGGCGAGGGCCTCCCGCACCTTCCTGCGCCGCGCGCCCGCCAGGTCGCAGGCCGCGGCGTCCAGGAGGATCGCCGGGCTCCGCCCCCCCTCCGGGAAGGTGGCGCAGCCGATGTGGACGTGCACGCGCGCGACGTCGCCGTCGCCGGTGCGCAGCGACTCCACGCGCCGCAGGATGCGCTCGCGGAAGCCGGCCGCCTCCTCGGCCCCGGTCTCGGGCAAAAGCGCGAAGAAGGAGTGCCCTGCGCGCGCCACCACGTACATCTCGCGCGACTCGGACTTGATCTCGCGCGCCAGCTGCACCAGCGCGTTCCTCACCGCGCGCGGTCCGAGGCTGCGCTCGAGCCGCTCCAGCTCATGCAGCTCGACGTTGAGCAGGGAGAGCTTGCCGCCGCGATGCTGGGCGCGATCGACTTCCTCTGCCAGCCGGTTCTGGAAGTACGACTCCACGTACAGGCCGGTGAGCGGATCGGCCACGGCCAGGCTGTAGAGGCGCGCGTTCTCCAGGGCAACCGCGATCTGGCCGGCGAGGTGGTTCAGCACCGGCAGGCCTTCCTCGAGCTCGAAGCGCGTGACGTCCGCGCCGTAGTTGAGGATGGCGACGCCGATCGTCCGATCCGCCAGGAACACGGGCAGCACCAGCGCGAGGTGGTCGGAGAGCAGGTCGCCCTGGCGCGGCAGGCCGCGCGCCTCCGCCCCGGCCGCGTCGAGGATGACGCCTGCGCGGCCGGCCAGGAGCGTCTCCCAGGCCGGGTCGTGCGCCAGACGCACGGGGAAGGGCCGCGCCGCGTCCCCGCGCGCCTGCGCGAGCAGGAAGATGTGCTCGCGCTCCGGGTCGCGGCGGTAGAGGGCCGAGGCGGCGGCCGGCGGCTCCTCGGCGAGCGCCGCCAGGGCGGCAGCAGCCGTGGCCTCGGGCTCGAGGTTGGCGGTGAGCGCCTCGAGCGCGCGCTGCAGGCGCTGGCGCTCGGCGGCGCGGTGCTTGAGCTTGGCGGTCATGGTGTTGAAGGACTGGGCGAGCTGCCCGACCTCGCCGCGCGCGCCCGCCTCCACGGTCACGTCCAGGTTTCCCTCGGCAATGCGCTGCGCGGCGCGCTGCAGGGCCTCCACCGGCCCGGTGATGCGCCAGGTGGCGATTGCGCCCATGAACACCGCCGCGGCCAGCGCCAGCACGCACAGCCAGAAGAAGAAGGCCTGCAGCGGGAAGTGCGTGAAGCCGGGGTCCAGGCGGATCGGGTCCGGGGGCAGCGCGACCTCCACCAGCGCCGCCGGATCGTCGCGCGGGCCGCGCAGCAGGCCGCTGACGAGCAGCTCCCCGGCGGCGTTGGCGCGGAAAGCCAGGCGATTCTGCAGGCGGATGCCCTCCACGTCGCGCGCGCGGACCTCCGGGTCGCCGGAGGCGCTCCCGGCGATCGGGAAGCCGCGCAACGTGAGCAGCGCCACCCGGGTCGAGGTGGCGCGTCCCAGGTCGTTGGCGAGACCGGGCATCACCTCTCCGGCCACGACCACGCGCAGCTCGTTCTCGCGGCCAAGGCTGTCCACGGGCCAGAGGAACACGAGCTGGCCCCAGTGGTAGTGGATGCCGCCCTCGGTCAGGTCGAAGCTGCTCGCCGACTCGCGCCCCGGCCCGTCGTGGAAGCGCCGCCGCAGCCCGTCCTTGGCCTCCACTTCCAGCCGCACGGCCAAGTCGAGCCCGGGCGCGGGCCGCAGGACCACGACCTGCTGCAGGTACGACTCGATACGCGCGCGATCCAGCTCGCCGCCCTCGCGGATCTCCTGAACGAGGTCGCTGTCCATGATCTCGCGCGCGGTGCGCTGCGTCTGGCGGAACATCTCGCCGAGCCTTGCGAGCACCTCCTGCATGGCGGCGCTCCCCTGCGATTCCCGCAGCCTGGCGCGGTCGCTGGCGACGACGTTGTAGAGCACCGCGAAGAGGATCACGATCGGCGCGAGCGAGGTGGCGATGAGGATGGTGGTCAGCCGCAGCCGGAGGCGCGCGATGCGCGTGGTGCGGTCCATCACGTAGAAGAGGAGCAGCGGGATGATCACGAACAACGAGGCGATACCCACCAGGCGCTGCATGCGCCAGAGGAACGCCAGCCCGTGGACCTTCTGCGCCGCGGCGATGGACAGGCTCGGCCCCTCCTCGCGCGCGAGGTGGAAGCCGCGCACGAGGTAGGGCTCGTCCGCGAGGGTCACGCCCAAAGTGCCGGCGCCCGCCTCCGCGGCGTCGATGCCGCCGAGCGGGTACTGCGATCCCTTGAGCGACGCGCCCAGCTCGCGGTCGCGGAAGTCGACCGCGGCGACAAGGCCGCCCTCGAGCACGGCCAGGTCGAGACCATGCACCAGCGCGGTCTGGGACGGGAGGAGCGCCAGCCCCTCGCTCGTTTCCTGCAGCGCGGAGCCGCCGCCCGGCCGCACCGGCGGCCCGAGCACGCCGCCGGTGACGGCGAACAGGGAGATGCCGGACAGCTCGCCGCCGTTCTCGAGCACGACCTCGGCGACCTCGACCGGCCCACCGGGCGAGGAGACGCGGCGCTCGAGGACCTCGATGAGCTGCGACGCGCCCGCGGCCTCCCAGCGGAAGGCGAGCGCCGATTCCATGCCCGCCGGGCGCTGGGAGTCGTCGAACTGGCCGAAGGTGAGGTTCACGCCCGCGCGCAGCGGGATGACCGCGATCTCCGCGCCCGCCAGATCGCGCACCAGGAAGCGGCCCACCTCCACGCCGGAAAGCTCGGCGTCGAGCACGCTGGGATCGGCGGTGTTGTAGAAGAACCACAGCGTGTCGAGCGCCTTGCCGATCGGCACGCTCACCCGCCCCGAGGCGCCGGCCGCGACGCGCGCCACGCCGCGCGGGATGCCGTCCCAGAGCGCGGCCGGCGGTCCGGCGAGCGAGGTGTGCGCCAGGCTCAGGGGCAGCGGCTCGCCGGCGGCGTCGGCGCGCGCGTAGCTGACGCCGTGCAGGCGGAACTCGACGCCCGGCTCGCGCAGGGTGATGAGCACCGCCTTGACCAGCTCGTCGCCCACCATGGCGCCGCCCACGAAGTACTGCTCGACCGCACGCCCGTTGTCCACGAAGGCAAGACTGAAACGGTCGCTCATGGGCACGCCGCCGCCGCCCAGGCGGCTGCGATCGATGGCCGGGAAGGACTCGCTGCGCTCGGTGCCGTCGGCCATGCGCACGCCGATTTCCAGGGCCTGGGCGCGCACCGAGGAGGCGCCGGGCCTCTGGACCACGCGGTCGTCGAAGCGGGCCGAACCGAATACGTAGAGCCCGGCCAGCGCGGTCGGCTCGGGCAGGGGCAGGGAGAGCTGCCGGCCCGCGGCCACGACGAAGCCGTAGTTGCGCACCGACACGCCTTCCGCCGAGACGCGCAGGTGAGGGTCCTCCTCCCGCGAACGCAGCTCGAAGCAGGTGTAGTCGTAGAGAGGCCGGGTGCGCACGCGCGTGCCGCGCAGCAGGTCGAGCAGCCGTTCGGGCGTATCCAGGCCTCGGCCTTCGTGGCAGCGCAGCTCCTCGGCGAGATCCGCGACGATCTTGCCCACGGCGCTCGCGCCCACGTCGAAGCGCCCCTCCACGCGCCACTCGAGGAAGCGGGCCACGAGGAAGGGCGCGCCGAACACGGCGAACAGGAGGAAGAGCAGCACCCAGAGGCCGATGCGGCGCCACGAGCGCAGCCGCGCGTTGACCCACTCGAAGAGCGGCCGCGAGGTCCAGGCGACGAGCGCGATGATCAGCAGGGAGGCGAGCAGCGAGACCACCCAGAGGCCGATCTCCGCGCCCCAGTCGCGCTCCGAGGGGCTGGTCTGCTTGGCTTCGCCGATGAACGAGACGTCGAGCAGGTTCCTCGTGTCCAGCTGGTTCTCGGCCGCGCCGTTGACCGTGAGGTAGGTGTGGCGCCGCCCGCCGTCCGCGAGCTGGTCGTGGTCGTTCAGCGCCAGGTTGAAGCCGAGCTTGCGCGCCGCCGGGTCGAAGGACTTGAAGTCCTTGAACGCCAGGCGCGCCTCGAAGGAGTAGCCGGCCGCGGCCCTCTGGCGCGACGCCACCGCGATGCCCTGGAGCTTCTCGTCCGAAAGCAGCGTGGCCGGGCCGTGCTTCGAGACGCCCCAGGGGCGGCCCGGGAAGTACGGCATCAGGCAGATCTGGTAGTCGTCCTCGTTCCAGGCCGGATCATCCCGATCCCCGTCCCGGTCGAGGTCGAGGAACAGCTCCAGGCAGTCGCCGCTCCACCAGACCTTGTCGTCATGCAGGCGCAGGTCGTCCTTGACCTCGCCGGCGACGTAGAGGTTCTCGGAGTCGTAGGCCAGGTAGATGGTCGCGGAGGAGTCCTCCGGCCCCTGCCAGTCCCGCGAAAGCGCGTTCCCCTCGATCAGGTTGCGCTGCCAGGGCTCGGCGATCTTGATCGGCCCGCGCCGGTCCCAGTCCCCGAGGTCCCCGTCGACCACGATCGCCTGCTGGGCCGGATAGCACTCGGGCGGGTTCGGACCGCCCTCGGCCGGGGCGGCCTGGCCGAGAGCGAGCCAGAGAACGAGCGTGGCGCTGCCGAACATCGCCCCGATTCTACGAGCCCGGCGAGGAAGTCATCGCGCCGGCGCGCGAGACGGGCCTCCTCGCGGTCTCGCGCGGCGACGGAGGGCAAGGGGCGACGGTTCAGCGCGCCGAGCCATGGCCGCTGGCGGCGGCCATGCCAAAGACCGTGAAGAGCGGCATGCCGAGCCCCTCTTCATCCAGCGTCGCGTCGCTGAGCACCGGCGCTCCCAGGCTGCCGCTGAACGCGAGGTCGAACATCTCCACGCGCTGCGTCCCGCTCGGCGCCTGGCGCAGGAAGATGACGCCTTCGCCCGTGCCCGGCCGGAAGAAGCGCGCGATGCTCTGATTCACTGCGCCATCCGGCGCGACCACGGAGGGGTCCACCTTGATCGGCGCCCCGGCGTCGCCGCCCACGGACGCGGGCAGGTCATACAGGTGGAGCTGGTCGGCACCGGCCGCGGAGCGCCGCAGCGTGACGACCTCCTCCGCCGCGTCTCCGTCCTGCTGGGTGCCGAAGACCGAGACGGTCTCGTCCAACCCCACGGTGCCGAACTGCGCGTCCGAGACAAGGGGCGGCCCCATCTTCTTCTTCTTGCCCGGCGGCAGCCGGCGCACCTCGAGGGACTGGCGGCCGTCCGACCACGCGCGGAGGATCACGACCTCGTCGACTCCGTCCCCCTCGATGTCCAGAGGACCCATGGCGGCGATCCGGCCGTCTCCCGAGAAGAAGCCCAGGTCCGTGCCCTTGGATGAGGCGAGCGTCTCGCCCGTGTCCTGGTCGAGCCCCTTGGTGCGGACCCTCACGGTCAGGTCCAGGCGGCCCTTCTTGGCCGTGCGCTCGCGGACGATGACCAGCTCGTCCATGTTGCCCGCCGCCCCGTCCCAGTCGGCGACGAACGCAAAGCGCACCGGGTTCTTCCCGCCCAGGGCATAGAGCTTCGGGTCATAGGCTATGAGCGGGGAGACGAAATCGTCATCCGGCACGTACGACCCCTCGTAGATCTCCATGCGCAGCGGCTGGTTCGCCTGGGCCGGGTCGTAGCGCAAGAGGCCGACCACGTCCGCTCGCGACGCGGGAACGGAGACACCGAGGATCAGACTCAGGAACACCCACTGGCGCATGGCCGCCTCCTCGCTCGCGCTTCCTCGAAACGGCAATCACGCTTGCAACACCCGTGCCGCCGCGCGCGGCCTCGTAGCCCGGCCGAAGCGACAGTTTCCGGGGCCTGGCGGCTGTCCGAGGGTGGCCGCGTGGTAACGTCCGTTACCGCGCCAGCGGAATGGCAGGGCGGATCGGCGAGGGCCTTCCCGCCAGCCGGTGAGGCCGCGACCGCGGGACGCGGCGTGGGACTTGCGAACTCCCCGGCTGGACGCTGGAGCGGCAGGCCGCCGCTCCCCCGCGGCAACCCTCCAGGAAGGTAGGACCCCATGCGACCGTCTCTCTTGATCCTCACGTCGAGTTTCGCGCTCGGGTCGATCTTCTCGGCGCCTCTTTGCGCACAAGGGCTAGATCTCTCCCTGCAGACCCAATACAGCCTGGACATCCTCGGTCCCGGAGGCAGCGCCTTCGACGACTCGACCGGGAGCCTGTGGGTCAGCGACGGGGCGGGGCCGGCGGGCTCCGCCGTTCCTCCCGGAACCAACAGGGTCCTGGAAGTAGACCCGTTCACGGGCACGACCAAGAGCGTCTTCCTCGCGTCCGTCATCCCCGGGTTGATCGACGGCCCGGACGCCGTGGCTCTGCATCCCGGCACCGGCGACATGTTCCTCTTCAACGCGGACGGCGGCGACGCGGCCGGACGCGTCACCCAGGGGGGAGCGTTGGTGCAGAGCTTCCCGAGCGGCCACAACATCACCGGAGCCGCCTTCTGCGCGGACGGCAGCCTCCGGGTCGTGCGCGCGTTCGTGAGCCCGCCGACCCTCTGGGAGTTCGACACGGCCAGCGGCCAGCTCAAGAACCCGCTCCCCTTGGTCGGGACATCCGACGCGATCATGGCCGCGGACTTCGATCCGGCGACGGGGAACATCTTACTGTCCGCGCCTTCGAGCCGGACCCTGCTCGAAGTCGATCCGGCGACCGGGCAGATCTTGAGCGCCACGGACGTGAGTCCCTGGGTGGGCAACTCGGGCCCCACGAGCCTGTCGTTCAACGCGGACGGATCGTACCTCTTCCTGGGCAACGCCTACTCCCACGCCCCGAACAGGATGCGCGTCCTGAAGCGCTGCTTGCCGGCAAGTTGGAGCGTCTACGGTCAAGGCTATCCCGGGACGCTCGGCGTCCCGGCGATCAGCGCCAGCAGCGCCCCCGTGATCGGCACCTCCACATCGGTTCAGATCGGCAACTCGGCAGGGGTGAACACGATGGCCCTCGTCATCGCCGGCGGCTCGCAGGTCTTGGTCCCAGGCGGCTGGGGCGGCAGCCTCCTGGTCGCGCCGCAGGCGATGGCCGCACTACTCGCGCCTACCACCGGCCTGACTCTGCCCTGGGTGATCCCGCCCGATCCCTCGCTTTGCGGCCTCTGCGTCTTCGCGCAGGCTCTTCTCGCCGACGCGGGAGCTCCGGCAGGCGTCTCCAACACGGCCGGGCTGAAGCTCATCCTCGGCAACTGACGGTCCATCGCCAGCGGCCACGCCGGCCGGGAGGGGCTCACCTGGCGTCGAGCTGCTTCACCAGGTCCAGCACACGCTCGAGCGCCGAGTCCGAGGCCGTGATGAGCAGGGAGTTGGACCCCTGATCCGCAACGACGCTCACCTGGCGCTCCAGGCCAAGGTCCTCGGCCCACTTCCTCAAGGTCACCGCCAAGTTGGAGGCCTGCGCGAGCTGGAGGCGCACGACCTGCGTCCTGCTGTTCGGCGCGAGCGGGGTATCGAGCTGCGCCAGGCACGCTTCGACCCTCGCCAGGTCGGAAGCCCCGGCCACGACGACCAGCGCGTTCGTCCTCGCGTCGGCCTGAACACGCGGCCCCGGCTCCCGCGCCAGGTGAAGCGGCGCGGCCCCTTGCTGCACCGCGGCAGGATGCGGTTCCGGAAGCAGCAGCCCATCGACGATGGACTTGGCCTCGACCGCAGCCGCGTGACGCAGCTCGAAGCGGGCGACCTGCCGGTCCTCCTGCGCCGGCAGCGGAAGGTCTATGAGCCGGAGCAGATCGCGTATCCCGACCAGACTCGTGGCGAAGCCGGTGGCCACGAGCGAGTTGGAGGTGCCCACTGCCCGGACGCTCTCGACCATCGGATCCATGAAGTAGCTCTGCAGCATGTTCATGGCCTCCTGCACGCTGACGTGTTCGAGGCGGAAGGAAGTGGTGAGGACGATCCCGCCGTCGTCACGGTACATGTCCAGCATGTCAGCGCTCACCACTGGGGCGTGCGACTTGATGTCGCCGGGCTTGAGGCCGCCGGCGCCCGTGAAGTTTGGGTTCCGCACGGCCAAGATGCCGGTCGCCGCTCCCTTTGGCGCGGGGTGGCCGGGAAAGGCCACGGTCCCATACGGGACGAGCACGTAGTCGTGCGCCCTGAGGACGTTCTGTAGGTAGGAGAAGAAGCTCTCGCTGGGGATCACCTTGGTGCCGTGGCCGCGGAGCATCGCATCCTTCACGTCCGCGGGATGCCAGAGCAGGGGATAGCCGAGCTGCGCGCGCGCGAAGTCGAGGAGCTGCTCGATGGGCGTCCCGTCCTGCGCGTCGAAGACGATGTGGATCTCGTCGCCTTCGACGGTCGCGAATGCGGCGACATTTTCCTGCTGCTGGGCGGCCGCCCATCCCGCGGCCAGTATGAGCGACGTGACAAGCGAAGTGAACATGGCGAAGGCCTCCTCTGTTCCGATGGAACGAGAATCTCCGGACCGCACTTTCTCCGCGCTCGTTGGACGGAATCGCGGCGCGCTCCTTCCAGCCATTCCCGCGCGATTCCCGGCTGCCGCCCTGGCCGCGCGCCCGCCCAGCACCACCGGATGAGCCGGCCGCAGACAGGCTGGCGTCGAACTCCGGAGTGCCCTGGGCAAGGACGCGCGACGTCGCGACCGCGGCCCCTGCCTGCCGCTCGTGGTCTGCCGGCGCCTGGCGCAGAGGGTCGCCGGTCCGCGGTCCGGACGCGCAGCAGGAACTCCGCTTCTCTCTTGTCTTCGCGCCGCGCTCGGTTCTCTGGAGAGGACCGAGTCGCTACCCTGCCGACTCGGATCCGGCGCCCAGCAGGCCGCGGCGATCCAGAACCAGGAGGCTGTCATGCGTGTTCTCTCTCTCGCCGGGGCTTTTCCTTTTCTTCTCCTCGCCCTTCCGGCGCAGGCCGGCACGCTCCATTCCGGAGACACCAAGGTCCTGTCCTTCAAGAAGGGACTCCCGCTCGTGGGCAGCAGCAGCGTCGCGTCGGTGTCGAGGAACGGGCGCTGGATCGCGTTCACGTCGGACCGGACCAACCTGACGAGCCCGCCGGGCAACGGCCAGGTCCAGGTCCTGCTTCTCGACCGCTCCACGAACAAGTACGACCTGGCTTCGGTGAGCACCCTCGGCGTCCAGGCCAGCTCTGACTGCTCTGCGCCCAAGGTCTCGGCGAACGGCCGCTACGTGGTCTTCGTCAGCTCCGCGCCGACCCTGGTGGCGGGCGACGTGCTCGGCCATCAAGACGTCTTCCGCCACGACCGCAAGACCGGCGCGACCGTGCGCGTCTCGCTGACCCACGACAACAAGGAGCCAAACGACGACTGCCACTCGCCCAGCGTGTCGGCCAGCGGCCGCTACGTGGTCTTCGAGTCCGATGCCACGAACCTGGTCCCGGTGGCGGGGAACGGCAAGTTCCACATCTACGTCCGTGACCTGGAGGCGGGGACGCTCGAGCGCGTGTCGCTCGGGTCAGGCGGGGTGCAGGGGAACGACGACTCGAGGTACGCGTCGATCTCGGGGGACGGTCGCCTGGTCGCCTTCTACTCGGAGGCCGCCAACCTCGGCTGCCCCGCGGCACAGCAGGTCTATGTGCGCGACCGCAAGAACGGCACGACCGAGCTGATCTCGCGCGGGCACGGCGGACAGACGCCGGACGGCGCGAGCTTCGCGCCCCGCATCTCGGAAGACGGGCGCTACGTCGCCTTCCCCTCCTACGCGAGCAACCTCACCAACGAGGACAAGGCGCCGGGCAAGCAGGACGTCTTCGTGTTCGATCGCAAGAAGGAGAAGATGAAGCAGTACGTCGTCAAGCACGCCCAGAAGGCGCTGGCCGGGAGCGCCATGGGCATCTCGAGCAACGGCCGCTACATCCTGATCCAGTCCACGGAGGTCATCACCTTGCGCGAGGCCCCGCACTCCTTCTACCGCCTGCACCACGTCGATCGCGAGACGGGCAAGGTCCGGATGTTCTCCGTGAACAGCCAGGGCGAGGCGGCGAAGGAGTCGTGCCTGAGCGGCGCGCTGTCGGGCAACGGCGCGTACGGGGTCTTCAGCTCGCAGGCCACGAACCTCGGCCAGGACAAGGACGCCAACACCGACATCTTCATCCACTGCAAGTAGCGCTGCCGTCCCCTGCGCCGCCCGCACGGCGCTGTTGCGCGCAAGCGCTGCGGGGATCCTGCTGCTGAGACCGGTCGGCCTCGCCTGAAGTCTCATGCCGCAGCCGGCCAACGCTACTCGGCGCGGATGCCGCAGCGTTCCGGCCGGCCAGCCAGGAGGGTGATCGGCCGCGCCGGCAGCCACTCGCCGTTCTGCTCGACGAACAGCCGGTAGTCGCCGGCCGGCAGGACCGTGGAGTCCGCTGGCGTATGGGCGTCGAGAGACCCCGACCGCACGGTGAGACCGGTCAGGGTCTCCAGGCGGAAGTGCGCCGACCAGACATCATATGGTGCCGAGATCGTGAGGCGTGCGCCGGGAACGCAGCGAACAGAGGCGCGCGGCGTGTCGCCAGCCACGACGTGGAGTGAAGACCCGAGGGGCGCGGCAAGCTCAGGATGAAGCACCGCGATCGAGTAGACGCCAGGTGCGAGGTGCTCGAAGGAAGCGGCGGCGTGAGCACGACCGTCGCCTGCAGGTAGCCTTCGGCCCGGGCGCAGAAGAGCGTCTCCGCCTGCTCCAGCACTTCTATCGCGAACGAGCCATCCTCGGCCACGCGCGCGCTACCTGGTGGCAGGTAGACCTCGACCCTGCTGCCGGCAGGCAGGGGTGCGCCGTCCTCGGTGGACACCGTTCCCTCGATACGGACCTGGCGCGGCAAACGCAACTCGATGTTCTCGAGCCGGTCTCCGGGCTGCAGCGCGAAGGGTCCGGCCTGCGCGCTTTGCCGGGCATAGGGATCGGTTCGCACGAAAAGGTGCGGCGTGGCGGGAAGTCCCTCGAACAAGAAGCTGCCGTCGTCGCCGGTGCGTTTGCGCCTCTGGAACGGGTTCGCTCCCCAGGGGGCGGCGCCGGCCGCGGCGAAGGGGTGAAGGTCTGCCTGCCCGCCGAACAGGATCGTGGGATCCAGGTCAGCCGCGTCGACCACGGCGATCGGCCAGGAAGGCGCGGC
Source organism: Planctomycetota bacterium (assembly GCA_016213895.1). Lineage (GTDB taxonomy): Bacteria > Planctomycetota > B15-G4 > B15-G4 > JADJEK01 > JACQZJ01. The sequence goes on along the minus strand of JACQZJ010000062.1, from coordinate 5,897 downwards.
CGACCCATCCCCGCGCAGGACCCTGCCGGAGACCACGCAGCCCGGGAGGAGCGACACGGCTCGATTCAGCGAGCCCTCGGTCTGGTGCACCTCGAGCGGCACGACCACCGAGCCGCAGCCGCTCGCCGCGCAGAGCAGCCAGTAGCTCCCGCGCGGCAGGCCGCGCAGGACCGCGCGACCGGCGGCGTCGGTCAAGCCATGTTCCAGGAGCAGGCAGTCCCCGGCGCGAGACTCCGGCGCACGCGGGGCTCGCGCGTCGCAGACCACGGCCAACGCACCCTCGAGCGGTGTCGCGTCCCTTCCGTCCCGCACCTCGATCTCGAGCGCCGCGCCGGCGCCAAGCTCCACGTCGAGCCGCTGGGTTGGCTCCTGCAACGGACCGGGAAGGGAGCCGAAGGCGCCCACTTCGCCGTCGGGCCGCAGCACGCGCCAGTCTGTCGGGCCGAACGTCGCGGCCGGGAAGCCGTCGATGCGGAACGTGCCATCGCCCGCGGTCGTCGCCGCGAATGGGCCGAGTTCGCCGAACAGATCGTCCCGCACCTCGACCGCCGCGGCCTCGACCGGCGCGCCGCCCAGCCACCTGACAGCGCCGACGATGGACACCGCCGGCTGCAGGCGAACGTCGAACATCCCGGCCGGGAGCGCGCCGGCGCCAGAGAACAGGCGATCGCGCCCGCGCCCGAAGCCGGGGGCTTCCGCCACCACCATGCCGCGGAATCCCTCGGGCGCGGCGAACTCCCCTTCCGCGCCCGACGTCGTGGCGAAGGCGCGCCTCCCACCGCGCTCGAGCCCGAACACGCACGCCCCTTCGATCGGCTGGCAGTCGAGGGTCCGCACCCTCCCGGAGGCGACAGCCGCGGCCTTCTCGACCTCTTCTCGTCGAACGCTCTGGGAAGCGGTGTCCGGCAAGACCTCTCGGCCGACCGGCGGCCCGTCCAGCACCGGCGTCGCCGCGACGGGCGGTGACGGCGCCGCCGCCGTCCGCATGTTCCTGCCGGAGAACCACGCAGCGGTCCCGACGGCCGCCAGCACGGCGGCGGCGATCAACAGCTTCTTCAGCACGAACAGTCCTCCCAGGACGGCGCCCGCCGCCGGAAGCAGGGACGCCCTTTGCGCCACGGCGCTCCTCACCGCCGCGAGCCCCCGCTGCTCGATGGTCACGAACAGGCTTCCCGCCAGGATGCCGGGCGGCAGCAGGCGCCTGAGCTTCTGTAGGCCCCGATGGAGCTGCATCCGCACCGTGTCAGCGGGGCGCCTGAGCGCGGCCGCGATGTCCACGCTCCGGCGGCCCTGGAGCCGGGCTTCAACCACTTCGCGGTAGGGCTGGGGAAGGCGCTCGAGCGCGAGGGCGATTGCGTCCCTCAGCTCGCGGTCCTCGGCCGCTTGGTCCGGCTCGGGCGGCGGCCGCTCCGCGAGGCCCTCCGGATCGGGACAGCGCAGCCTCCGCCTGCGCCACAACGCGGCCCTGTTCGAGAGAATTCCCCCCAGCCACGGCAGCAGCTCGCGCGAGGCGTCGAACGACTTCGCGTCCTCGATGGCGACGACGAACGTCTCCTGGACCAGGTCCTCCGCCTCCGCCTCGTCCCTGGTCAGGTGGCGGGCGAGTGCGAGGAGCTTTTGCGACAGCTCGTCGAAGACCTCGGTCAGCGCCTCGACGTCGCCGTCCCGGCAAAAGCGCAGGAAGAGCCGCTCGGCCTCACTCATCGCTGTCCATTGTGCAGGAGCGGACGGAACGTGACAGCGAATCCACGACGATCCGGTCGTTCCCGGCCTCCGGTCGGCGCGGCGCAGGAGGCCGATCGAAGCGGCGGCTCGCCACGCACGACGAGCGCCGATGCGACGCCGCCCTCAGTCGATGGCGACTGTGGCGCTCCCCTTGGGCTGGACTGGCAAGATCACCACGCGGGCGCTTCCGGCGCCGGCCTGGAACCCGGAGACGCGCAGGCGATAGGAGCCCGTGCACGCGAGCGGCAGGCCGGAGAAGGAGAGACCGTCCGGCGCGAGGTGCGCGGCCAGGTCGACGCTCGCGGACTCGGGATCGAAGAGCAGCAGGGTCAGGGGCCCGACGGCCGCTCCCTTCGGCTCGACCAGGACGTCGAGGGTCGCGCCGCGAAGCGCCTTGATGGTCACGTCGGCATAGCCCGCGCCGCCTGCCGGCTTGAGCTTCTTGATGGTCCTCGGCCGGGCCGCCTGCGGCAGCCTGGACTTCGTCTTCACGCTGAAGGCGCCCGCCGGCGCGCCGGAACCCTCGACGCAGAGCACGTGCGCGCCGTCAGCGGACAGCTTGACCTTCCTGTTCACGGACGCGCCCGCAGCCACGCTCCAGTTCGCCACGATCTGGCCCGCGGGGTCGAGGACGCTGACCACGGCCGGCCCCGCGCCGCCGGCGCGGTCGATCGCCAGCTTGGCCGTGAGGCCCGAGAACGCCTCGAAGCTCGCGCTGTCCGTGTCCTCGGCCGTCGCCACCTCGCCGCTCAAGAGGTCGCCCAGCAGGAAGGGCGGCGGCAGCACGTGGAACGTGATCGGCACCTCGACGAAGTCAGCGGCAACGGCGTCGTTCTGCACCACGAGAACGGTCTCGTAGACCCCGGCCTGGAGCGACTGGCTGTCGAAGGTCAGGGTCACCTCGTCCACCTCGCCGCCGACCGTGCCCGACGCCGCATCGAGCGCCAGCCACGGCGCCGGTTCGGCCGGCGCCGCGCTCCAGTCCACGGGCTCGCCCGGGTCGCCGCTGTTCGCGATGCAAAGCACTTCCTCGGCCGTGGTCCGCTCGAGCGGGTCGAGCTGCACCAGGATGCCGTCTTCCCGGTCGACGCAGAGCACGCACGGATCGACCTGCTCGAGGCAGCTCGCGGCCACGGCGCCGCGGATCGTCTGCGCCACCGCGTCGTGGAAGCGCAGGTCGATGTTGGAGAGCCCCCCGGGGCAGAGGTGGCAGTAGCTCATGATCGTGCCGTTCGGGATGCACACCTGCTGGCTCTGGCAACCGCCGAAGTAGCCGCTCGGCGCGCACTGGTCGAGCGGCGGGCAGAAGCTGTGCGTGTGCGGACTCGAGAAGTTGTGGCCCAGCTCGTGGGCCACGACCACGAGGTCCCAGGGCGCGGGGTCGGGAGCGACCGGGACCGTGAGGCCGCCGTTGATGTTGCCCGCCACGCTGAAGCCGTAGTTCTGATTGCAGAGGACGTTCAGGTAGGCCACGCCTCCGCCCAGGTTCGCGCCGCTCAGGAAGTGATAGAGGTTGGCGCTCACCGGACCATTGCCCCCGGCCCAGGCCGCGCGGAACTCATAGAGCAGGTCGATCGTGCTGCCGCCCGAGTCCTGGGCATGCCACGGGTCGCCGCTCGTGGTGTGGATGCCGATGTACGGCAGGGTGAAGGTCGTCTGGCACTGCTCCTCGTAGATGGCGCCGGCCGCGCCGAGCAGCGTGAGCACGTAGGTCTCGGCCGCGTCCGCGTTCCCGAACTTCAGGAAGAACTGGTAGTCGGTCTCCACGGCGATGCGCGCCTCGTAGAGCAGGCCGGGAGTCCCCGCGCTCGCGGGCGCGAAGCCCATCGCCGCCTCGTCCGGGGGCAAGACCGGCTCCGGCAGGGCCAGCGGCTGGTCGATGGCGGCAGCCGCGCACGCCAGCAGGCCGGCCGCGCCCGCTTGCTCCGCGTTCGCCAGGAGCGACCAGGACGCGCTCCAGTCCCCGCCCCCGCCGGGCAGCGCCCGCAAGTGGTGGATGCGCCCGCCCTGCCGGATCACGCCGCGGCTGCCGTAGGGCGAGAAGGCCAGGAAGACGAAGGAGCGCGCGTCGCCCGCGACCTTCCCGCGCCACAGGGTCACCGGCGCCGCCGCCTCGCGCGCGCGCCGGGGCACGCCATCGACCGCCACGATCGAGTCCTCGCCCAGCAGCCTGAGCCGGCTGAGCTCGAGGTCCACGGAACCTGCCCCGGGGAGCGGCACGTCCGTGAGCCGCACCGAGGCCCGGCCGGCGAGGTCCTCGTGGCGCTCGGCGACCATCTCGAGCTTCAGGCCGCGCTTCGCGTCCGCGCCAGCCACGCGCAGCGGGAAGGGCCGCCGGCGGCTTCCTTGATCCGCGGGAGAGTCCGCTGCCAGCGCCAGGATCATGCACGCGGCCAGAACCGTCCTGGAGAGCCAAGGGAACATGGCGCATCGTCCTCGTAAGGTGTCCTTCCCTGTTCATCGGCAGGTCGCACGTTCCGTTTCTGGTCGGAATCGCGCCGCGGGAAACCCCGAAAACCCGTCCACCCGGCGCCGCCAACTTGCCCCAAATGGGGCAGGCCGCCCCAAAGCATGCGGCGCGCTCTCAGCCCGGCCCGGCCAGGAACTCGCCCTTGTCGACGCGGTGCTTGCGGATGCGGTACTGGAGGGTCTTGTAGGTGATGCCCAGAAGGCGCGCAGCCGGCCCGAGGCTCCCGCGCGAGCGACGCAGCGCCAGCACGATCAGGCGCCTCTCCAGGTCGGCGAGGCGCACGCCTTCCGCGGGCAGCTCGAAGCCCGCGGCGCCGGCCGCCTCCGCATCCTGCCCGCGCCGCACCGCGGGCGGCAGGTCCTCGAGCGTGAGCCGCGGGCCGCGCGCCAGGACGACCATGCGCTCCACGCAGTTCTGCAGCTCGCGCACGTTCCCCGGCCAGGAGTAGGCCTGACAGCAGTCCACGACCTCCGCGGGCACCTCCGCCAGCTCCCGGCCGAACTTGGCCGCGGACTGCCTGGCGAAGTGCTCGATCAGGAGCGGGATGTCCTCCGGCCGGTCGCGCAGGGGCGGTATGGCGATCGGCACGACGTTCAAGCGGTAGTAGAGGTCCTCGCGGAAGGAGCGGTTCTGGATCGCCTCCTCCAGGTCCTCGCTCGTCGCCGCCAGGATGCGCACGTCCACCGGCGTGGGGCGCGAGGCGCCGAGGCGCTGGATCTCGCGCTCCTGCAGCGCGCGCAGGAGCTTCGCCTGCAGGTCGACGCGCATGGCGCCGATCTCGTCGAGCAAGAGCGTGCCGCCGTCGGCCTGCTCGAAGCGCCCGGCGCGGCAGCGCTCGGCGCCGGTGAAGGCGCCCTTCTCGTGGCCGAAGAACTCGCTTTCCAAGAGAGCTTCCGGCACGGCGGCGCAGTTCAGGGCGACGAACGGCCCCTCGGCCCGGCGGCCGCGCGCGTGGATGGCGCGCGCCACCAGCTCCTTGCCCGTTCCGCTCTCGCCCGAGATCAACACCGGGACGTCGGTGTCGGCCACGCGCTCGATGAGCGAGAAGATCTCTTGCATGACCTGCGAGGCGCCGACGATCCCCTCGAGCTTCACGCGGTCAGCCAGCGCGGAACGTAGCGCCACCACCTCGTCCTGCAGCCGCCGCTGGCGCAGCGCCTTCTCCAGGACGAGCAGCAGCTCGTCCTTCTCGAACGGCTTGGTCAGGTAGTCGGCGGCGCCGCGCTTCATGGCCTCGACCGCGGAGCTGACCGAGCCGTAGGCCGTCATCAGCACGACCGGCGCGGTCTCGCCGCGCGCGCGCACGCATGTCAGGAACTCGAGGCCGTCCATGACCGGCATGCGCTGGTCGCAGAGCAGCAGGTCGAAAGCGCGCTCCTCGAGGCGCGCCAGCGCCTCCTGCCCGTGCGCCGCGGTCTCCACCGCGTAGCCGGCGCGCCCGAGGATGCTTCGCAGCATCTCCCGCTGGGTCGGTTCGTCGTCGACCACGAGCAGCGCGAGCGGCCGCGCCTCCTCGGGTCCGGCCGCGCCGCCGCTCACGGCCCTGCCTCCGCCGCGGCGAGCGGGAAGTCGAGGCGGACGGTCGTGCCCGCGCCCGGCCGGCTGTCCACGGTGAAGCTGCCGCCGAGGAGCTGGGCGCGGTCCCGCATGCCGTGGATGCCGTAGCGGGCCTGCGGCACCCCGGGGCGCGGGAACTGCACCG
>JACQZJ010000061.1 GCA_016213895.1 Planctomycetota bacterium | reverse complement strand
CCGAAAAGAAAGCGGGCGCGTCCCGGCGTGGCCTCGGCCAGGCTCCTGTTCCAGCCGTCCAGGCCGCCGCCCCCTTCCAGGATCACCCGGGCGATCTCCGGGTCGCCGGCGGAGAGCACGGCGTGCGCCAGGGCCGAGCGGATCTGGCCGCGCAGCACCGACGCGGGAATGGTCGGCCGGCCGCGCGCGTCCTTGGCCTGGACCCTGATCTCGAGCCGCCGGTCGAGCCTGCCGCCCACGTACTCGGCCTGGTACTTGTCGTAGTCGCCGGCCTTGAGCGCGCGCGCCAGCACGTCGTTGCCGAGGTCGTCCTTGGCGAAGAGGACCGGGCTGGTCTCGTCGCGCGCCCTGCGCAGGATGTCGGAGCGCTCCTTGGGCGGCGCCTTGGCGAGCGCGTCCTGGGCGTCCTGCAACAGCCTGGCGCAGCGGTCGGTGAAGGCCGCGAGCCGCTCGGGCGCGTCCGCGCAGCCGAGCAGCGCCGCGTCCAGGAGCGCGCCCCAGTCGAGGACATGCACCGTGCGCCCGATCAGCATGTAGTCCAGCCAGGAGAGGCTCTCGCCGCTGCCGACGTGGATGGGCGACTCGGCGCGCAGCGTGAACTTCACGTCAGGACTCCGGTGACGGGCACGAGGAAGCCGAAGCCGTGCTGGATCACGGCGATCCGCTCGCCGTCCTCCTCGACCTCGCCGACCACGGGCGAACAGCCGCAGGAGGGAGCGCTCGCGCAGGGCAGGATCGACCCCTCGCGCAGCATGGCCACGGCGCGCTTGAAAGGACGCTCCGCCCGCTGCAGCCGGCCGCCGACCACGCCGCGGCGCCGCTCCAGGGCGTAGTGGATCGGCAGGCCGCCCTCGGCCGCGGCCTGGATCGCCTGGCGTTCGCCCGGCGTCGGGAAGTAGAGCGAGAGGAGCAGCGCCAGCTCGCCCGGCTGCGCCAGCCGCAGGAACTCCGCCTCGCGCAGCTCGACGTCGTACGCTCCCAGGCCATTGGACCTGCCGCCGCCGAATCCAGTGCGCTCGAGGAACCGCAGCGCCGGCTCGAGGTAGGTGTGCTCGGCCGGTCCGGCGGCGAGGAAGAAGAGCCCGCCCGCGGCGCGGCCGTTCCGCGAGCCGCCGCCTTCCCAGGCGTCGCGCGCCGCGAGCCACTCGCCGCAGCTCGTACGGTCCGCCACCTCGCGGCCGGCGACGAAGGCGAGAAGCTCGCGATCCTCCATCCACGGGGAGGCGCCTGCCCCGCGCCGCGAGAGCGGCCGGGGGAAGTAGTGCAGGCGTCCCTCCGCCTCGTCGGCGTAGGGAAAGGCCGAGGTCAGCGCGAGCGGCGCCTCGGGCGGGTCGCGCCGGGCCGGCGCCAAGAAGCGCTCGATCGAGTCGCGGCCGTAGACCTCGCGCACCGCCCAGGCGATCAGCCCGAACAGCACGTCGGAGCGCAGCTCCGTGCGCGCGCCACCTCTCGGCTTGAGGTAGACCTGCTTCAAGCGCTCTGCGCCCCGAGTCGCGCGCCGATCGACTGCACCCAGGCGTCGGCGTCGATGTCCGCGAGCCTCTTCAGCTCTCCGGCCGGCTCGACCTTCTTGCGGCCGCGCTCGTAGTCCTGCGCCGTGGTCACGGCCGGGACCTCGTTGAGCGCGATGCGCACGCGCCCGTAGCCGCGGCTGCCGTGCCCGCCGAGGTGCGCGTCCTCGAGCAGGCTCAGGGCCACGAGCAGGTCCTTGACCAGGCGCTCCTCGTCCGGGCGGAAGTCGTAGACGCTCAGCACGAACTCCAGCTTGAAGCGGGACCCGGCCAGCACGCGCTCGACGTGGCGCGGATGCGCCGCGGCGGTGACGCGGTTGATGGCGTTCTCCGCCTTCACCTCGGTACCGAGCCCGTCCGTGTCGAGCATGCGCCACCAGTCGAGCGTGCTCCGCTCGGAGGAGCGCCTCTGCTGGTCCGCCGGCAGCGCGTCCCGCACCACCAGCCGCGTGGGGCCGGAGCGCCCGGCGCCGAACGGCACGCCGAACAGGAGGTCGATCTCGTCCGGCTCGCCTTCACGCGGCGGGGAATCGCCCCTCTCGAAGCGCACCTTGCCGCGCAGCATCTCCAGGAGCGAGCGCAGCCTGCCCTTGAGCGAGGAGCCGGGAATGATGGGCAGCCGCGTCGCCGGGTCGCGCGCCACGGGCAGGTCGGGACCGCCGATCACCAGCGAGTCGCGGTTGCCGCCGACATGCAGTCCGGTCACGCACTCCAGCTCGCCGCCGATCACCACGTGCCCGCGAAAGGCCAGCGCTGCGTCGTTGTTCGTGCTCATCTCTTCTCGTCTTCTTCTCTGTGCAAAACGCCGAACGCCGCTTCAGTCGCGGCGGCGCTCATCGGTGTGGAACCGGTGGTAGCCGATGAACGCTTCCACGTGATCGAGGAAGTTGCGGAGCTGCGCCGGGTCAGGCGTCTCCCGGTTGCGCAGCACCGTGTCGATGCCGCGGGAGACCATCTCGCGCACCTTGATGAAGGCGCCACGCTCGCGCCCCTGCTCGCGCCCGGCGAGGTAGGCCATCTTCGACTTCATCAGGACCAGGGCGCGGCGCACCTCGCGCGCGTCGCGTGGATCGCCCGAGGCGGCCATGCGCCGGATCTCCTGAGAGACCACGCCGAGCGGCCGCAGGCGGCTGGTGGGGATGTAGCGCGCCTCGCGCGCCAAGTGATCGGCGTCCCGGTCGATCTGGTCCTCGACGAGCTGCCGGCCGGAGCTGACCGGCGCGGGCGCGGGCCGCGTCTCCGGCCCCTTCTTGTGCCGCCGCTTCTTGCGGCGCCGGTCGCCCTCCTCGTCGCGGCCTTCCCCCGGCCGCGCCTCGTCCACCCCGCGCGCCTCGGGCGGCGCCTCGGCCGCCTCTGCCGGCGCGGGACGCGCGCCCTCCTCGAGAGGCGCGGGCGGAGCCGCGCTCTCGGCCGGCGCGGCCGGCGCCTCCGGCGCGCTCGGCGGCGCGGTGGGCGGCGCGGTCTCGGATGAAGACCCGGCGGCAGCCGGGATCTCGGCGTCCGTCATGGGCGGGACTCCCTTGCGTGGCGTTGCGACATGAGAACAGCATAAGCCAGCGGCACGCGCGCGGCGCCGGATTCGAACAGCCGCGGGAAGCCGCGCAGCAGCGACTTGAGCGCCAGGAGCCGCTCGTCGCCACGTTCCGCACCGCGCAGCGCGCGCGCGTTCACGCCGAGCTGCGCCGCGATCTCGTGGATGCGCCCCTGCACGCGCTCGATCGCAGCCAGGGGGGTCTCCCCGTTTCCCGGACCGACCCGGAGCGCCGCCCGGAACAGGCCAGAAAGCGGCCCTGGTTGCGCGCGGGCCAGATCGAGCAGCTCGTTGCCGAGCGCGATCAAGCCGCCGAGGTCGGCGGTCGGAAGCTCCGCGCCGAACAAGACCGAGCGTCCCTCGGCCGAGGCGCCGGTTGCGGCTCGGGCGAGCGCGCGTTGCGCCTCGCGCGCCAAGAGCGGCCACGCCGGCCGCACCCCCGGGACCGCGGCTGCCACGCCCGCGTCCAGCACGGCGCTGTCCCGACCAGGAAGCGCGCCGGCCTGGTCCGCGAGGCGCGCGGCGAACGAGAGCACCGATTGAAGCGAGCCGAGGGCGATCACCTCGTTCTCGGCAGCGCGCAGCAGCGTCAGGCCAAGCTCGCGGCCGAGGCGCGCGGCGTCGAGGCGCAGGAAGTCGGCAAGCGAGCGCGCCGCGGCCAGAGTCGAAAGCAGCGTCTGCCCGCCCTGCGGCGCGCCGGCCAGAAGCGCGTGCCGCACGCGGCAGCAGGCCACGGCCGGAGCAACGGGCTCTTCTTCTCCGCCGAGCACCAGCGGCACGGACGCCGGTTCGAACAGGAAGCGGCCGCCCGCGACGCACGACCGCTCGTCCGCGCCGGCAAGCGGCGCGACTTCCGGCGGCCAGCCCTCGCGCAGCACGGCGAAGCGCGCGCTGCCGAGCGCGCGACCGAGAAGAAAATCGCCCTCGGCCGCGGCGCGCACTTCCGCCGCGCTCGCCATGCCGGCGCCGAAGGGACCAAGAGGTGCGGCGTCGCCGAGGACCTCGAGGAAAGGCGTGGCGGCGCGCTGGCGGCCCGTGCCGTCGAGGCGCGCGAGGAGCGCGCCCGCGTCCTGCAGCGCGGACTCGGGCGCGGGGGGTTCGTCGCCACCGGCGACGAGCAGCTGGAACGTGCCGCCGCCGCTGGCGAGAACGGCGGCCGGAGACGCGCCCGTTGCGCCGAGCAGGCGGATGATGATCGCGCTTTCCAGGGCGGCGAGACGGGCCGCGCGTCCGAGGAGCCGCGCGGCGCCCGCGGCGAGGCTGCCATCGGCTTCGAGACGCAGGAGATGGTCCGCGGCGCCCTCGAGCCGCCCGCGAACGAAGAAGAACGGCTCCTGCGCCGCGCCCGCCCGGCTCAACGCTTCCGCGCAGGCGGCGTTCAGGCGGACCACGTCGAACAGGCTGGCGCCCGAATCGTCCGCGAGGCGCGCGGCCGAAAGGCGCTCGCCGAGGACCGAAAGAAAGGCGCTGATGAGCGCGTGCTCGGGGCCGTCTTGCACGCGCTTCAGGTCGGCGACGAGCTCGTCGCAGCCGCCCGCGGCCTCGCCCGCGGGCGCTGCCTCGGCCCCGCTCGCGATCGCCGCGGCCACGGCGTCGCTGAGGGGCGCCACGCTCGGCAGGCCGCCGAGCACCTCGCGCGCGATGGCGGCGCTCCGCTCGAGACGCGGACTCCCGTCCTTGGCCGGGTCCAGGCGTCCGACTTCACGGAACAGAGCCGCCAGGACCGCCGTCAGTGTTCGCTCGTCCATGCCTCCTCGTGCGCCAGCGCGGCGGCCTCGACCCGCATGCGGCCCAGGCCGAACGTGGTGCCCTTGCCGACTCCCACGGCTTCTCCGAGTGCGAGCAGCCGCTGGTACGGCGCGAGGTCGCCCGCATACGTGACGGAGCCACGCAGGCCGCGCAAGTTCATGATCCGCTCCTGGCGAGCGGAGTATCGTACCCGGTCCTCGGGCGCGAGTCGCGATTCCAGTGTCGCAACTTGCTCGGCGGCCGCGATCACTCCCCGGAAGTCGAGCTGCAGGTCGATGTCCTCGTGGAACTCGAGCAGGCTCGAGGCGCGCCGCAAGAGCGCGCGCACCAGCAGATGGAAAGGGATCTCGCGCGCCGGCTTGCCGTCCTGCAGCAGGCGCACCGCGGACTCGAAGCGCACGCTCGCCTGGCCCGCGCGCAGGTCGGATTCGAAGCGAGAGGGATCGGAGCAGGCCGCGGCGGCTGCCTGGAGAAGGCGCGGCGGATCGCCGGCGACGAGCGCGACGGGTTCGACTCCCCGGGCGCGGCGCGCGGCCACACCCGCCACGCGGAAGCGCCCGCGCGTCGAGCCGAGGCCGCGTTCGCCCGCCCGCAGCACGGCCTGCGCCACCACCGGCAGGAACTCGGTGGCGCGTCCGATCAGCGCCAGGCCGAAGGAGAACTCCTCTCCCTCGCGCAGGGCGAGCGGCCCCGGCGGCGCGCGGAGCGCGTAGGGATGGGGCGCGAAGGGCAGGCGCGCCAGGCGGCGCGCGCCGCTGGGCGGCGCGGTCTCGAACAGGTACGGGTAGGCGCACGCGTCCGCCAGGCGGCAGGCGCCGCATTCCGCGCCGGAGGCCACGCAGAGCACGTCCTTCAGCGCCCGGCCGAGGGCGCCGCGCAGCGTGGAGCCGGCGAAGGCGGGAAGGTCGATGGGATCGCGGGCCGCGGCCGTGACCTCGAGCAGGAGCAGGCGCAGCCTCTCGAGGTCCTTCATCGCCCGCACGCGCCGCGGGCTGAGCGTGTCCAGATCGTCATCGAGTCGCGCTCCATCGCGGCCGAACATTCTAGCGTCGCGCCGGCGGGCACCATCGGAGGCGTGGCGCCGCCGCGCGCGACAATCTGCGCGCAACCCCTTGCTGATCCGGGAAGTCGTGCTAATCGGAGAGCACCCCACCGACCAAGCACCAGCAGGTCTCGTGAACGCGCCGCGCGAGTCCCACCTCTCGTCTCTCCTCGTTCCTGCCGCTGCCGCAGGAACCGCAGAGCCGTCGCCTGCTCCCATCGCCGCTTCTGCCCAGGCGCGCTCTCTTCAACCCAAGAGGTGCATCATGCCCGGACCCTCCCTGAAGCGCCCTGTTCTCGCCCTCTCCCGCGCCGTCCTGCCCGCGCTGCTGCTGCTCGTCGATCCCGGGGAAGGGGCCGCGGCAGCGGATCACACGACCGTCGTGGCGTGGAACAACCTGGGCATGCACTGCATGGACGATGACTTCTCGGTCTTCTCGCTCCTGCCGCCCTACAACGTCCTCTACGCCCAGGTCGTTCGGAACGGCCAGCTCGTGACCAACCCAGCTGGGCTCACGGTCACCTACGAGGCAGTGGCCGACCCTCAGGGCTCGATCAACAAGTCATCGATCGGCAAGACCGACTTCTGGTCCCACGTCAACGAACTGTTCGGCGCTCCCCTCGCCCCGGACGCGGGCCTGGCCGGATTCGACATGCCCGGCGCGGCCAACGCGCCTCAGCCGATGACGTTCGACGCCGCCAGCGACGCGTTCGTCGCCGACGGAATCCCGATCACGCCCTACGACGACAACATGCAGGCGAACGCCTACCCGATGTTGCGCGTCACGGTGCGCGACGCCTTGAACCAGGTGCTGGCGACCACCGACGTGGTCCTGCCGGTCTCGGACGAGATGGACTGCCGCGCCTGCCACGCCTCCGGCTCGCAGGCGGCGGCCGAGCCCACGGCCGGCTGGGTCAACGATCCCGACCCGGACCGCGATCACCGGCTCAACATCCTGCTCCTGCACGACGAATTCAACTCCGGGAAGCCGGTCTATGCCGCGGCCCTGCTGTCGGCGGGATACAACGCGAACGGCCTCTATCCCACCGTGACCGCGTCCGGCATCTCGGTGCTGTGCGCCAGGTGCCATTTGTCCAACGCCCTGCCCGGGACCGGCACGCCGCCGGTCGCACCGCTGACCGCGGCGATCCACGGCCGGCACGCCGGCGTCCTCGATCCAGCCAACGGCTTGACCCTCGACCAGTCCGCCAATCGCTCGGCCTGCTACCGTTGTCACCCCGGGTCCGAGACGCGCTGTTTGCGCGGCGCCATGGGCGCCGCCGTGGCCGCCGACGGCACGCTGCAGATGCAGTGCCAGGACTGCCATGGTTCCATGAGCGCCGTGGGCGCAGAGGCCCGCGACGGCTGGCTGGACGAGCCCGCCTGCCAGCACTGCCACACGGGCACGGCCACGAACAACAACGGCAAGATCCGCTATACCTCCGCCTTCGACCCGCCGGGCCAGTTCCGCGTGCCCGTCGACCTGACGTTTGCCACCAATCCCGACACGCCGGCGCCGGGCAAGTCGCTCTACCGCCTGTCCCAGGGGCACGGCGACCTCCTCTGCGAAGCCTGCCACGGCGCGACGCACGCCATCTATCCCAGCTCGCACGTGAACGACAACGTGCAGAGCATCGCCCTCCAGGGGCACAAGGGCACGCTCGGCGAGTGCTCAGCCTGCCACGACGGCCAGCCCGACACGACGAGCGGCGGACCGCACGGCATGCATCCCGTCGGCAGCGGCTGGGCGCACGACCACAACTTCGGCAGCTCCAAGGCCTGTCGCGCCTGCCACGGCGCCGACTACCGCGGAAGCGTCCTCTCCCAGGCATTCGGCGCGCGCACCCTGAACACGGAGTTCGGCGTGCTGAAGCTCTGGAGGGGCTTCCGCGTGACGTGCTACGCCTGCCACGACGGGCCTGACAGCGAGTCGGAGACCAGCAATCACCCGGCGCACGTGACGGACGCGGCGGAGGCCACGGACAACGCCACGCCGGTCGAGATCAAGCTGAAGGCGACCGACCAGGACAATGACGCCCTCGCCCTGCGCATCGTCGAGCAGCCGGCCCAGGGCACGGTCGGGCTGACCGGAAAGACGGCGACCTACTACCCGGCGCCGGGCTTCATCGGGACCGCGACCTTCACCTTCGCCGCGTTCGACGGCAAGACCGACTCCAACCTCGGCACCGCCGCCGTGGAAGTGGAGGACGGCGCCTGTCCCGCTGCGCTGTCGGACAAGGAGCGCGCTTTCGACGTGACCGGCGGGGTCGGGTCGTTCGAGGTCGCCATTCCCGGGGGCTGCGACTGGAGCGCGCTGGTGAACGCCGCCTCG
>JACQZJ010000132.1 GCA_016213895.1 Planctomycetota bacterium | reverse complement strand
GCTGGTTCATTTCGCACATTCCCAGAAAAAGACGCGCCGCAGGGAGAAGACTCCCTCCTCGCTTGCGGCGGCCTTGTGGGAAACCGCTCCCAGGTGGACGATGGAAGGACCGGCGACGCGTCAGGAGAGCGTTCCGCGCGCGCCCGCTTGTCGAACAGAATCCGAAATCGTGAACGGTTTCTCGGCTCCAATGTCAAGGAAGGGGCGATGGATCGCCAGGAGTTGAACGCGCTGTACCTGCGCTTCCGCAAGCACGGAGAGCCCGGTGCGCTGGCCGAGGTGTTCGACGCCACCGCGCCCGAACTCATGCGCGTGGCGCGGCATCTCTCGCGCGACGAGGCCGAGGCCGAGGACATCCTCCAGGCGACCTTCCTGGCCGCCATCGAGGGGGCCGCCCGCTTCGACGACGAGCAGAACGTGCTTCCCTGGCTGGTCGGGATCCTCAGCAATCAGGTGAAGGCCGCGCGGCGGCGGGCGAGCCGCTGCCCCGATCCCGCAAGGCTGCGCCAGGAGGCGCCTCCGGATCCGGCTGAGCTGGCCGAGGAGCGCGAACTGCGCCAGGAGCTGGACGGCGCCCTGTCGCGCATGCCGGCCCACTACCGGGACGTGCTCGTTCCGCTCTTCGACGGCCGCCGCGGAACGGAGATAGCAACCGAGCTGGACCGGTCGGTGGACACGGTGCGCACGCAGATCGATCGCGGCCTGCGGCTCCTGCGCCGCTCCCTGCCGCCCGGCTTTCTCGCCGGCAGCCTGTTCGTGGCCATCGAGCCGAGGGGCCTGGGCGCGGTGCGCGGCGCCGTCCTGCGGCGCGCCGTGGAGGCGGCGGCTCCCTCCCTGGCAGGAGGGGCGTCGTTGGCCGGAGGGCTGCTGCTCCTCAAGAAGTTCATCTGGGTGGCGGCGCTGGTGGTGCTCGCGCCGCTGATCTGGAACTTCCTGCCCGAGGCCGATCCGGACGCGGCGCGCGGCGCGGGAGGGGGGGGCGCGGCCGCGCCCGCGCCCGCGGATTCGGGCGCGGCCGGCCTCGAGATCCGCGACGAGGCGGCGCCGCAGGCGGAGGAAAGCACGGAGGGGGGCGCCGTCGCGGGCGGGAGGGGCGTGGTGCGCGATCACACGGGCGCGCCCGTTCCGGGCGCGAGGGTCGCCGTGGTCTCGACCTGCGCGCAGGCTGGAGATCCCCTGCTCTTCGAGACCGTCTCCGGACCGGGCGGCGCGTTCACGGTCCCGGATGACCTGCCGCCCGGCATCATCTTCGCCGAGGAGGAGGGCCTGGGGCGCAAGGACGGCCGCCAGGAAGAGATCCGCTTCGACCCGCCGGCCTTGCTCAAAGGCGCCGTGCGCTGGCGGGAGGGCAGCGCCGTGGAAGGTGCACGCGTGGAGTGCGTTGACCGGCTCGCCCACTTCCTCGCGCCCGAGGCGGCAGTGACCGGCCCGGATGGCCGCTTCTCCTTTGCGGCGACGCTTCCCGCGCAGTGTCTGCTGCGCGTGAAGCGGCCCGACTCGAGCGTCGCCGGATTGTGGCCCTTGCGCCTGGAACCGGGTGCGTGGAACGACCGCGAGATCGAGATCGGCGGCGGTGCGGACCTGGAAGTGACAGTTCGCGACGCATTCTCCCGCCTGCCGCTCGCCGGCGCCCTGGTGCTGTGCATTGCTCCGATGGGAACGTACAACGGCCGGCCGGCCCTGGATCGCTTTCCGTTGTACGCGCTGGCGCTGAGCGACGAGCGCGGCGTGGCCCTGGTCGAGGGGTTGCCTGTCTCGCCTTACCGCCTTCTCGTGGCGAAGGAGGGCATGGCGCCGCACGCCGGCGAGCTCCACGTCGCGCAGCGCGCCGGCACGCTCGTGCGCTCCGTGGCGCTGACCAGGGGCTGCCGCGTCGCGGGAGCGGTGCTCGACGCGGAAGGCCGCCTCGTGCCGGGAGCGGACGTCTGGTTGGAAACGCCGCTCTCCCGGCACGAGAGCAAGGACCGCGAGCACGTCTTCGCCTCCGTTGGCCGGATCCGCGATCTCCCCGGAGGTGTCAACCTGTTCTCCTTGGGAACGAGGAGCGACGAGTTGGGGCGCTTCTCGTTCGCGGATGCGCCTCCTGCTGGCGACGTCGTGGTCCGGGCGAAGGACGCCGCGGGGCAAAGCGGCTTGTCCGCGCCCATGGCCCTCGCCCCGGGCGACGAGGCCCGCGACGTGGTTTTGCGTCTGCGGGGCAGGGTGCGCGTGGAGGGCCGGATCCTGAGCAAGGGTGGCGATCCCCTGCCCGCCGCGCTCCTCGTGGCCGCCGCGGGCGCCGAGCGGCCCAAGTGGATCCAGGTCGCGCGCGGCGCCGCGTCCGTTGATTTCGACCTCGAGGCGGACGAGGCGCACCCGCTGCGCATCGGCGTGAAGGCCGAGGGGTACGCCCTCGCGACGTTCGACCTCGTTCCTCCGCCGGCCGGTCCCATCGAGGTCGAGTGCCAGCTCGAGCGGGGCGAAGCGCTCGCGCTGCGCATCCTCGACGAGCACGCCTTGCCCGTGGCCGGGGCGCTGGTGAAGGCCTACCTCGTCGATGAGCGCGAGCACGAGAGGCTCTGCGCGTTCTTCGCGCCAGCGGGCGCCGGGCGCAGCAGCGACGAGCTCTGGTTCGAGCAGGGCGCGACCGGCGCGGACGGCCGGCTGCTCCTGCGCGGCCTGCCGGACGCCCCTTTGCTCGTGACCGTGGCGGAGCGCAGCGGCGGGCGCAGGGCGTGCGCGCGCATGCGTCCTGGCCCCGCGGAGAACACGGTGTTCCTCGTGTCCTCGCCGGCGGAGTGGGCCGGGATGACGCCCGGCACGAGCGTGCGCGGCCGCGTGGTGTCGGCCCTGACCGGAGACCCGGTCACCGACTTCCGGGCCGTGCTCCTGGTATTGAACGGCGACGGATCGCTTGCCGGCGAGATCGCGGGCAAGGTCGCCGCGGACGCATTCGAGTTCCCTTTGGCGCCAGCGGGTCGCATGCTGCGCGTGCTGGTCGCGGCGCAAGGCCGCGCTCCCGGCACGAGCGGCGCTTTCGTTCGTAGTGGCCGAACGACATCGGTCGATCCGGTCAGCCTGGGGGAGGGGGTGAGCGCTCAGCTCACTCTGACCTCCTCCCTGAGCCAGCCCCTGGCTGGGCTGCCCATTCGATTGATCCCGCTGGCGCCCCTTTCCTGGCAGGAGGGCCCGATCGCGGCCCCGGCGAGCAGCTACACGGACGGAGCGGGCATGGCCCCGTTCGAGCACCTCGGGCCCGGGAGCTACCGGCCCGAGGTGGATGTCCCGGGCCTGGCGCCGCCGAACGGAATGCTCGTCGAGGTCGGCGATCAGGACCTCTCCGGCGCCATCCAGCTCGTTCCAGGCGGCGCGGTCACGTTCGCCTTCCTGGGCGCCGGCGTGTCGTTCGTGCCGTACGAGGTGAGCGCCGAGGACGGGCGCCTGGTCCACCGGCACGTGTTCCGCTCCACCAACGACGTGCTGCGCCTCGCCCTGCCGGAGGGGATCTACCAGGGCCGGGCGCTCGGCAAGGGAGAGGCCGAGCCGCCCCTGCGCTTCGCCGTGACGGCGGAGAGCGAACAGCGCTTCATCGTGCTCTCGTCGCTCTGACGCGGGGTCGCACCGCGGTTTCCGGGACGCGCCTGCCGGTTTCCCCCGTTTTCCGCGAGACGCCGGCGCCGCGGCGCGGATTGAGGGCTCGTACCTCGACACACCGTTTCCTCGACAGAAGGAGTCCTTCCATGCGAAGCCTCGCGAATCCCGCCTCCCCGTCCCGTTCGAGCGCTCCTCTGCGCTGCCTCGGGAGATCCGCCGCCGGCGTCTTGCGGCTGCCGGCGGCCTTGCTTCTTGCCGCGGGCCTCGTCGCCGCGGCGACGGCGCCGCTCCACGCCGCCAACCCGGAGCGCCTCTCCGCCCAGGACCTCGTCCAGCAGGCGGAGCTCATCGTCGAAGCGGTTGTCACGGACGTCGCCTACCGCAACTCGGATGTCGCGGACGAGGCGGACGTCAGCCTGCCGCACACCTTCGTCACTCTGTCGATCGAGCGCGCGTACAAGGGCGCTTCGGCCGCCGGCAGCCAGCTCACGCTGCGCATGGAAGGCGGACCGGACGGCGCCGGGCGCGTGCTCGTGGTGTCGGACGTTCCGCTCTTTCGGCCGGGCGATCGCGACATCCTCTTCATCCGCGACAACGGCAGCTCGGTGTGCCCGCTCGTGGGCTGGCAGCAGGGGCGCTTCCGCGTGGTGCGCGGCCAGGTCTACAACGACCTCGGCCAGGAGGTGTGGATCACCCCCGAGGGCAGGTTCGCCTTCGGCGAGCGCCGCGTCGACCCGAGCGTCTTCCCCTACCCGGAAGTCCGCGAGCAGGACAGCGCGGGCGAGCCCAGGACGAGGCTCGTGCCGCCGCAGGGCTCCATCCTTCCGGACGCGGCCGGCTTCGGCGCGGTCGTGAGGGAGATCTCCCTCGATCTGTCCGCGCGCGGCTTGCTGGCGCAGGGGCCGCCGGTGGAGAGCGCGAGCCCGGGCGCGCCGTTCTTCAGGAAGAAGCTCCTGCAAGGTCCGCCTCCGGCCGACCTCGCCGTCAAGGCGCCAAAGCCCTTCGCGGGCGCCTTCGACGCACGCGAGGCCGAGCTGATCGAGAAGGAACGGGCTGAGCACGAGGCGGCAGGGAAGTGAACGAGAAGAGACAAGGAGAGATACCCATGAAGACGCGCATGACAGTCAGCATTCTCGCCACCCTGTTCGCGGGCGCGCTCGCTCATGAAGCGGCCGCCTGGACCTGGCTGACCTGCACCGGCGGGTTGAAAGGCCACTGGGCCTCGCACAATGTGCCCTTCCGCGCCTCGCTGCTCGGCTTCCCAGCGGAGTCGGACTGGGCGACCGCACTGCAGTCGGTGGTCAGCTCCTGGAACACCACTCCCGCCAACGTCACCTACTCCATGAGCTGGAACGAGCTGTTCATCGGCGAGGGGAACGGCGAGAGCGAGGTGTGGTGGAGCGGCAGCATCAGTCCTCCGGCCGTCTGCTACACCTGGTACAACGACTTGCTCTGCCAGATCGTCGAGACCGACGTGGTCTTCAAGAACACGGTCAGCTACACGACCTCCACGGACAAGTCCGATCTGACGCCCTACGGCGGGAGCAATCGGCCCTTCCGCACCACCGCCATCCATGAATTCGGCCACGCCCAGGGACTGGGGCATACGACCGACACGTACAGCGTCATGGGGCAGGACTGGGACCACATCCACGCCAACGGGTCGCTGGCCACCGCCTATCCGGGCGAGGACGCCTTCGCCGGCTCGGTCGCCGTGTACGGCTTCAAGGGTGGCGCGCACGAGGACCTGGCCGTCGCGCACTGGCGCCACACCGGAGCGAGCGGCGGGTACAGCGCGCACGACCGCGCCCGGGTCCTTGACGCGGCGGGCGGACTCCTGTCCGACGTCGGCGGCGACGAGCCCGTCTACCTGGTTGCCAAGGGACAGCAGGTCAAGCTGCAGATGTCGTACGAGAACATGGGCAAGTCGACGCACGACGCCCAGGTCGGCTTCTACCTGTCCAGCAACGACTACATCTCGCACTACGATACGTTCCTGGGCGCCATGACGGTCAACAACCTCGGCCTGAACACGGTCTACACCAGCGACGGCATCCTTCTCACCATTCCGGACTCCGTGGCCGAGGACACGATCTACTGGCTGGGAGCGATCATCGACTATGAGGGAACCGTTGCCGAAGTGAACGAGGGCAACAACAAGACCTACACCGCGATCCAGATCCAGAGGTTCCCCGACCTCGAGGCCGTGGGCGTCAGCAGCTTGGTTCCACCCGGCGGGGTGGTGCCCGGTCAGGTGGTGCCGGTGGCACGCACCATCCAGTCGGTCGGTGGGCCGTTCTCCGGGTCGTTCACCTACAAGGTGCGCCTCAGCCTGAACACCTCGATCACAGCCTACGATCCGCTGGTTGCCAACCTGACATCGGCCACCTTGGGAGCGGTCGGGCTCTCGCTCATGATTCCATCCGACTTACCGGCGGGCACGTACCACTGGGGGCTGGTCGTCGACGCCGCGTCCGGCGAGACGGCGACGGCCAACAACACGGTCGCTGGCGGCAGCATCGTCGTCAACGAGAAGCCCGACGTGGAAGTGGTTTCAGTGAAGGGGCCGAAGCACGCGCAGGCGGGCAAGAAGGTCAAGGTCAACTTCAAGGCGCTCGCGAGCCACTACGGCGGCTCGTTCACGTACGAGATCCGCCTGAGCGAGAACACCGTCATCAGCGCGGCTGATCCCCTGGTGGCGAGCGGCACGGCCACGGGTTCGGGCAAGCACAAGGCCAAGTTCACGATGCCGGCCCTGCCGGCTGGCAAGTACTACTGGGGCGTGCGCATCCTGGCGGTGCCGTACGAGACGGAGACCGGCGACAACGCCCTGGCGGGCAACCGTGTCAAGGTGAAGTGATCGCGGGCGGCGCGCGCGCCAACCGCGGACAGACCACGGGCTCCTCCGGGATTCGCTCCCGGCGGAGCCCGGTCTGTCTGTGCGTCAATAGCGGAACGAGCGCTTCTCGATCTTGGTCTCGAACGGGCCGACCTCGTACTTGCAGACGATGACGTAGTCCACGCCCTTCTTCGGGCCGCTCCATGCGGCCGAGCAGCTGAAGCCTCACCCGTACTCGAAGGTCCCCTCGGCGACATTCTCTCCCGATGCCGTGACGATGGTGTAGGTCGGCTCCGCCGGGCGGTCCGTGCTGCTCCGCGAGAGAGCGATCGAGCTCTTGTCGCCCGCGAGGCGCCGGAGGTCGGTCAGGAACTCCTGCACCCGTCCCTGGACGTTGAATGCGAGCGACGCCTCGGTCGCGCCGTTCTCCTGCATGTTCTGCAGCGACCATTCGGAAACCTGCGCCAGGGGCAGGTAGGGTTCGCCGAACTCGAGCAGGGCCTCGGCGCCGGGCGCCGCGCTCACGAAGGGCGTCGCGCCGCTGCCGGCGGCTTCGAGCCGCCAGAGGTCGCCTTCCTTGCCAGTGCGGAGCAGCGCGTAGCTGAGCAGCCGCCAGTCGCCGGCCGGGATCCTGGCGATGGCCGGCCGGTGCATCATGACGCAGTGCGCGAAGCTCCGCTCGAGCAGGAGCAGGCGCTCCGGCGCCTGGGAGAGCTTGAGGGGCACGAGGTCGCCCTGGGCCGGCGCGAGCGTGAGCGTGCGCGCGGCCGTGTCCACCTTGACCGTGAAGATGCTCTCGCCGAGGACCAGGAGATCGCCCAGCAGGAAGTCGTCTCCGCGCGAGAACTTCTTCTCGGCCGTGAGGTACAGGCTATCGCCCTGGGCGTAGATCGGCTGGTCCGCGGACAGGTGCATGTTCTCGTCGATGCGCGCCGTGTTGGAGAAGGCGCCGTTGCAGTCGCCGTCTCCGAGCATGACTTGGTAGGACGCGCCGTCCAGCGTGAACGAGGCCGCATAGTGGCAGGCCGCGGCGACGCCGAAGTAGATGAAGCGCGGGGCGTCGTCTCCGGCGCCTTCCTCTTGGTCCTGCCCCTGGAGGCTGAAGCCCAGCCGGTAGGGCAGGACGGTGCCGCCGAGGCGGTACTCGACCGAGACCTCGTCGTCGAACGAGACGTAGTACTGCTTGATGTCTCCGAAGGGGGCTAGATCGCCCAGGAGCACCGGGTCGTCCGTGAGGTCGCCGTTGTCGTTCCGGTCGAAGCGGATGCGGTTGTAGAAACCGTCTTTCTCCGCGACGCGGTCGAGGACGACCAGGAAGTCGGTCTCGCCGAGGGTCAGGGTCGCGTAGAGCGGCCGCGCGCCCGTCAACTCCGGCAGCTTCCAGTCGCCGCCGGGACAGTCGGGCGAGGGCAGCGCGTAGGCGCTCCCCCAGGGATGCGTTGCGTCCTTGTCGTCGCAGTTCTGCCGGTACTCGAGCGGCACCTCCAGGATCTCTGCAGGCGCGAGACCGCAAAGAAGGAAGAGCAGCGCGAGAGACCGAACCGGAAATCCAAATGTCATCAACCAGCCTCCTTTCTGCGAGGGGCGATCGATCCTACCAGGCCGCGAGCCTGTCCGCTCGTGGCGGCCGCGAGGACGCGAGGTTGATCTCACGTGGGACGAGGCGCTTCGCGGGACGCGGGGGCAGGAGATACGTGTCGGATCGGGGTGGCGGGTGTGTACGAGTTCCTTCCTCTGCGCACGAGCAGGAGCAGCAGCGCCAGCAGGCCGGCGCCGCTGAAATACAGGCCCAGCCGAACCGATTCGGGAGCATAGCGGAACTCGACGGTCTTCGCCCCGGCGTGGACGACCACGGCGCGGAAGGCGAGGTTGGCCCGCAGGATCTCATGCTCCTCTCCGTCCACGGTGGCGCGCCAGCCGGGATACCACGTGTCCGCGAGGATCAGCAAGGCGTCACCGTCCGTCTCGATGCCAAGGCGCAGGTGGTCGGGCTCGTCGATCTCGAAGACGACGGAGGTGCGCGTCGCGCGGCGGAGGACGCCCGCGGGCTGCGACGCGAGGACCACGCGAGTCTCGAGGTCGAACTCGGGATCGCGGAGGTGCGCCAGCGCGCGGTCATCGTCCGGCTCCACCACGAAGTCGGACACGAGCCGGGCGCGCGCGAGGAAGCTCGGGTTCTCGTGGATGCACTGGCCAGGGCCGCCGTCGAGGATCAATGGACCGAAGTCCCGCAGCGGCTGCCGGCTCATGACGAAACGGACCCCCATCATGCCGAGAAGTCGCAAGTCAGAGGGAGATGCCGCCGCGAGCCGCTCGATACGCTCCCGCTCGCTTGTTCCGTCAATGGCCGCCCGCAGGAGCCGCGCGACGCGACGCGGGTAGATCGCGTCGTAGCCGGAGACGTCCTTGAGCCCGTAGAAGGCGGCGATTTCGGGAGGGATCACCGGCGCGCGCGCCGAGAAGAGACGCCCCGCTGGCCCGAGCGACGCCAGGCGGTCCGTCACCTCCGAGCGCGGATAGAACAGGGGGCGCGGCAGCGTTGGGATCAGGGGCCTGCAGAACAGGAGCAGGCCGAGCAGCACCGGGAGCATGGCCAGCATTCTCCCCGCCAGCAGAACGCCCCCGCCGGTGCCGAGGAACAGGACGCATGCGGCGCTGGCGGCGGCGCAGAGCGCGAGCTGCATGCGGGCCCGACCGGTCTCGGGCGCCGGCGCGCGAAGCAGCCACGCCGGGATCCTGGCTCTCGGTCCCAGAAGGTCGGACAGGAAGGTCCTGCCGCCGGCATCCGTGACGAGGACACGCACGGGCGCGTCTGGTTCGGGCGCCTCGCCGGCGGGGATCTCGCAGGAGAATGCATACGGGTCATGCGGAATGCCCTCGGCTCCTTCCAGGCGATCCCTGAAGGATGGCGGCACGGGCGCGAGCTTCAGCGGCCGCACGCCATTCCGTCCGTGCAGGAGCACGCCGGCTGCCGGCGCCGCGGGCGGGGCGATCCAGCCGGCCAGGACGCGAACTCCGGTCGAGGAGGCGCCGGAATGCTCTTCGGTCAGTGCCGCCGGCATGCGCCTGGAGGCCGCGATCCACTCCGCGGCCGGGGGACGGTGCGCGCGACCGCGCGCGATGTCCAGTCCGAGCAGGGTCATTGCCGCCAGGCCAGGCGCAAGCAGCGCCGCGCACAGGCGGAGCCGCTGGGCTGGTCCCTGCGGCCGCGTGGCGAGCGTGTCGAAGCCGACGCCGGCGAGAAGCGCCGTCGCCAGCAGGACGAAGAGGAGCAAGCGGTTGTTCAGGGCCACACCGAACCCGGGCAGCGCATGCAGGAGGTCGGCCAGGAGGGGAGCGTCCAGGCCTGCCAGCAAGAGGACCACGAGGAGCGCGCCGCCTGTTCGCGCCAGGGTCCGTGGGCGCCCGTAGAGGAGAGCGACGGCGACGAGGGGATAGGCCGCGCCGGCGAACGCCAGGTTCGTCATCGTGTAGTCGCCTGGGCCCTGGTAGGCCGCTGCGCCCCCGAACCAGTCGCTGGCGAAGAGGGGAACGAACTGTCCCCACATGCCCGCTGCGTGCCCGCTCATCCCCATCGCGAGGATCGCGAGGAGCAGGCCCGCTGCAGCCGGCCACGGCGAAAGGCGCGTGTTCGCCAGGCGCCGTGAGAAGACCCAGGCCGCGATTGCAGCGAGGAGGAAGACCAGCGCCGCGAGCGGGGTCTCGAGAGATGGGAAGGAACCGTGGGCGCGCCGTTGTGCAAGCGTATCGCTGTTGATGAGGTACTCGAACAGCGGGATGACCTGCACCGCCCCCGCGATGGCGCCGAGCAGCAGTCCGAGCATGACGGCCGCGCCGCGTCGCCACGCGCCTCCCGTCCCCGTGGTCGCCCTGCGAGCGAAGATCCTCGCCAGCGCTAGCACTGCGACCAGCGCCTGGCTGTGGAACGCGGTCTCGGGATGTCCTCCGAGGAGCTGCAACCAGGCGATCGCGGCGAGGAAAGCGACGTGCCGTGAAGTGGGAAGGAGCACGACCTTCTCCGCGGCAAGGAGCAGCCACGGCAGCAGGCACGAGACGTTGGAGAGCGGAAACAGCAGGTAGAGGATGCTGAACCCGCCGAGCGAGTAGGTCAGCCCGCAGACCAAGGCGCCGCTGAACGAGATGGCGAAGTGTCGCGCCAAGAGCCAGGCCCCGAGACCCGACACCACGATCTTGAACAGAGCGATCCAGGAGTGGACCTCGGGCGGAGCGCCGAGGAGGATGGCGGCGAAGTTGGGCGGGAAGAGGAGCGCGGACTGGCCGTTCCCGAGGAACGGCGCACCGCAGATCGCCGTGTCCTTCCACAGGGGCAGCCTGCCGTCCAGGTCCAGCCGCGCGGCGGCGAAGTGAAGCCATGGAACGAAGTCCACTACGCTGTCGCCCAGAGGCGGGACGCCGCGGGGTGCGGCGGCGCGGACGTCCTCCGGGAAAGGACCGTTGCGAACGAAGCCGCTCGCGCTGGACAGGATCTCTCCGTGGAAGAAGGCGCGGTGCAGGAGCAGCGCTCCAACGGCGAGCAGCGCAAGGAGCGCGACCAGCATCCCCCGCGGTCCGCACAATCGTCGCGATGACATGCGGGTCGCGGTCATCTCCCTTTCGTCTCCGGAAGGGCCGGCAATCGCCGGAGCGACGCGGGAGGGGAAGCTCGAATGACGTCCCCTGCCATGCGACCGGAGATCCGGCCAGCCGTAGACAGCGTACTGCCGAGGTCGCCGAAGTCCACCTGCCGTTGCTTGGGCCTCTTGTCCTGAGCGTAGGACTGCGCTCGTCGCGGTGGGCCCCGAGCCTCGAGCCGTTGCCCAGGGAGGCCCTCCGCTCGTAGAATCGAAAGGACGGCGAACGAACCCCACAGCGTGGCCGCGGGCCGCACGGTCGGCGCAGCGCGAGCCAGCAGCGAGGACGTGAACGCGGCAGCCCGACGGATGCCCACCTGGTGAGGGCATTCCTCGGGTCGCACGGGATCGAGGCGATCGTGGTCGGCGAGGAGCAGGCTGGTTGCTGGGGGATCGAGGGAGCCGCGATTCCAGAGTCGCTGCCGGTGGTGAGCGTGCTCGACAAGGACAAGGTGAAACGGGCGCGGGAGCTGATCAGCGATTTCGAGAGGAACCGAGGGCAGGACGCCAAGAAGGACGACCCGTGGAGGTGTGCGACATGCGGCGAGGAGAGCGAAGCGCGGTTCACGGAGTGCTGGCAGTGCGGCGCGGGTCGGGTGGAGGGGTGACCGTCGCCGTCTGGCTGCTGGCCCTCCTGGCGTGGGGCTGCGCGCGCGAGGAAGGACAGCCGGCGGCCGAAGCGGCGGTGCCGGCGTTGCGATCTCTGCCGGTCGAGATGACGGTGAAGCAACGGTCCACGACGGAGGTTCCCGGGTCGGACGGGCGCGTACGCGTGACGGTCGAGGACGTCACGCGCGGCCAGGTGCTGGTCACGGTGCTCGCCGAGGATGGGAGCGTGCTGTCGGGTCCGACCTCGCTCTGCCCCGGAGACAACATGGGATTCGAGGTGGGCGGGGGCGCCTACGTGGTGAAGCTCGAGGGACTGGAGAACACGCTCCTGGGAGAGGACCACGCCACGCTCGTGATCACCTCTGCGGCGGAGACCGGCCCGTCGGAGAAGGAGAAGATCGAGCGGCTCATCGCGCTCGTTGGCTCCATGCAGGACGCGGTCTTCATCCGCCACGGCGCGGAGTACTCCGCGGAAGACGGCGCCGAGCATCTGCGCTGGAAATGGGAGGCGGCCGGCGACCGCATCCACACCGCCCAGCAGTTCGTCGAGGAGATCGCGACGAGATCCTCTGCGACCGGAGAACTCTACCAGATCCGGCTGGCCGATGGGACGCTGGTCCCGGCTGGCGAGTACCTGAAAGGCCGGCTCGCCGAGATCGAAGGCGAGTGACGTCCAGGCCGGGCTACGGGGTCTTCGGCGGCGCGGCGGCCGGCGGTTGCTCAGGTCTCTTGCGCGGCGTGCGCGGCTTTGGGCCCCGCTGCACGCACACGGTCTGGCACTCGTGGCAAACCACGCACTCGAGTGCGCGGCTCGCGGGAACGCCTTGGCGGAAGCGCTCGGAGGGCTTCCCTTCCATGGGACAGACCTTGTTGCACTTCTCGCACTTGAGGCACTCGAACTTGGCCGGGCTGACGCTCCAGAAGCTGACGTGATTGAAGGGCGCCAGCATGGCGCCGAGCGGGCAGAGGACGCGGCAGAAGGCGCGCTCGAAGAAGAGGACCAGGAGCAGCACGAGGACGAGCACGCCCAGCTTGATCGCCGTGGCGAGGCTGATCGCGCCGCCGCCGATCAGGTTCGGGATCGTGACCTGGAGCGCGGAGGCGGGACAGACGCGGCAGAAGGACCAGAGAGTCTCGGCGCCGAAGAACCAGGGCAGGGCGAAGATCGTGAGCAAAAGCACCAGGTACTTGATGTACGAGGTCCAGCGCGGCAACGCGAGCTTGGGCGTGGGGATCTTGTGCAAGAGGTCCTGGAGGAAGCCGAAGGGGCAAACCCAGCCGCACAGCAGGCGGCCGAGCAGCGCGGCCAGCAGCAGGAAGAGCCCGAGCGTCAGATAGGGGAAGACGTGCCAGCCCGAGTAGTGCACGAAGATGCCCATCGGGCAGGCGAACCAGGCGAGCGCGCAGGAGTGGCAGCTCAAGACCGGCGCGCAGAACCACTTGAGCTGGAGGGCGGGACTCCAGGAACTGTGCAGCAGGAGGAGGGAGAAGGTCTGCACCCACCTCCTGGTCTTCTGGATCATCATGGGAAGGGCGTCGTGACAGCGGCGGCCGCGGTGTGAGCTGGTCTCAAGTCAAGTTCCTGCGGTAGTCAGCGGCCAGGTGTCTGTCGTTGCCTCTGCGCACTGTCACGTTGCGCGAGTCCAGGTAGTCCAGGATGGCGAGCGCGTACTTGCGCGTCGAGTCGATATGGTACTTGAAGTCGGCGGAATCGAGCACGCCCTTCTCCTGGACCACCTGGACCACCAGCTCCTCCGCCTTCCTGAGCCAGCGGCGGCTCAGGACCACGTTCTTCGCCAGGCGGAACAGCTCCTTCTTGGCGCAGAGGTAGTCGAGCAGGCGCTCGACGCGCTCCTCAGGCGCGCGCAGCAGGTCGGGCAGCTCGTCCGGCCGCGGCGACTTGAAGCCGTGCTCGTCGAAGGTCGCGACGATCCTCTGCACCAGGTCCTGGTCCTTGTCGTTCAGCCCGCCGGCCGCGCTCTCGAGCACCACGCGGTCCCCGCGGCGCGAGACCAGCCCCTGCTTCGCGAGGTCCTCCTCGACGCGGCTCCAGAGCGCGGCCGGCCAGCAGAGCCCGCGGCGCAGGTCCGCGAGCGCCAGGCTCAGGACCTTGCCCTCGGCCACGTGCCGCTGCACGCGCGCCGCCGCCTCGGCGAGGCTCGCGTCGTAGCTGGAGCGGTGGATGATGCTGTCCGGGGCGAGCCGCAGCACCCGGCCCGCTTCCTCCAGGCGCGTGACGGTCTCGCGCACGGCCTCGTCGGCGAGCAGCGTGCCGCGCGCGATCTCGCGCAGGCTGGCGCCGGTCGCTCCTTCGCTGCACAGGAAGTACTCGATCTCGCGCTCCACGCGCTCGGCGCCGGCCAGGCTCGCGTCCTGGAAGAACTCGACGTAGGTGCGCAGCCGCGCCACCGCCTGCCGCCGAGAGGCCTTGACCGCGGACGGCGACATGCCGATGACCTCGCCGCCCGCCACCGTGACCGCGGGCGCGGGCCGCCGGATGATGAACTTGTCGTGCACGGCGACCGCGAGCGGCGCGGCGAGCACGATGTTCGCCAGGCCGGTCTGGCCCTCGCCGAGCATCTTCTCCTCGAGCAGGTAGAGCCGGCCGTACTCCTCGCTCGTGCCGGTGTGGAACTTGACGTGCTCGGCGTTCTTCAGCGGCCTGTCGATGCCCGCGACCACCTTGAGCCGCAGGTGCAGGGACTGCCAGGCCCTGAGGCAGCCGGGCGCGCAGATGACCTGGCCGCGCTCCGGCGGAGTCTTGCCGAACTCGGGGATGTTGAGCGCGAGGCACTGGCCGAAGCCGCCGGCCGTCGCGTCCCTGAGGAAGCGCTGCAGGCTGCGCAGCTTGCCCTTCTGCCCGCCTGGGACCAGCTCCAGCGCCTGGCCGACCTCGATCGTCCCGTCCACCGGGATGCCGGTGACCACGGAGCCGAATCCCTGGCGCGTGAACGAGTTCAGGACCGGCATGCGGAACACGCCGAGCGAGCGCCGCCGCGAGAGTCCTTTGACCTCCTGCACCAGGGCGTCGTAGAACTCCGGGAAGCCCTCCCAGGTCTCGGACGAGACCGGGCAGATCGTGGCCTTCTCCATGAAGGAGCCGGCGAGGAACTCGCGGATCTCGCCGTTCACTTCCGCCACGCGCTCGCGCGAGACGCGGTCGATCTTGGTCAGGGCCACCATCCCGTGGCGCACGCCCAGCAGCTCCAGGATCTGGAAGTGCTCCACGGTCTGGGGCATGACGCCGTCGTCGGCCGCCACCACGAGGATGGTCATGTCGATTCCGGACACCCCCGCGACCATGTTCTTGACGAACTTCTCGTGGCCCGGGACGTCGACGATGCCCACGCACACGTCGCCGCTCCCCAGCACGCAAGGGGCGAAGCCCAGCTCGATGGTCAGCTTGCGCTCCTGCTCCTCCTTGAGGCGGTCCATGGAGCAGCCGGTCAGGGTCTTGACCAGGCTGGTCTTGCCGTGGTCAACGTGCCCCGCCGTGCAAACCATCAGCAGGACCTCGGGGTCCATCTTCTGGCGCAGAAACCCAGGGGGCGGGTGCTTCATGCGCTGTCTCTCGTCGCGGCTTCGCGCCGGACCCGCTCTCTCCTCACGACTCCGCGCGCGCTACGCGCCGCAGGGCCTCATGCACCAGCTTCTCCTCGCCGTCGAGGAGCGTGCGCATGTCGATGATCACCTCGGCCTCGCTGATGCGCGTGATGACGGGCGGTTCGTTCCGGCGCAGGAGCTGGCTCAGGCGGTCGGACGAGTGCACCGCGCTCTGCACCGCCAGCACGTAGGTCTTGAGCGGCGTGGCGGGCATGGAGCCGCCGCCGGCGGCGCTCTCGTCCTCCTTGACGCGTAGTTGGAGGGGCAGCCGGTCCGCGTCGATGCGCTTCTTCAAGCGCTGCGCCTTCCTGCGCAGCGCGGCCGGGTCGGCCGCCAGCATGCGCAGGGTCGGGTGGTTCTCGAGGAGAGTCTCCTCGTCGAGGAAGAGCCGCAGCGTCTGCTCGAGTGCGAGGTCGGTGAGCTTGCACACGCGCATCATGCGCGCGAAGGGGTGCTTCTTGATGCGCGCGATCAGCTCGGCGCGGCCGACGACGATGCCGGCCTGCGGCCCGCCGATCAGCTTGTCGCCGCTGAAGCAGACGACGTCCGCACCCGCGGCGATGCTCTCCTGGACGGTCAGCTCTTTCGGCAGGCCGTAGCGTTCGGTGTCGACCAGGGCGCCGCAGCCGACGTCGTCGATGACGATCACCTGCCGCTTCTTCTTCAGCCCGACCAGCTCGGCGATGGACACTTCCTTGGCGAACCCGACCACGCGGTAGTTGCTGGGGTTGGCGCGCAGGATGGCGCCCGTCCGCTCGCAGAGCGCCTCTTCGTAGTCGCGCAGGTGCGTGCGGTTCGTGGTGCCGACCGGCACGGCGATGGCGCCGCTCTGGCGGATGCAGTCCGGCAGGCGGAACGAGCCGCCGATCTCGATGAGCTGCCCGTGCGAGACGATGACCTCCTTGCCGGTGCAGAGCGCGGAGAGGATGAGGAGCGTGGCGGCGGCGTTGTTGTTGGTGATCATCGCCGCCTCGGCGCCGGTCAAGCGCGTGAGCAGGCGCTCGGTCATGTAGCTGCGCTTGCCGCGCTTCCCGGTCTCGATGTCGATCTGCATGCTGCAGCAGCGGTCGAGCGAGGCGAGGGCGGCCGCGGCGCGCGGCGGCAGCACGGCGCGGCCGAGCCCGGTGTGCAGGATGAGGCCCGTGGCGTTCACCACCGGCCGCAGGCGGTCCTTCTCCTCATCGATGACGACGTGGCGCACGCGCTCCACGACCTCGTCCATGGCCGGCAGCGCGGCCCCGGGACGGAAGGCGCGGCGGAACTCGTCGAGGGCGGCCTTGATGGCGTCCACCACCAGCGGGCGCGAGAACTCGGCGATCAGCTCGAGGATGCGGGGCTCCTCCAGCACGGCGTAGACCGGGATCAGCCCGCGCCGCGTGTCGTCGCCGCCGTCTTGAGGAGAGGAATCTCGTGTCATGAGTGCATGAGAAGGTGGCGGAGGTGAATGGGAGTCGAACCCACCTAGCGTCTAAGCGACGATACGACGGCTTTGAAGGCCGCGGGAGCCACCGGGCCCCGCTCACCTCCGCATGTTGCCTGTGCGACGGCCGCCGGTCCCTTCTACTTGCGCCCGCCCCGGCCGTCAAGGCGGCCGGCCGGCTTGGCCGGCCGGGACGTTGCCCGCCGCCCCCTCGCGCGGTAGCATCCTCTAGGCAGGCAGCCGCCGCGCGGGCCGTTTTCCCGGCCGGGCGGCGCTCGCCGCGACGGGCCGGAGGCGCAGCGTTTCATGGCGGCAACCCCTGGGATCAGGAAGGCGGCAGCCGTCTTCATCCTCGCCGCAGGCGTGGCGTGCGTCGCTGTCGGGCGCGTGCGCTCGCACGAGGTGCGCGTGCTGGACGCCGACGAGCTGGCCGAGGTGCTCGGCGTCGCGCCCTTCGATCAGATCAGCGAAGCGCAGCTCGCCATCGACGCCACCTTCACCGGCGTCACTCGCAAGGAGGGCGGGCTCTACTCCACCTACGACCGATCCGCGCCGCGCAGCAAGCGAGCCTGCCCGACGTGACAGTAGGCCTTCCTTGGCGGTCACGGCGACCGCTGAACCATCGATCACCGGGGAAGCAGAAGCGCCGCGCACGCGGAGAGGGCGGTTCGTGCGCCCTGCCCGCAGAGGAGCAGAGATGACAGGAGCGTGGAGACGGGTCTCGCTTGCCGGCCTCCTGGCGGGCGCGCTCGTTGCGCCGGCCGCCGCCGAGGAAGTGTCCCTGGAGTACGTGCGCTACCCGGCGGGCGAGCAGGAGGACGAGGCGTTCCTGCCGCGCTCCACCCTCTTCGTCGAGGACCTCGCGACCAGTGTGCCGCGCGGAGACTTCAAGCTGCCGCCTCTCACCAGCAAGCAGCCCCTGTTCGCGCTCCTTGAGCTGGCTGGGGAACAGCGCCTGCTCGTCTTCGACCGCGCGCAGGCCGGCGATCCCTTCTTCAGCGTCCTCTACTGCGACGCCGGCGGTGACGGCGACCTGACGAATGACCCGGCGCTGAAGAGCGCCGATCCCGAAGCCCTGCCGGGCTTCTTCGAGCCGCCGCCGCTCGACCTGACGCTGCGTGCTGGCTCCGGGCGCGCGGACTACAGCCTGCGCGTTGGACTCTCCTCGAGCGCGCTGCTCGAGGGGGGCGAGCTGAGCGACCCGCTCGACCTCGCGGACCTATCCTTGCACGTCACCACGAACTGCTGCTACGCGGGCGATGTGGCGTTCGGCGGCGGCGTCTGCCGCCTGCTGCTCGCCGACGCGAACGTCAACGGGCGCTTCGACGACGTGGCCCGCTGCGCGGTGGCCGAGGAGGAGCCCGTCCAGGTCATCTCTGCCACGGGCGACTTCCTCTACCTGACAACCGCGGGCGCGGTCGAGGCGAGCGACTTCTGCTCACTCGGGAACGTGCTTGCGCTCGGCAAGAGCCTGTTCCAGTTGAGGATCGACGCGGCCGCGAAGACGCTCGTGCTCGAGCCGTACGCCGGCGCCACCGCGGCGCTCGACCTCCCGCAGGACTGCGAGCGTCTGTTCCTGGCCTCCGAGGACGGCGGGACGTACGCGGTCATGCTCCAGCCGAGCCGCGCCGCGGTCGTCCCGCCCGGGACGTACCGGGTCGCGGGCTACCGGCTGCTGCGTGCCGACGCCGAGGGCGACGTCTGGAGCGTGGCCGCGGCCGCCACGCCGCGCACGCCGTTCTTCACGGCAACGGCGGGCAGCTCCACGACCGTGGTCTTCGGCGAGCCCTTCGCGCCAGCGGCGCGCGTGCCGCGGCGCGCCTACGAGGAGTCCGCGGGCAGCACGCCCGAGTCCGTGCCGGTCGAGTTCCGCGTCGACGGCAGCGCCCAGGAGGTGGTCACCGACCTGAGGCGCGTGTCGGGGAGCGCGACCAAGATCGAGATGGACGCGGTGAAGACGCACCTGCCCAAGGCGCCGGCCTACGTGATCCTGTCCGCGGCCGGGAAGATCGCCGCGCGCGGCGCCTTCGAGTACGGCTGAGGCTTCACCTGCTCGGCCACATGGGCTGGCCCGCAAGCGCAGACCAAATACGTCGTCGTGTGCACCTACCAGGTGGGGCCCTTCGCGTCCGCGAAGGTGAAGGAGGAGATCGAGCCCTTCCCGTAGCAGGGCAGGCGCGTCCGAGCGCCGCCTGATCGACTTCCTCTATCAGCGCGATTCGCCCTTTCTCTCTCGCTGCCTCGGAGGCCGGAGAACCACCCCGCGGCGTGCCGCGGAGGGGCGGAGAAGCACGCTCGGCCCGCAAATTGCATATGGGTCTTTGAGTCCGCGCGCGTCCGTGGCGGTCGCCCGAGCGCGCCCGGTAGACTCGTCTGTTTGCCTCCGGCGCCAGCCATGTGGAGTGGGATCAATGACCAGGAACCTGTACGTCACGATCAACGAGACCCGGAGCGGCAAGAGCGCCATCTCCCTGGGGCTGATGGAGTTCCTCGAGGGCACGATCCAGCGCGTCGGCTTCTTCCGGCCGATCGCGCGCATGCATGAAAGGGGGGCGTCCCTCGACGCGAACATCGACCTTATCCGGAGCCACTTCCGACTCGAGGACCCTCCCGAATCCATGTACGGCGTGTCGGCCAAGGCGGCCGAGGAGATGGTCGCGCGCGGCCGCTTCGACGACCTGATCGAGACGATCATCGAGCGCTACAAGGCCTACGAGGAGCAGTGCGACTTCGTCTTCATCGAGGGCACGAACTACGAGGGAGTGACCTCGTGGTTCGAGTTCGACACCAACGCGATCATCGCCAGGAACCTCGGCGCGCCGGTGCTGATGATCTTCAAGGGCAAGGACCGCAGCGTCGACGAGATCGTCTCCTCGGCGGTCATGAGCAAGGAGCAGTTCGAGCTGCGCGGCTGCGAGCTGAAGGCGGCCATGGTCAACATGGTAGATCCCGACCGGCTGCGCGAGATCCGCGCCGCCCTGCAGGAGAGGATGTCCCGCGAGGGAATCGACCTGGTGGGGGTCATTCCCGAGGAGAAGCTGCTCGCCTGTCCCACGGCGGCCGAGGTCGTCACCGAGCTCGGGGGCACGGTCGTCTACGGCGAGAAGTACCTGGACAACCTGGCCTCGGGCTTCGTCGTGGCCGCGATGAAGCTGGACAACTGCCTGGAGCGCATCCCCGCGGGAGCGCTGGTGATCACGCCGGGCGATCGCCAGGACATCATCGCCGGCCTGATGGCGGCCCAGATCTCGACGACCATGCCGAACATCGCCGGCATCGTGCTTACCGGCGGCTTCCTGCCCACGCCGCCCATCGACCGGCTCATCAAGGGGCTGCGGTCGGTGCGCGTGCCGATCATCTCGGTGCAGGAGAACACCTTCGAAGCGGCGATGGCGTTGAACGAGATCAACGCCGTGATCCGTCCGGCGAACCACCGCAAGATCGACACCGCGCTCGCGCTGTTCGCGGCCAACGTCGACGCCGGGCGCATGAAGGCGCTGATCTCGGTCGAGGCGCCGCAGGCCCTCACGCCCAAGCTCTTCCTGCACAAGGTCATCCACATGGCCGCCCAAGACAAGAAGCGCATCGTCCTGCCCGAGGCGCTGGAGGAGCGCATCCTGCGCGCCGTGGAGTCGCTCGAGCGCCGCGACGTGGTGGACGTGATCCTGCTGGGAGAAGAGGAGCGGATCCGCTCCCGCGCCGACGAGCTGAAGCTGCAGCTCGGCGACGCGCGCATCATCAATCCGGTGGAGCAGCCGGACTTCGAGGACTACGTGGAGACCTACTTCGAGCTGCGCAAACACAAGCAGATCACCAAGGACTTCGCGCGCGACACCATGTCCGATCCGGTCTTCTACGGGACGATGATGGTCTACAAGGGCCACGCCGACGGCATGGTCTCCGGGTCGATCACGACCACGCGCGAGACGCTCAGGCCGGCCTTCGAGTTCATCAAGACCAGGCCCGGGATCTCGCTGGTCTCGAGCGTGTTCTTCATGTGCCTTGATGACCGCGTGCTGGTCTACGGCGACTGCGCGGTGAACCCCAATCCCACGGCCCAGGAGCTGGCGGAGATCGCCGTGTCCTCGGCCGACACCGCCCGCGCCTTCGGCATCGAGCCGGCGGTGGCCATGCTCTCCTACTCGACCGGCAAGTCGGGCACGGGCAGCGACGTCGAGAAAGTGGCCGAGGCCACGCGCCTCGCCCAGAAGCTGCGCCCCGACCTCGCCATCGAGGGGCCGCTGCAGTACGACGCCGCCATCGACATCGGCGTGGCGAAGACCAAGCTGCCGGGCAGCAAGGTGGCCGGCCACGCCACGGTCTTCATCTTCCCCGACCTCAACACCGGCAACAACACCTACAAGGCGGTGCAGCGCTCGGCGCACGCCATCGCCGTGGGGCCGGTGCTGCAGGGCCTGAAGAAGCCGGTCAACGACCTGAGCCGCGGCTGCACCGTGCCGGACATCATCAACACGGTGGCGATCACCGCCATCCAGGCTCAGAGCGCCGGCGAATGAGCAGCCACAAGGAGACGGTCGTGAAGATCCTCGTGCTCAACTCGGGCAGTTCCTCCATCAAGTACAAGTGCTGCGAGATGCCGGAGCGGCGCGTCCTCGCCTCCGGCCTGTGCGAGAGGATCGGCGAACCGCACGGGCGCCTCGCGCACCACGCCGGCGGCCGCGAGGCGATCGTGGAGCAGGCGTTTCCTGACCACTCCGCCGCGCTGGAGAAGATCCTCGCGCTCCTGACGGGCGCGGGCGGGGTGCTGCAGCGGAAGGAGGAGATCGACGGCGTGGGGCACCGGTTGGTGCACGGCGGCGAGGAGTTCTCCGGCTCGGTCCTGGTGGACGACGCGGTCGTGGCCGCGGTCAGGGCGAACATCCCGCTCGCCCCCCTGCACAACCCCCCGAACCTGCTCGGCCTGGAGGTGGCGCGCCGGCTCCTGCCCGGCGTGCCGCAGGTCGGGGTGTTCGACACGGCCTTCCACCAGGGCATGGAGCCGCGCGCCTACCTCTACGCGCTTCCTTACGAGCTGTACCGCGAGGACCGCATCCGCCGCTACGGCTTCCACGGCACCTCCCACGCCTACGTGTCGCGGCGCGCCGCGCGCCTGCTCGGCCGGCGGTCCGAGGAGGTCAACGTCATCACCTGCCACCTGGGCAACGGCTGCAGCATGGCCGCGGTGCAAGGCGGCAGGTCGGTGGACACCAGCATGGGCTTCACGCCGCTCGAGGGGCTGGTCATGGGCACGCGGCCTGGCGACTTCGACCCGGCGATCATCCTCTACCTGATGAAGGACCGCGCCATGAGCGCGGACGACGTCAACCGCATGCTCAACAAGCAGAGCGGGCTGCTCGGCCTGTCGGGCAAGACGAACGACATGCGCGAGATCGAGGCGGGCGCGCGGGACGGGGACGAGCGGGCGGCGCTGGCCCTCGAGGTGTTCTGCTACCGCGTGAAGAAGTACATCGGCGCGATGACGGCCGTCCTGGGGCGCGCCGACGCCCTGGTCTTCACCGCGGGAGTGGGGGAGAACTCCGCGACCGTGCGCGCCAAGAGCCTCTCCGGACTCGCGGACATGGGCTACGCGCTCGACGCCGCCAAGAACGCCGCGGCGCGCGGGGTCGAGGCCGACATCTCCACGGCCACGTCGCGGGCGCGCATCCTGGTGATCCCCACGGACGAGGAGATCGCGATCGCCGAGGAGACCTTCGCCCTCATCTCCGGCTGAACGGCGCCGAGAGGTCCATTGGCCCGGCCTTCCCGGGTACGATCTCGCCGGCGGGAACGGTCCCGTCCCAGGCGAGACAGGCGAGGTGCGCGAACATGACGGTCAATCGACGAGACTTCCTGCATGCGGCGGGCTTGACGAGCGCGGCGGCCGCCCTCGGCAGCGGCGCCCTCGGCGCGCGCGGCGCCCAGGCCGCCGAGGAGGAGGCGGCGGTGGCGCTGCTCAAGCTTTCCAGCCAGGAGGGGCGCATCCCCGGCGAGTCGCTCCCCGAGAAGGTCGAGCGCATGGCGCAGTGGGGCTTCACCGGGATCGAGCCGCACGGCGGCGGCCTACCCGGTCGCGTCGCCGAGATCCAGCAGGCGCTCCAGGGCAGCGGCGTGAGCTTGAGCGCCGTGTGCGCCGGCTACAGCGGCTGCCTCATCTCGCACCAGGAATCGGAGCGCCGGCTGGCGGTGGACACGCTGAAGGAGCTGCTCGCGGCCGCGGGGGAGCTTCGATCCACCGGTGTCATCGTCGTCCCCGCGTTCCACGGCCAGACCGAGCTCGGGTGCGAGGAGGCGCGGAAGATCCTGGTGGACCTCCTCAAGGAGCTGGGCGAGCACGCCGTGGCGGTGAAGTCGAGGATCCTGCTCGAGCCTTTGAACCGCGGCGAGTGCTTCTTCCTGCGGCTCGTGGCCGACGCCGCGGCCATCGCGCGCGACGCCGGCTCGGAAGGCGTCGCGGTGATGGGCGACTTCTATCACATGAACATCGAGGAGACGTCCGACCGCGGCGCCTTCCTCTCGGCCGGCCCCCGGCTGCACCACGTGCACCTGGCGTCGCGGCGGCGCGTGCTGCCCGGCCAGGACGAGCGCAGTTTCGTGGACGGCTTCCGGGGCTTGAAGGAGATCGGCTATCAGGACTTCCTGAGCCTGGAGTGCGGCTGCGACGGCGACCCGCTGGTCGAGATCCCCAAGTCGGTCGAGTTCCTGCGCGCGCAGTGGGCGAGGGCATAGGGCGATGCTCGTCAAGGAAAAGGTCGAGCAGGCCGTCTCGATCCTCAAGGAGCTCGACGTCGACTGCTGGCTCACGTTCACGCGGGAGAGCCAGATCAACGGCGATCCGTCGCTGGCCTTCTTGCTCGACGGGGACGTGACCTGGCACACGGCGCTCATCGTCACGTCGTCGGGCGACACGCGCGCGATCGCCGGCCGCTACGACGTCAAGGCGATCGAGGACGTCGGCGCCTACCGGCAGGTGGTCGGCTACGTGGAGGGAATCCGCGAGCCGTTGCTCGCGGCCATCCGCGAGATCGACCCCAAGACGATCGCGGTCAACTTCTCGCAGGACAGCGAGATCTGCGACGGCCTGACGCACGGCATGTACCTCGCGCTCCACGGCCTTCTCGCCGAGATCGGCTGCGCCGAGCGCCTGGTCTCCGCGGAGCGCGTGGTGTCGGCGCTCAGGCAGCGGAAGACCGCCGCCGAGATCCAGGCGATCCGGCGCGCGGTGCGCGCGGCCGAGGTGATCTTCGACGAAGCCGCGGGCTTCATCCGGCCCGGGGTGACCGAGCAAGAGATCGCGCGTTTCATGCAGGACGCGGCCAAGAAGGCCGGCCACGATCTCGCCTGGGAGGCGCGCGCCTGCCCTTCGGTGTTCACCGGCCCGGAGACGGCCGGCGCGCACTACGCGCCCACGGGGCGCGCCGTGGAGCGCGGCCACATCGTCAACATGGACTTCGGCGTCAAGGCCTTGGGCTACTGCTCGGACCTGCAGCGCACCTACTACGTGCTCGAGGAGGGCGAAGCTTCCGCGCCCGCGGAAGTGTGGAAGGGGTTCGATGCCGTGGTCGAGGCCATCGACCGGGCGCGCCGCGCCCTCAAGCCGGGGGCGCTTGGCCACGAGGTGGACGCGGTCGCGAGGCGGCACGTGGTGGAGAGCGGCTTCGAGGAGTTCCCGCACGCTCTCGGCCACCAGGTCGGCCGCTTCTCGCACGACGGCACCGCGCTGCTCGGCCCGCCGTGGGAGAAGTACGCCAGGAAGCCGTTCCAGCCCATCGAGGCCGGCATGGTCTTCACCCTCGAGCCGCGCGTGACCGTGCCGGGCCGCGGCATCGCCACCATCGAGGAGATGGTGCTCGTGAAGCAGGGAGGCAGCGAGTACCTCTCCACGCCGCAGGTGGAGCTGGTGCTGATCTGAGGGGAGGGGGAGGCGGAGGAGAGCGGAGCGATCGCGGCCATTTCCCCGGGGTCCGGGGCCGCATCGCGACTCCCGGTGCATCGCGTGCGCGATGAACGGACAGGGGCTCGTCTAGTCGTAGGCGATGCTGGCGGTCCAGAGTCGTGAAGGTACGCCGGGTGCCGGTTGACACGTCGTCGCTGGCGGCCCCTCAACCGGGGAAATGCCGCTCCGCTCCGTACACGTTCCGGCTCGATGCTCGCAGTAAAGGCGGCCCTTCTCGGTTGCAACACACATGCGGTTGGCGGTCGCGGACAAGAATCCGCTCCCGCCCCGGAATGAATGCATCGCGCAGGGACGCGCGGTGCGACGAGCGATCGCGGCCATTTCCCCGGGTTCCGGGGCCGCATCGCGACTCCCGGTGCATCGCGTGCGCGACGAACGGACAGGGGCTCGTCCAGGCGTAGGCGATGCTGGCGGTCCAGAGTCGTGAAGGTACGCCGGGTGCCGGTTGACACGTCGTCGCTGGCGGCCCCTCAACCGGGGAAATGCCGCTCCGCTCTCCGGCGCGCCGCGCACATCGACCCCGCCCCTCGTTGCTGGTAGACTCCGCGTCAGACGACCCGCCGCAGAAGGTCGATTCCGTCGGACGATCGCCCGGGGAGACCTGGCCATGCAGCTTGAGGAGGCCCTGCGCCGCTTGCGAGATCACCGCGAAGAGCTGCAGCGTCTCGGCGTGAGGTCTCTGGCCATCTTCGGCTCGGTGGCCCGCGGCGAGGCCGACGCCAGCAGCGACGTCGACATCCTGGTCGAGTTCCTCGAGCCCGTGGGCCTGTTCCGCTTCCTCGATGTGAAGGACTGCCTCGAGGCGATCCTGGGCCGGCGCGTCGACCTTGCCGAGCGTGCCGCGCTGAAGCCTGCTCTGCGCGAACGGATCCTGAGCGAGGCCGTCGATGCCGCGTAGGGAGTGGCTGTTTCGCGTTCAGGACATGCTCGAGGCTCTGGCGCGGATCCGAGAGTACACCGCCGCGCTGGACGAGGACTCGTTTCGCTCGAATCGGCTCGTCGTCGACGCGGTCCTTCGCAACATCGCGACGCTCGGGGAGGCCGCGAGCGCTGTACCGGCAGAAGTGCGCGAGAGGCACGCGCAAGTGCCCTGGCAGAAGCTGGTGTCAATGCGGAATGTTCTGGTCCACGAGTACTTCGGGATCAGTCTGGAGGTCGTGTGGAAGACGGTGGCGGAGGATCTCCCCCCGCTGAGCCCGATGCTGGCGGACCTGTTGAGGGCCGAGGGTCGACGGTAGGGGCCCGGCCGGCGGAGGGCGCGCCGGGCGCCGCCGCGTCAGTGATCCGCTTGACCAGGTCGTCGCGAAACGCCACGTAGCGTTCCGCCAGAGCCTTGTCGAAGCCCTGGATGTCGCACATGGCGAGAATCGGCAGGTTTTTCAGCACCCAGGCGAGGGTGAGGGGAGAGAAGCCGCCGTCCTTGCAGGGCGCATCCGCCAATGCTCGATCGAGATCGCCGCCGTTCGCGATCAGCTCACGGATGTCGATCAGGTCGCGCAGCTCGGATCGGCCGAGAAGAGCGCAGAGCTTGTTGACCAGGATCTCGTGAACCGTGTCCACCTGGATGGCGCCAGCGGCAAGCGTCATGGTCACGGGCGGCTCGACCGTACCCAGTGGATCGGCGACCAGGTCGACGATCACCGAATCGCCAGCGTCGGAGACCCGGATCCGCTGAAAGGAGGCCGAGCCGTGCAGCGTGTCGACTTCGAGCCCCTCGCGCTTGAGCCGATCAATGACCAGCTTCCCGAGGTCATCCAGCCGCTCGCGCCCGTGCCAGAAGAGATCGAGGTCGCGAGTGGTGCGGTGCATGAGATGGTAGCCGCAGAGCGCGCCGCCGCCGCTCAGCGTCCAGGCGGGCTCGATGCCGGACAGAACGGCGAGGATCCGGCGCTGCAGCGGAGAGAGTCCTGCCTCAGGCGGCACGATCGTCCTTCCAGACTTCCAGGAGCCAGCTCCAGAAGGCGCGCGTGTTGCCGAGATAGGGCTCCACGTCGGTCCAGAGATCGCGAATCTCTTCGAGCGTGACGAACTGGAACACGTCGTCCGGCTTGGCCTGACGCATCGTTTTTCCGACCAGGTAGGCGCGCTTCACCCGATCGCCCTCCCTGAGCAGCGCCCGGAACTCGTCCAGGGTGAGGTCGACGTCCCAGAGGAAGTAGGGCCGACCCTGGGAATCGGTCATCTTCTCGGGAGGAGTCGGATTCCGGACGCTCATGCACGCATCGTACCTCCCCAGTGAACGGGCGGCAACGCGGGCCAAAGCGCCCTCCACGACGCGGCCGTCCGCGAGTGGGCCGGCGTGAGCTGGCGCTCCTGGGTGCTCCACCGCGGCTCCGTGGCGGAGCGGGCAAGGATGTGCTTCACTGGCAGGTGGCAACGCTCCCGGCCGCCGCGATTGCGTTCGAGGAAGGAGAAAGTGAGTCTCCATCAACCGCTGTTCCTGTTCCTCTTGGCCGTCGCCCTGCCGCCCGAGGCGGCCGCGGCCGGCGACGAGGTCGCGCGGGCCGACGACCCGAAGGCCGAAGTGTTCATTTCCGACCTCTGCGGCGGGCAGGACGAGGGCGCTCCTCCCGCGCGGTGCCTCGGCAAGCTCGTGCTCCTCACCGACCTCGATTCCCACGACCCCTACCGCGTGGTCGTCGAGCTGCTGGAGAACGAGATGGTGGTCGGCGCAACGATCCTCTACCCCGAGGGGCGGATCGCCGAAGCGCGGCCGTCGCTCCTCGAACACCTGCCCGAGTTCGTCATCGTGGCGACACGGCCGGAGCGAATCGACGTGAACCTGCATCTCGACCTGCTGGAGACGGCGGCGGGCCTGGATCGCGACCCGTTCGTCGACTTCGCGTTCGGCTACGTCACTGGGGCCACGCCTCAGGAGGCGGTCGCCTTCGTCGAGCGGTTCCTCGAGGTCGGCAAAGGGAAGAAGCTGCCCGCGACCGTGCTCGAGTTCGGGCCGGCCAGCGACGGCAAGGGGAGCTACGGCGGCCCGGCGGGGCACGGGGTGGCCAAGGGCTGGAAGAACTCGTTCGCGTACCACGGGACGGTGGAGGAGCTGCTTGCGCGCCGCGCGCAGCTCCAAGGGATGGGGATCCTGAAGGCCGGCGGGCACGGCATGCCGGACGGCGTCGTCGACGGAATCAAGGGAGCCGATCTGCGGCGCCTGAAGTTCGACCTCTCCCCGGCAATCTACTTCAGCGGTCCGTGCTACTGCGGCGTCACCAGCACCTTCTACCAGTGGCAGGACGGCGCCTTCCGCCGGCGGCAGGTCGACCCGATGGAGTCGTTCTGCCTGGCGGCGATCGCGAGCGGCATCACGGCGCTGTTCGCCGGCCTCGATCCGGACCGCGGCGAAACCACGTTTCAGGAGATGGAACACCTCTGGATCCACGGCGACGCGCTCGGGCACGCGGCGAAGGAGACCTACGACGGCGCCGTCGTGGCGCTGCGCCTGCCGAACCTCGAGCTCTACCGCTACCGGGACGGCCAGCGACGCCCGTACCGGAACCTCTCAGTGCAGATGATCGGCGCTGGAGCGGCCCGGGCGCTGTTCGGCGACCCGACGTTCGCGCCGTGGCCGCCCGCGGCGCCGCCGGCGTTCCCCGTGAAGACGAAGGACAAGCAGTCCTCACTGGAGGTGACGTGGGCCTCCCGCGCCGGGCCCACGAACTACTGGTCCGCGAACGACGTGTATCACTGCGACGGCGGCTGGACCCATCGGATCCAGTTCCGGGAGGAGATCCCGCCCGAGACGGCGGCGGCCCTGAATTCGTTCGCCGTCACCGCGCTCACGGCAGAGGACGAGCCGCTCGAGGGCCTTTTCCCCACCGCGATGATCGAGCGCTGGGGCGGCAGGACGTTCCTGCACGTCTACCTGGTGTTCCCGCCCGCCGGCCAGCAGAACGTCTTCTTCGTCCACCGCGACTTCGAGGCGCGCTTCGTTTTCGCCAAGAGTTGACGCGCGGGCTGGCGGCGGCGAATCACGGCGGTGCGCCTTCCTACCCCAGGGAGGCGGCGCAGTCCCTGAGGTCGTCCACCACCTGCTCCACGGTGTCGTAGCGCGCGGCCGGCCGGAGCGAGAAGCGCGCCAGGATGTTGCAGAGCGCGCGTGGCAGGTATGGGTAGACCTTGCCCAGGTTCATGACGCGGTGCGGGAAGAACATCGAGCCGTCCTCGTCGGAGAGGAGTGCGCGCAGGTCCGGCCGGGCGTCGAACAGCTCGCGGAACACGAGGAAGCCCCCGGCCACGACGAGATGCAGGATGTTGCCGAGCGACCAGACGTCGAAGGCGGGACTGTCCTGTAGCAGGTCGAAGTCGATCCAGCGGAAGCGGCCGCTCTCGCTCTCCACGAGGATGTGGTCGTTTCGGATGTCGCCGTGGCAGAGTCCGGCCTCATGCAGGCCGTGGATGGCCGCGAAGCTGTCGATCGTCTGCGCCAGGATCGCGGGGAAGCGGGTCTGGAAGTACTCCTCGTGCGCCAGCGTGCGGCCGGAGACGTGCTCGATCAGTGTCTCTCCGGGGATGAAGTCGATGACGCGCACCAGGTTGCCGCGGCTGTCACAAATGGCGCGGCCCTGCATGAAGCGCGCATCGCCGCGCGCGAACTCGAGCACGCGGCTCTCCTTCTCGCCGCTGCGCACGCACAGGATCTCCTCGCCGGCGATGCTGACGATGAAGCGCTCATCGCAGCGCAGTTTCAGGACGAACTTCCCGCCGCTGCCGAGGGCGACGGCGCGCTTCACCCAGAACTTCGGTTGCTCGTCGATGCCGAAGCGCCCCTCCTTTTCCACGCACCGCACCAGGTACAGCTCGTCCTCGAGCGCGATGAGGTCGTCGCGGTCGATGTACATGTAGCTCGTCGTGTCCGAGAACACGCGCGGCGGACCCAGCAGTTTCCTGCCGATGATCTCCTCGATCCTCTCCTGGATCCACGCGGACCGATCCTGCGCCGGCACGATCGCACACCTCCAGCGACTCAATCGACCTTCCCCGGAATCCAAGATCATAGCCTGAGTTTGCTCTGAACCGCGATCCGTCGCGAAGGTGCAAAACCGCTCCAACCGGCCTACATTGAACACATTACGGCGGTCGTGCGGCGCTTCTCCAGGCGCGGTCCGGTCTGGCAGGACGATCTCGAGTCGCACAGGCCTTGCTCCG
Source organism: Planctomycetota bacterium (assembly GCA_016213895.1). GTDB lineage: Bacteria > Planctomycetota > B15-G4 > B15-G4 > JADJEK01 > JACQZJ01. Next base: position 26,336 of record JACQZJ010000132.1, on the reverse strand, counting down.
TCCGAATTCGGGCTATTTCTCTGCGGGCCTGTGCTCCGCGACCGGAGTCCGGGACGCGGCACGGCAAGCAGACGAAGAGAAACACGGAGTAACAGACCATGATCAAGCTCTCGAGCACGGCAAGCGAGGAGATCAAGCGGCTGATTCAGTCCCAGTCCCAGGGCGGCGCGGAGGCCACGTTCCTGCGCGTCGCGGTGGCAGCGGGCGGTTGTTCGGGCTGGTCGTATCGGCTCGCGTTCGATTCGAAGCAGGAGAACGAGGATCTGGTGACCGAGCAAGACGGGGTCAAGGTGGTGTGCGATCCTCAGTCTCACCGCATGTTGAACGGCGCCGAGATCCACTTCGAAGGCGGCCTGCAAGGCCGCGGGTTCGTGTTCCACAACCCGAACGCGGCCAACACCTGCGGCTGCGGCGACTCCTTCTGCTCCTGATCCCGCGCGCCGCGCGGTTCCCTGACAGAAGGTGAGAGACGTTGCGGGGCCGTGGCGCCCGCGCAACTCGTTTCCCCGCTCCCGGCCCCTCGCCGAGCGTTCGCGCTTGCCGCCACCCCAGCTTTCGGCTTTGCTCTTCTGTTCGGACCGCATGTCTCCGGAGGAGCGCCGTGGCAGGACGCATCGGGGTCTTCGTCTGCGAGTGCAAGGGGCAGGTGTCGGGGACGATCGACGTGGCGCGTGTGTGCGCGGCCGCGCGCGCCCTGCCCGACGTGGGCTTCGCCGAGCAGGTGGGGATGCTTTGCGGCGAGGCCGACCTCGGCGCCGCGGTGCGCCGCCTGCGGGACAGCGGCTCTGACCGCATGCTCTTCGCCGGCTGTTCCCCGCGTTCCTCGCTCAAGTTCCCGGAGGAGCGCATCGCGCGGGTGATGGGGGGCTTGGGGCAGCCCGCAGCCCTGTTCGAGGTGGCCAACATCCGCGAGCAGTGCGCCTGGCAGCACGCGGACCGCGAGCAGGCCACGCGCAAGGCCGTCGACCTGGTGCGCATGGCGCACGCGCGCCTCGTGACCCTCGAGCCGCCTCCCGAGCCGGTGCCGTTGCCCAGCCGGGCGCTGGTCGTGGGGGGCGGGCCCGCCGGCCTGCAGGCGGCCAAGGACCTGGAGGCCGCGGGCGTCGAGGTGACGCTCGTGGAGCGCAGGCCCTGGCTCGGCGGCCGGCTCTGCCAGCTCCTGCGCATCTACCAGTCCGAGGGGTGGCCGTCGGTCTGCGACAGCTCGTGCGTGGGGCCGGTGCAGGCCAAGGGCGTGATGCTCTCTGAGCGCATCCGGGCGTACACGCGCGCGCGCGTGACGGCCGTGAAGCGTATCGACGGCCGCTTCCGGGTGACCGTCGACGCTTCGCCCGAGTACGTCGATCCCGGCCTGTGCATCTCCTGCGGCGAGTGCGCGCGCGTCTGCCCCGAGGAGACGCCGCGCCTCGCGGACGAGGGGCTGTCGCGGCGCAAGGCGATCGACAAGGAGTTCGAACGCGCCCTGCCTGACGTCTATTCGATCGTGGAGGAGGCGTGCACGCGCTGCGGCGCGTGCGTGCCGGCCTGCCCGACGCAGGCCATCGACCTCAGCCGACAGCCGCGCACCTTCACCGAGGATTACGGCGCCGTGTTCCTGGCCGCGGGCGTCGAAGCGCTCGATCTCTCGAGTTACCCCCAGTATCTGCGCTCGCACCCGAACGTGGTCACCGGTATCGAGTTCGAGCAGATCATGGCGCGCGGCTTCAAGCGCCCCTCGGACGGCCGCGTCCCCGAGCAGGTCGTGTTCGTGCAGTGCGCCGGCTCGCGCGCTGGCCCGGACAAGGAAGTGGGCGGCGTGCCCTACTGCTCGAAGACCTGCTGCGCCGTGACGGTGAAGCAGGTGGACCGCATGGCCGTGGCCAATCCGGCGATCGAGGCCACGGTGGTCTACTACCGCGACATGCGCACCTACGAGCGCGCGCTCGAGTCCCTCTACCAGAACCTGCGGAACGTCGGCATCGAGTTCGTGAACGGCGAGGTGACCGGGATCGAGGGCAACGGCGACGGGCGCCTTTCCCTGAGCGTCGCTCCCTGCGTCTCCGGCGACGCCGATGAGGAACCCGAGGCGCTCTCGCTCGAGGCCGACCTCGTGGTGCTGGCCGCGGCCCAGGAGCCGGCGCGCGGCTCGGCCGAGCTCTACCGCATGTTCGGCGTCGGCACCGACCGCCACGGCTTCCCGATCGAGAACCAGCCGCGTCTCTTCCGGCCGACCGAGTCGCTGGTGAACCGCGTGTTCGTGGTGGGCGAGTCCACGGGGCCGAAGGCGGTGCAGCAGTGCGCCGAGCAGGGGAGCGCGGCGGCCATGCGCGCGCTGCCGGAGCTGCTCGCCGGCAGGGCGCTGCCGCCGCGCTTCGCCAGCCGCGTGGACGCGCGGCGCTGTATCAAGTGCCGCGTCTGCGAGACGGTCTGCCCGCACGGCGCGATCCGCATCACGGAGGAGGGCGCGGCCAGCGACCCGGCCTTCTGCCAGGCGTGCGGGCTGTGCGCTGCGGCCTGCCCGGTGCACGCGGCCGAGCTTGCGAACTTCACCGACCGACAAATCCTGGCGCAGGCGAAGGTTGCGTTCCGCGAGCTGCCCGCGGGGGAGCCGCGCATCCTGGCGCTGCTCTGCTACTGGTGCTCCTACAGCGCCGCCGACTTCGCCGGCGTGGAGCGTGTGCGCGCGCCCGCGAACTACCGCGTCATCCGCATCCGCTGCTCCAGCTCGGTGAACACCGGCCTGGTGCTGGAGATGTTCCGGCTCGGCGTGGACGGCATCCTCGTGGCCGGCTGCCCGGAGAAGAGCTGCCACCACCTGTGGGGCAACTTCCTCGCCGACAAGCGCACCGACCTCGCGCGCGCACTGCTCTCGCAGCTCGGCGTGGAGCCCGGCCGCCTGCGCTTCGAGTACATCGGCGCGCCCATGCAGGCGAAGCTCATGACGGCGCTCCGCGACATGGACGGCAAGCTGCGCAAGCTCGGCCGAAACCCTGCGGCCAGGGCCGCGGGAGGCGCGTGACATGACCGAGAAGGTGAAGATCGCGATGACCTGGGCGGCGGCGTGCGGCGGGTGCGACGTGGCGCTGCTCGACCTGGAGGAACGCCTCCTCGACCTGACGAGGATCGCGGACGTGGTCTACTGGCCGGTGGCGCTCGACTTCAAGCGCCGCGACCTCGCGGCACTGCCGGACGGCGGCCTGGACATCGGCCTCTTCAACGGGGCGGTGCGCACCAGCGAGCAGGAGGAGGACGCGCTCCTTCTGCGCCGCAAGGCGAAGGTGCTGGTCGCCTTCGGCGCGTGCGCCGCCTTCGGCGGCGTGCCGGGGCTCGCCAACCTTTCCGACCGTGAGGGCATCTTCGCGACCGCCTACGGCAGCACCCCCTCGACCGAGAACCCGAATGGCCTCCGGCCCGAGCCGCGCTGCGTCGTGAACGGCGGCGAGCGCACCCTGCCTGAGTTCCACGACACGGTGAGGAGCCTCGCGCAGGTCGCCGCCGTGGACCTCGTCTTGCCGGGCTGCCCGCCGCCCGCCGAGCGGCTCATCGACCTGGTGGAGGCCGTCGCGCGCTTTGCCGCGACGGGCGAGACGCCGCCTTGCGGCACGGTGCTCGCGCATGACAAGGCCCTCTGCGACGAGTGCCCGCGGAACAGCACGCGGCGGGGCGGCCGCGTGTCCGAGTTCCGGCGCCCGCACGAGGTCCTCGCCGATCCCGAGGTCTGCTTCCTCGAGCAGGGCCTGCTCTGTCTCGGCATCGCCACGCGCGGCGGCTGTGGGCTCTCGTGCCTCAAGGCGAACATGCCGTGCCGCGGCTGCTTCGGCCCGACCGCGCAGGCCCTCGACCCGGCCGCCGAGGCGCTCTCCGCCCTCGGTTCCATCGCCGGCGACGCCAACGAGAACGACGTGCCCGCGCACGTGATGAAGCGAGGAGTGCAGAGCATCCGCGACCCGGCCGGGACCTTCTACCGCTTCACGCTGCCCTCCGCCTGCCTGAACCGCGCGGTGCGGGACGTTCCCGCGGAGAAGTCGCCGTGACCAAGAAGATCACCATCGACCCCATCACCCGCCTCGAGGGCCACGGCCGCATCGACATCCTCCTCGACGACGCGGGGAACGTGGCCGACGCCTACCTGCAGGTGGTCGAGCTGCGCGGCTTCGAGAAGTTCTGCCAGGGGCGGCCGGTGGAGGAGCTGCCGCGCATCACGCCGAAGATCTGCGGCGTCTGCCCCGGCGCGCACCACATCGCCTCGGCCAAGGCCTGCGACGCGGTCTACGGCGTGGAGCCGCCGCCCGCGGGCAGGAAGCTGCGCGAGCTGTTCCTGAATGCCCACATCGCGCACAGCCACCTCTTGCACTTCTTCGCGCTCGCCGCTCCCGACTTCCTGCTCGGCGCGGAGGCGCCCGCGGCGCGGCGCAACCTGCTCGGCCTGATCGACGCGCTCGGTGAAGAGACCGGCCGGGCGGTGCTGCGCGCGCGCGGCTTCGCCCAGAAGATCCAGGCGATCATCGCCGGCCACGCCATCCACCCGGTCGCCGCCCTGCCGGGCGGCATGGCGAAGGCGCTTCTCGCGGAGGAGCGCGCCGCGATCGAGGTCATGGCCGTGGAGCTGGCCGCCTTCTGCGAGCAGGCGCTCGCGCTTTTCGAGACGCGCGTGCTCGGCGATCGTGCGTGCGCCGCGGCGATCGAGGGCGACACGTACTGCCACGAGACCTACTACGCCGGCCTGGTCGATACCGCGGGACGCGTGAACTTCTACGACGGCAAGGTGCGCGTGGTCGATCCGGGCGGGGCCGAGGTCGCGCTGTTCGCGGCGTCCGACTACCTCGAACACATCGCCGAGCGCGTGCTGCCCTGGTCGTACCTGAAGCTTCCCTATCTGAAGAAGGTCGGGTGGCGGGGCTTCACGGACGGCAAGGAGAGCGGCGTCTACCGCGTGAACTCGCTGGCGCGCCTGAACGTCGCCTGCGGCATGGCCACCCCGCGCGCCGAGGAGGCGTACCAGCGCCTGTTCGCCCGCTTCGGCCAGAAGCCGGTGCACCACACGCTCGCCTATCACTGGGCGCGGCTCATCGAGTGCCTCTTCGCCAGCGAGGAGACGCTGCGCCTGGCGCGCGATCCCGAGATCACGGACGCGCGCGTGCGCACCGTGCCCACGGGTACGCCCAAGGAGGGCGTGGGCGTGGTCGAGGCGGCGCGCGGCACGCTCTACCACCACTACCGGACCAACTCCCAGGGCATGGTCGAGGCGGTGAACCTCATCGTCGCCACCGCGCAGAACAACGCCGCCATGAACATGTCGGTGAAGAAGGCGGCCGCGGCGCTGATCCACGCGGGCAAGGTGGACGATCAGCTCCTGAACCGCGTGGAGATGGCGTTTCGCGCCTACGACCCTTGCCTCGCCTGCGCGACCCACGCCCTGCCCGGCCGCATGCCGCTCGAGGTCCGCCTTCACCGGGGCGGAGAGCTCGTGCGGACGCTCAGTCGCGATTCGTCGTGAGGACTCTCGTCGTCGGCATCGGCAATACGATTCTCGGCGACGACGGCGTCGGCGTGCACGTCGTCCGCCGCCTGCGCGAGCGTGACCTGCCGGAGGGAGTGGACCTCGAGGAGATCGGCATCGCCGGACTGGGGCTGCTCGATCTCGCCCGGGGATACGACCGTCTGATCGCCATCGACGCTATCCTCACCGGCGCGGCCCCGGGCACGATCCACGTGCTCGAGGGAGACGACGTCGCCCGCGCCGCTCACCTCGGCCCCGCCCATGAGGCGGACCTGCCCGGGACCCTCGAGATCGGGAGGAAGCTGCTGGGGGACGCCATGCCGAGGGAAGTTCTCGTCGTGGCGATCGAGGTAGTGGATGTCACAACATTCTCGGAAAAAATGAGTTGCGACGTCGAGGCGGCGATCCCGTGGGCGCTGGAAAAGGTGGAGGCGTTGCTGCGGGGTTTGTGAGATCATTGAAAAACGAGTGACCAGCGATCGTTTTTCAATGTAAACTGCCAGAGTGATCCCGCGCGAGCGACATCTCCGGCACCTGACGTGGCTTTTCGACCACCATCCTGTCGTGGCGATCCTGGGCGCCAGGCAGGTGGGCAAGACGACCCTGGCCGGCCAGCTTCTGGCCCGGCAGAGCGGGCCGGTGACGCGGTTCGACCTGGAGGATCCGGACGATCTGGCCCGTCTCGGCGAACCGAAGCTCGCGCTGGGAAGCCTCGCTGGACTGGTCGTTCTCGACGAGGTCCAGCGGCGCCCGGATCTCTTCCCGGTCCTGCGCGTGCTGGTCGATCGTCCCGGGGCGAAGGCCCGTTTCCTTGTCCTGGGAAGCGCCTCGCCGGAGCTGCTGCGGCAGAGCTCCGAGAGCCTGGCGGGACGGATCGCCTACCACGATCTCGATGGCCTCGCCCTCGCTGAGGTGGGGCTCGCGAAGCGGGACGTTCTGTGGGAACGCGGCGGGTTTCCCCGGTCCTTCCTCGCTGTCTCGGACGAGGCCAGCGCCGAGTGGCGCCGCGGGTTCGTCCGGACATTCCTCGAGCGGGACATCCCGCAGCTGGGCGTCCAGATTCCGTCGGCGACACTCTCGCGCTTCTGGCGGATGCTGGCCCACTACCACGCACAGCTCTGGAACGGCGCCGAGCTGGCGCGGGCATTCGGTGTCGCCGCGTCGACGGTTCGCCGCTACCTCGACGTGCTGAGCGGTGCGCTCGTGGTTCGCCAGTTGCCGCCCTGGCACGAGAACCTCCCCAAGCGGCAGGTCAAATCCCCCAAGGTCTACGTGGCCGACTCGGGCCTCCTCCACACACTGCTCGGCGTCGAGACGCGCGCGGGCCTCGAGTCACATCCGAAGATCGGCGCGTCGTGGGAGGGTTTCGTCCTCCACGAGGTGGTGACCCGGCTCGGCGCAAGGTCTGGGGAGCGCTTCTTCTGGGCGACGCATTCTGGCGCCGAGCTCGATCTCCTGGTCGTTCGCGGCCGGCGGCGGCTCGGCTTCGAGTTCAGGCGAACGACGTCGCCATCCACGACGCGCTCCATGCACTCCGCCATCGAGTCGCTCGGTCTGGAGCGGCTGGACGTCGTGCACGCTGGAGACCGCACGTTCGCGCTGACCGAACACATCCGCGCGGTGAGCTTTTCGAGGCTGTTCGAGGACATCGAGCCGCTGGCCTGACCCGGGAGTCTGTCCCAGTTGTCGCGCGGGATTCGACCGCGCCGCGAGGCCCCGCCCGCTGCGCGCAGATCGGTCGCTACTCCTCCTCGGTGAAGCCCAGCTTCTTCAGCGCCTCGTCGATGCGGCCCTCGCCGAAGCCGTACCACGCGTCCACGATCTTGCCCTCGCGGTCGATGACGTAGGTCATGGGAACGGCGCTCATGCCGAGCGTCTCGTACTTGCTGGTCACCTCCCAGGCCTTCTCCGAAGAGTCGAGCACGTTCGGGAAGGAGACCTTGTTCTCCTTCATGTAGTCGATGGCGATCTGGCGGTCATCGGACTCGTTCAGGCCGAGGACGACCAGACCCTGGTCGCGGTACTTCTCGTAGATCGTCTGGAGACTCCCTGTCTCCTCACGGCAGGCGGGTCAGCCACAGCGCCACTTGTTGAGCCAGACCACGTTGCCGCGATAGTCCGACAGACGGATCGTGCTGCCGTCCACGGCGGAAAGCTCGAAGTCAGGCGCTTCCGTGCCCGGCGGCAGCAGGCCCTCCTCGATGGGCGGGAATTCCCACTCTTTCCAGCCTTCGGGCGGCTGCCACTGGAAAAGCTCACTGGCCATTTCGGCGTTGAGCGTCACCTCGGACCAGTCCTCGTACACGAGGAGGTCGAAGCTCACGCGCACCACTTCCTCGAGCTTGCGCGGCAGGTGGTCCCTCTGCGCCAGCCACAGGTACCAGCTCCGCTGGTGGTCCATGATGCTGACTTCGATCTTGTCGCACTCCTCGTCCCCGACCTTCTCCGTGCCCAGGCTGCGCACGCCGTCCACGTAGGGCTGCAGCGAGTCGGAGTAGCCGTGGAAGGTGCTCGGGTCGAGGATGGTCATCGCCATGCCGGCGCCCAGGCTGCCGACCTCGTGGCCGATGGAGTGGCACCCGACCGGCGTGAGCTTGGTCATGTAGTAGGAGTCCTTGAACAGCTCGTACTCGGCGGCGTACTTCTCCTGGTACTCCCACTGGTAGCGCGGCTTGCCGTTCGGCCAGTAGATCCAGAAGTGGTCGCCGTCGCCCACGAGGATGCCGCTCAGCTCGCCTCCTTCGTTGTACGCCTCCACGCGCGCGTAGTTCGGCTTCTTCATCCAGATGCGGTACGTGGCCTTGGAAGGATGCTCTTCCCCGGCTCTGCCGAACTGGTAGCTGCTTACCCAGGAGAGCGTCTCGGCGTCCCACATGGCGTCGATCATCGCGTCGTACAGGGCGCGCCCGGCGGAATCACCCTCGAACTTGGGGGACGCGCCTTCCTCGGGCGCCTGTTCCTCCACCGGCTCGTCGCCGGCGGCGGCCGGGTCTTGCGCGGGTTCCTCTTGTTCGAGCAGGGCGCGCGTCTCGTCGGTCATGTCGAAGTTGCCGAGGGAGCGGCCCCCGGCGCTCACGTAGAACTCGGCGCCGGCCTTCTGGATGCCGGGATCGAGGATGCGGACCGCGCCCTTTTCGAGGTCGACCTCGAAGCCCTGGCCCTCGACGAGCCGTTTGCCAGCGAGGATCACCTTCGCGCTGCCGGGGCCGAGGGGCTGGTGGAAGAGGAACAGCCCTGGGTCGCGCAGGCTGCCCCGCACGAAGAGCATGTCCGCATCGCGATCGAAGGGGATTTCGCGCAGCAGGACGATCTTCCCGAACAGGGGGTCGTAGGCGAAGTCCAGGCCGTGCTCGAGGGTGCGCATCTTGTTGGCGCGCCCGCCGGTGGAGAGGGACACGCGCAGTCCCTCGGCTTCCACGGGCCTGATGAGGGTGAACACGCGCGCGTCGTCGGACGGCAGCGCGTTGGTTCCGACGACTTCCGCGGCCGCGCAGGCCGCTCCAGCGAGCGCGAAGAACAGCGGAACGACGAGCATCCACGACCTGGCGGGGGCGACACGTGGCGAGGACATGGCGGCGGCCTCCTCTTCCGTGGGCAGGGGCGGCACGCGCCTCTCGCCCGTATTGCGTCAGCTTACGAGGATGTCGCACGCCGTGTTAGCCCGAACGCTCCTGGATGCGTCGGGATGCAGCTCCGCCTGCAGCACCCCCCGGGGCGACGCAAGCGACGGGCTCGTCTCTTTCCCACACGTGGCGATCAGCCGTGGACACCCGTCTCCGGGTGTCCGCCGGCTGCATCGCCGAGGGTCCAGACCGTCCTCCTGGACCGCCTAGTTGCGAATGTCGATGTGGAGCCCGTTGGTCGTCGAGAAACCCGGGACGCCGCCCGGGTCGGGCAGGAAGGCCTGGGCGCGCACCAGCACGTTCGCCATGCCGGACGGGATCTGGGCCGGGACGCTGATCGCGCCTTCGCCCGCGCCGCTGCCCCCGAGCGGCAGCGGCAGGATGAGGGGGATCGGATCGACGAGCAGGGTGCAGCTTCCGCCCGCGGGAATGGAGACCGCGTTCAGGCCGACGAAGAGGAAGGCGAGGACGCCGCCGAGACCATTCTCGATCTCGAGGGTCACCAGGCTTCCCGGGGACGCGCAGCCCAAGAGCGCGAGCGACGGCGTGAACCCGCCCGACCCGGGACAGCCCGCCCCGTACGAGGACACGCTCCCCGGGCACGGCACGCCGCCATACACCAGCGCTGCGCCGGCCAGGTAGCCGTTCGTGTCCTCGGTGCTTGCCCCGGCCGCGAAGTCGTCACGACCGTCGCCGTTGACGTCGCCCGTGCCGCTCACCGACCAGCCGAGCCGGTCGCCCGCTGTCCCGTCCAGGGTGAAGAGGACCGAGCCGGTCGCGCCCGAGTAGACCCGCACCCTACCGGCGTTGGCGCCGCCGGGGCTGGCATATGGAGCGCCGGCCAGGAAGTCGGCGTAGCCGTCGCCGTTGACGTCGCCCGCGCCGTCCACGCTGTGACCGAACCAGTTCCCGGCCGCGTCGCCGTTCACGTGGTAGAGGATCGAGCCGTCCTTGCCCGAGTAGACGCGTGCGCTGCCCGCGTCGGCGCCGGTGTTGTCATCCTGGAAGGCGCCGGCGATGACGTCGGCGTAGCCGTCCTTGTTGACGTCGCCGGCATCGCCCACGCAGTAGCCCAGGCGGTCCTCAGCAGCGTCGCCGTAGAAGGAATGAAGCTTCGCCCCGGTCTTTCCCGAGAAGACCCAGACGGCGCCGGAGTTGGCGCCGTGCAGGTTGTAGGTGTGATCTCCCACGACCAGGTCGGGGTAGGAGTCCGCGTTCACGTCGTCCGCGCCGCTCACCCAGATGCCGAAGAAGGTGCCATTCGCGTCGCCCTGGAACGTGTAGAGGAGCGAGCCGTCCTTGCCGGAGTAGACCAGCGCCGCTCCGTGGTTGTTCTTGTGGACCGCGCCGACGATGACGTCGTCGAAGCCGTCCTGGTTCACGTCGCCCGCGCCGCTCACCGAGCGGCCCAGCATCTCGGTCGCCGCCGTGCCGTGAAAGGCGTGCAGCAGCGATCCGTTCAGCCCGGAGTAGACGAAGGCGCTGCCGGACGCGTAGCCGGCGGTGCTGTCGCTCACCGCGCCGACGATGACGTCGTCGAAGCCGTCCTGGTTCACGTCGCCCGCGCCGCTCACCGACCAGCCGAACTGATCGGAGGCGGAGTCGCCGTAGAAGGTGTGAAGCACTGCGCCGCTCGCGCCCGAGAAGACGCGTGCCGCGCCGGACTTGGCGCCGTTGAGGTTGTTGTACGGCGCGCCAGCGATGACGTCGTCGACGCCGTCCTGGTCGACATCGCCTGCTCCGCTGACCGCATGTCCCTGGAGGTCGCCAGGGTTGCCGTAGAAGGAATGGAGGATGCCTTGGGCGCTTGCTCCTCCCGTGAACGAGGCAAGCAGCGCGGCTGTAACCACGGTTGTAAAAGAGCGTTGCGAGCGAACCATCCGTCTGTCTCCTGTCCGTGTAGTGCGCGGCTCGGCGTGCGGTCGAACCGCCCGGGTGATGCCGCCCGATTTCAGAGCGCATTCCCGCGCGCGGCGCTTCGCGGAAAACTCGCGGGAGGGAGCGGAGCGGGACCGAGTGGTTGCCGGCGCTGTACGATGCGCGGGAAAGGCGCCCCGGCCAAACGGGGCAGAGGATGGCGATGGACACCGACCTGGAGGCGATGTACCGGGGCATCCTCGCGGGCGACCAGAGGGTCGTGAGCGAGGAGGTCGAGAAGGCGCTCGGCGCGGGCGTCGAGCCCGAGAGGATCCTGCGCGAGGGGCTGATCCCGGCCATGCGCGAGACCGGCCGCCTCTTCGAGGAGGGACAGTACTTCCTCCCGGAGATGCTGGTCGCCGCGCGCGCCATGAAGGCAGCGCTCCGCGTGCTCGAGCCGCGCCTCGCGGCGGCCCACGTCGAGCCGATCGGCACGGTGGTGATCGGCACGGTCGAGGGCGACCTGCACGACATCGGCAAAAACATCGTGTCCATGATGCTGAACGGCGTGGGCTTCGCGGTCAGGGACCTGGGCGCGGACGTCAAGGCGGAGCGCTTCGTCGCGTCCGTCCGCGATGGAGGCGCGGACATCGTGGCCATGTCCGCGCTGCTCTCGACCACCATGCCCAACATGAAGAAGACGGTGGACGCCCTGCAGGCCGCCGGGCTCAGGGCGCGCGTGAAGGTGCTGGTGGGCGGCGCTCCGCTCAGCGCAGAGCGGGCGCGCGAGATGGGCGCGGACGGCTACGCCGAGGACGCGAGCAAGGCCGCGCGCCTGGCCAGCGCCTGGGTCGGCGCGCCAGGAGCCGAGCATGCATGAGTTCGCACTGGCCGAGGCCGTGATCCGCTCGGCGCTGGAGTTCGCCGAGCAGGGAGGAATCGCGCGCATCACGAAGCTCGTGGTCCGGATCGGCGAGCTGCAGACCATCGCGCGGGAGGTCTTCGACTACGCGCTCAAGGAGATCATGCCGGCTTCCGAGCCGCGCCTCGCCGGCGTCCAGATCGTGCTGGAGACGGAACCGGCGCGTTTCCGCTGCCGGCCCTGCGCGCGCGAGTTTACCTTGGCCGAGACAAGCGGGCCGAAGGACACGGACGAGTCCGAAGCCATGCACTTCATCCCCGAGCTGGCTCACGCTTGCCTGCGCTGCCCGCGCTGCCAGAGCCCGGACTTCGAGATGCTCGCCGGGCGCGGGGTGAGCATCGCCTCGATCGAGGGAGAGTGACGCAGATGGATCCGCGGCTTTCCGTGGTCGGCGCGCGCCTCGCGGGAGCGGCGCGCATCATCGGCGTGACCGGCGGCAAGGGCGGCATCGGCAAGAGCTGCGTGGCGTCTGCTCTGGCGCTGGCCCTGGCCCGCGGCGGCCGCAAGGCCGGCCTCCTCGACCTCGACCTCACCGGCCCGACCGATCACGTCATCCTGGGCGCCGCCGCGGGCTTTCCGCAGGAGGTGCACGGAGTGGAGCCGCCGCTCTGCTCCGGCGTGCGCTTCATGTCCGTGACCTGCTTCTCCGGCGAGCGGCCGGTGCCCCTGCGCGGAGCGGACGTGACCAACGCGCTCCTGGAGATCCTGGCCATCACGCGCTGGGGCGAGCTCGACGCCCTGATCATCGACATGCCGCCCGGTCTGGGGGACGCCGCCATGGACTGCGTGCGCCTCATCCCGCGCGCCGAGTATCTCGTGGTCGCGAACGCCTCGCGCGTGGTGCAGGAGACGGTGCGGAGGAACCTGCGCCTCCTGACCGAGCTGAAGGTGCCGGTCCGCGGCGTGGTCGAAAACATGGGGAGGGGCGGTTCGGACGAGGTCCGCCGCCTCGCCGCGGAGCACGGCGCGCCCTTCCTGGGGAGCCTGCCGTTCGACGAGACCCTGGAGGAGACGATCGGCAGCGCGGAGCGGCTCGCGCGCACTCCCTTCTTCGCGGCCGTGCGCGCGCTGGGGGACGCGCTCCTCGCCTGAGTCCGAGCCCGCGCGCTCAGCGCAGCCAGGAACTCCAGGGCTTGACCGCGTTTTCCCAGAGGTCCGCCGCGTCCCAGGCCCCGGGCGTGCGCGGCGGAACCACGTCGAAGAGCAGGCCGGCCATGAACGTGATCCACGTCCAGTCAGCGTCCGGCAGCTTCGCGAGCTTCTCGCCGAGGGCGCGCAGGTTGTCCCCTTCGGCCAGGCCGAGGAGGCCCGCGCCGCTGCCATCGGGCTCGACGCGCAGCTTCCTGGCGTCGTAATGGACGCGGACCACCTCGCTCTTCTCGGCGACCAGGCGCCGCGAGAGCGCCTCCGCGCGCACCTGGACGAAGACCGGGGTCTTGGCCCGCGAGCGCAGGCGATCGAGGTCGGCGCGGAACGCGCCGGTGCTCAGGCTGCGCAGGACAGCGTGCCACGTCCAGTCCGCCTGCATGAGGTACCCGGCCTTGGCCGAGCGCGCGAGCGTGGCGTTCGCGGCGCCGTCCAGCCCCTTCTCGACGCAGAATCCCACGAAGACGCGCGCCGGCACGCCCTCTGAGACGAAGGCGACCTTGCCGTAGCGGTAGTGCGGGGGCTTGCGCGACGGCACCAGCCACCAGGTGGTGTCGCTGCGATCGAAGCGCTCGAAGGGCACCGCGGCCAGGAAGTCCTCTCCCTGGTCTCGGCTGTAGGCCACGACCGCCTCGATGGCGTCTTCCGTGGCTTCGAAGGAGGTCTGGAGCATGGACGAACCCTGAGCCATGTCGGACGGGGCCGCCCCGCTCGTGGGCTTTCCTTCGGAGCCGACGCAGTGCGAATCTAGAAGCGCGGCGCCGCGAGCGCCATGTCGAGGAAGTAGGAATCGCGTCTCGGCGCGTTCAGCAGATGCGCGGGAGCTGCTCGCCGCTCAGCATGTCGACGATCCTCGTGCCGCCGATGCCGCTTCGGAGGACCACCTTGCCGGGGTGGCGCTCGACCAACTCGCCGATGATCGCGGACTCGCGGCCGAGGGGATGCGCGCGCATGGCCGCGAGGACGGCGGCTGCCGCCTGCGGCGCGACGATGACCAGGCACTTGCCCTCGTTGGCGACGTACAGGGGGTCGAGCCCGAGGAACTCGCAGGCGCCGCGGACTTCCTCTCGCACCGGGATGGCGCGCTCGTCGAGGCGCACGCCCAGGCGCGCCTGCGCGGCGATCTCGTTCAGGGAGCTGGCCACGCCCCCGCGCGTGGGATCGCGCAGGACGTGCACCTGATTCCCCCCGACCTGCAGGAGCCGCTCGACCAGGCCGGCGAGCGGCGCCGAGTCGCTCTGAAGCGGCGTCTCGAACTCCAGGCCCTCGCGCACCGAGAGGATCGCCACGCCGTGGTCGGCGATGGTCCCGCTCAAGATCACCGCGTCGCCGGCCGCGGCGCGGCGCGGAGCGATGTCGATGCCCGGCAAGACCAGGCCGATGCCCGCCGTGTTGATGAACAGGCCGTCTCCCTTGCCGCGGTCCACGACCTTGGTGTCGCCCGTGACGATGGGCACGCCAGCCGCCGCGGCCGCCTCCTTCATGGAGCGCGTGACGCGCCACAGGTCCTCGAGCGGCAGCCCCTCCTCGAGGATGAAGCCGGCCGAGAGCGCCGCGGGACGGGCGCCGCACATCGCCAGGTCGTTCACCGTGCCGTGCACGGCGAGAGAGCCGATGTCGCCGCCCGGGAAGAAGAGCGGATGGACCACGAACGAGTCGGTCGAGAACGCGACGCGCGCGCCGCCGATCTCGAGCAACGCGCCGTCGTGCAGCGTCCGGAGCGCCGGGTTGTCGAACTCGGGCAGGAAGAAGCGCTCGATGAGCATCTGCGTCAGGCGGCCGCCGCCGCCGTGCGCCAAGAGGACCGCCGGGTAGTCGCTGATGGGGATCGGGCAGCGCGCGCCGGCCGCGAGGTCGGCCTTTCCTTCAGGGCTCATCTTCCCTCCCGAAGCGATAGTAGGCCGCGCAGGCCCCTTCCGCCGAGACCATGGGCGCGCCGAGGGGCTTCTCCGGCGAGCAGCCCTTGCCGAACTGCTCGCACTCGGACGGCTTCTTCAGGCCGCGCAGGATCGCGCCCGCGATGCAGAGGGGCGACTCCTTGACGGCGATGTCGAGGCCGGCGAAGCGCAGCTCGGCGTCGAAGCGCGCGAAGTCGGGCCGGAGCTTGAGGCCGCTCCGCGGGATGCAGCCGATGCCGCGCCATTGGCGGTCAGAGACCTCGAACACGCGCGCCATGAGCTCCTGCGCCGGGACGTTGCCTTCCCGGCGCACCGAGCGGCTGTACTGGTTCTCGACGCCGCGGCGCCCTTCCTCGAGGGCGGCGAGCACCATGTGCAGTCCCTGCAGCAGGTCGAGCGGCTCGAAACCGGTGACCACGATGGGCACGCGGTGCTTCTCTGCGATCGGCTCGTACTCCTTGTAGCCCATCACGGTGCACACGTGCCCGGCGGCGAGGAAGCCGGTGACGCGGTTGTCGGGAGAGGCGAGGATCGCCTCCATGGCCGGCGGCACGAGCACGTGCGAGCAGAGGATGGAGAAGTTCTCGAGGCCGAGCTGAGCGGCCTGCCAGACGGCCATGGCGTTGGCCGGCGCCGTGGTCTCGAAGCCCACGGCGAAGAAGACCACCTGGCGTTGCGGCTGCGCGCGCGCCAGCTTCACCGCGTCGAGAGGCGAGTAGACCACGCGCACGTCGCCGCCCTGCGACTTGACCGCGAGCAAGTCGGTCACGGAGCCGGGCACGCGCAGCATGTCGCCGAACGAGGTCATGGTCGCCTCGGGCCGCGCGGCGATGGCGATGGCGCGGTCGATCATCTCGAGGGGCGTGACGCACACCGGGCAGCCCGGGCCGTGCACGAGCGTCACCTGCTTGGGCAGCATGCGGTCGATGCCCGAGCGGATGAGCGTGTGCGTCTGCCCGCCGCAGATCTCCATCACCGTGTGCGGCTTCTTGACCGTGCGGTGGATCAGCTCCAGGCAGCGCCGCGCCTCGGGCTCCCGGCGGTACTCGTCGACGTACTTCACGTCTCGCCCTCCGCCAGGCTCCCCATCTGCTCCAGCATGCGGAAGATCTCCTGCGCCTCGGCTTCGTCGACCTTGCTGATGGCGAAGCCGACGTGGACGATGACGTAGTCGCCGACCTGGACCTCGGGAACGTAGGCGAGGCAGACTTCCATCCTCGTCCCGCCGAAGCTGACCGTCCCCATGGGCACGCCCAGCTCGCCCTGCTCGATGCGTTCGACCTTGCCGGGAACTCCGAGGCACATGTCCGTATCTCCTGCGGCACGGCCAGCGTAGCGGCCGGGGCCTGTTGCCGCCATCGCAGAGCATGAGCGGTGGCGCACCGGGAACTCGGTTCACGCCTCTTCGCTGGCGCCGGCATCCGCCCGTTGTTCCAGGTCGCCGAGCACGTCCTCGATTTGGGCCAGCGCCGAGCGCAGGTCGTCGGCGATCTCCTGTGCGAGCAGATGGGGCTCGGGGAGGCTGGCGGAGTCTTCGAGGCTCTCGTCGCGGAGCCAGAACAAGTCGAGGCTGACCTTGTCGCGGGCGAGGATCTCGTCGTAGGTGAACGGTCGCCAGCGTCCGTTGGGGGTCTTCTCGGACCACGTCGCCTGGCGGCGGTTGCGGTCGTCGGGGCGGTAGCACTCGACGAACTCGTCGAGGTCCGCGCGAGTCATGCGCTTCGTCTTGAGCGTGAAGTGCTTGTTCGTGCGCAGGTCGTAGACCCAGACGGTCCTGGTCCAGGGCTCCTTCGCGCCGGGCTTGCGGTCGAAGAAGAGCACGTTGGCCTTCACGCCCTGGGCGTAGAAGATGCCGGTGGGCAGGCGCAGCAGGGTGTGGACCTCGCACTCGCGCAGGAGGTTTCTGCGCACGGTCTCGCCGGCACCGCCCTCGAAGAGGACGTTGTCGGGCACGACGACGGCGGCGCGGCCGTGCACCTTGAGCAGCGACTTCACGTGCTGGACGAAGTTGAGCTGCTTGTTCGAGGTCGTCGTCCAGAAGTCCGGGCGGTTGTAGGTGAGGGTCTGCCGGTCGGTCTCGCCCTCCTCGTTCACGATCGTGATCGAGGACTTCTTGCCGAAGGGCGGGTTGGTGACCACCACGTCGGCGTGGGCTGCGGGCTCGTCGCGCAGGGCGTCGTCGGTCTTGATCGGCGGGTCGTGGTCGTCGGTGCCGTCTGGGCCGATGCCGTGCAGGTAGAGGTTCATCCCGCACAGGCGTGCGACGTTGGGCACCAGCTCCGTGCCGCGCAGGGCCGTGAAGCGCAGGTGGCGCTTCTGGTCGCGGTCCAGCTCGGCATGGCGCTTGACGTACTCGTGCGCGGCGAGCAGGAAGCCGCCCGTGCCGCAGGCGGGGTCGGCGACGATCTCGCCCGGCTGGGGCCGGACGCAGTCCACGATCGCGTCGATGACGGCGCGCGGGGTGAAGTACTGGCCCGCGCCGCCCTTCACGTCCTGGGCGTTGCGCTCCAGGAGCCCCTCGTAGGCGTCGCCCTTCACGTCGGCGGACATCGCCGACCAGTTTTCCTTGCCGATCAGCTCGACGACGAGCTGGCGCAGCTTGGCGGGGTCCTGGATCTTGTTCTGCGCCTTCTCGAAGATCAGCCCGAGCATCCCGCCCTGCTGGCCCAGCTTGCGCAGCGTCTCCCGGTAGTGCCGCTCCAGCTCGACGCCCTCCATCTGCGGCGCGGCGAGGTCGGCCCAGCGATGGCCCTCGGGGATGGCCTGCTCTTCGCCGGTCAGCCGCGCGCGCTCGTCGGCCATCTTGAGGAAGAGCAGGAAGGTGAGCTGCTCCAGGTAGTCCTGGTACGAGAGGCCATCGTCGCGCAGGACGTGGCAGTACGACCAGAGCTTCTGGACGATGCGGCCTGCGGCGTCGCTCATGCGGGATCCCCCTCGGCGTTGTCCGGACCACGGGAGGCGAGCTCTGCTTGCAGCCTCCGCCCGACTTCGGTGAGTCGGTAGCGCTGCTTGCTGCTGCGGGGTTTGTCCGGGATGGTCATCTCGACCAAGTCGAGTCCCAGTGCCGGCTGGAGGTACTCGTTCACGAAGTGCATACGGTCCTTCAGTCCGACCGCGTCCATGAGCTCTGCCCGCAGCATCTCCCCTTGGACGGCGAGGATCGTCTTCTCGACTTGCGGGGTGACTTGCGGGGTCACATGCGGGGTCACATGGGGGGTGCCCCGTTCCGCCCGCTCATGGACCGGCAGGCGGATCAGGAAGTAGGTGCGCTCCTCGTCGCTCTCGAACTCGGGCGGCGGCGAGCCGTTGTTCTCCATCGCCCGCAGGATCTTGGGGACGCCGGTCGAGCGTCCTTCCGTCAGGTCCAGCTCCTTGAGGAACTCGCCGATGCGGCGGTTGCGGTAGCGGCGGCTGACCGCCCGGCCCGCTCGCAGGTCCGCCATGCGCAAGGAACGATCCGGACCGGGAAAGCTGAGCACGACGAAATCCTCGGGGCTGATGCGGACTTCGACCGGCTCCCGTTCCTCGTAGGAACGGTGGTAGACCGCGTTGACGATGGCCTCATCGATGGCGACGCGCGGAAAGTTCCAGAAGCGCTCCGCCTCGGACCGGTTCGGGTGCGTGGCGGTGTCGCTCACGATGGGTAGACCCTGCCGGTGCCAGGAGGACTGGAGAGGAAGGTCAGCGCACGCTCCAGAGTCTGGAAGCACGGTACTTCCGCAGATCGAAGAAGGCCAAAGTCGATCATGCGGGTCATGGGCAACTGGTCGAGCGTCGGCTTGTAGCTCCGATTCGGCGGGAAGGACCTTGTGAGCCACTCCTTGAGCCCACGCCGTGATTCCCAGGATTCCCCATCCCAGGTCGTGGTCGGTATGAGCCCTGGCCGACCGTCGAGGTGCTGTCCGCGCATCCGCGCCAGACACGGGAGGAACAGCACCTCGTACTCGGGGTGGAGCAACACGATGGCGGAGGGGAAGGGGAGTTCCAGCTCGCGCAGCCACGCTGCCGCAACAGGGCCAAGGTCTCTCGGACACCCGTCGTCTTCGTCGCGCAGGACGAGCAACGCACCGGCGTCAGGCTTGCTCCGGATGAGGCTCGCGCCACGGACGACCCCATTCCGCTGGTGGAGGTTCTTCCAGCGGATCGGGTCGGACCAGGGCATGGGCAGTTCGAGATCGGCTGATAGTCGAGCGATCAGGTTGCCCGCCGCTTGCACCTCGCCGTGCCCCTCGACCAGCAGGTAGCCCTTTCGCGCTTCCGTCATGAGGGATTCTCGAAGTCGAGTCCCTGCTGGCGAAGGCCCTCGGTGGTCATCAGCTCACCGAGACCCAGGAGGCGGTCCCGGACAGCCTGGAGTTGATCCTCCGCCATGGAGCCAACGACCGTACCATCATCCGACTTCTGCACGACGCACACTTCCTGCGGCGCAACGAGGTCCAGGAGTTCGGGACTGTGCGTGGTGATCAGCACCTGACTGCGGCGGCTCGCCTGACGGAGGTAGTCCATCAGGAGCGGCAAGGCACCCGGATGCACCGTCAGCTCGGGCTCCTCGACGCCAATGAGCGGCAGCGGCGGCTCCTGGAGCAGCGCGGACAGGATTCCCGCCACGCGCAGGGTTCCATCGGACTCCTGGGCGGCGTCGAACCATGTGGTCTTGCCGCCCGTGACATGACGGAACTGGGCCACGAGGTAGCTTGCGGCCTTGCTTACCTTGATGTCGTCGATGTCACTGGTGAGCCGACCCAGTGCCGCGATGATCTCCTGTTTCCAGCTCGCCTGGTCCTGATCGCGAAGGATGGAAACCCAGTTGTCCCCGTGGCGGTGCAGGGGCTTCTCGGGGCTGTACTTCTGCGGCCGCCGGAGCGTGTCGGGGAAGATCGCGTAGATCACCGGGCTAGCCAGAAGGTTGTAGAGTCCCTGAAAGCGCTCGTCCCCGGCGACCGTCGGGAGGGCTAGCGTCGTCTCGCTCACCATGGGTTCGAGCCCTTCGGGACCCGTCCAGGAGCCACCCTCGACCGAGAAACGAAGCCGCTCTGAGCCTCGCAGGATGGCGGCCTCCTCGGACTTGATCCGAAACTCCTCCTTGCGGTCGCCCGTGATCTCGAAGGCGTAGGTCCCGGTCCCGCCGTCCACGACGACGTCGAAAGCTATCGAGACGCTGTAGGGACGTCCTGAACTCCAGCGGCGAACGGCGGCGATTCCGCCACGATCGGTGATCGCGCCGGAGAGGCCCATGTGCATCGCGTCGCGCACGAAGCCGACGACGTCCACGACATTGCTCTTGCCCGAGCCGTTGGGGCCGACAAGTGCCGTGAAGGGTCCGAGGTCGAGCTTCTGATCGCGGCCGAGGCTGCGATAGTTCGAGACCCGAAGGCGGGTGACTCTGTTGAGAGGCTCGCTCATGGTCGTCTCATCCTGTCCTTCTTGGTGGTCCGTTTGCGTGACGGCTTCGCACTCGTGGTGGCGTCAAGTTCTGCTGCAATCCGCTTCAGGAGCGTGGAGGCGGGCTCGTCGGCCGGGTCCTGGTCGACGAGACGGCCCTCGAAGGCCCACTTGAGGATGGATTGGCGGAGACGGGCACAGCGCTGGGCATTTGCTGTGACCGCCTGCTCTGCTGTCAGCGCAAGCGTCGTGAGCCGATCAACCTCGGCCGTGGCGCGCACTTGTTCTGCTACAGGTGCCAACGGAACTGGCAACCGGCCCACCTTCGACAGGCTCAGGGTATTGAGACCGGAGGTTGAACTCGCCGCGCGTTCGATTGCAGTACGACCGAGTGGCGCCAGCAGCCAGCAGAGGGTCCACCTGGGGAGCCCATCCAGGGAGAACCGGATCTTGATGATGTGATTCTGGTGGAGGCATGGATCGATGCTGCCGTCCCAAAGCGCGACGCGGCCGATCTGCTCAATGCTCCCGTTGCCTTCCACAACGAGCAGATCACCAGACGCAAGGAGGACGCGGCTCAGCTCCGACTCGGAGATGCCGATCGTCTTGACCTCGTCAAGACGCAACTCATTCGCGTACACGTTCGCGACGCGCAGGAATGGAACCTGCAATGGAAGCTGCTCTCGCTTCGCGTTCTGGGTGATACCGCCTGAGACTTCGCCGAGCTGATCGACCGATGCCCAACACCACCCTTCGGGCGGTTCAGGCAGTTCGCCGGTTTCCGGTGCGACCGGCTCCGTGTACTTCTCCTTCCACCGGTCGTCCTTCGGGGGCTTGCCCTTGGCCGTCATCTTCGCCAGCTCGGCTTCCTCCCAGCGGCGGCGGCGTTCGGCGAGGATGCGCTCCAGGAGGACCGAGGCGGGCTCGTAGTCGCGGCCCTCGGCCCGGGCCAGCTCGGCTTCGGTCGGCACCAGCCGTCCTTCGACCGCGGCCTTGAGCACCGAGGCGCGATAGCGTTTCAGGTTGCGCTGCACCCGCTCCAGCGTCGCCACGGCGTCGTCGAGCCGGGTGAAGTAGGATTCGATGGCTTCTACGATGCGGCGTTGTTCACCGGACGGCGGGAGCGGAAAGTCGAGCATGCGTGCGAGGGAGAAGTGCCGCGCATAGCCCTTGCTTGGGATGTCCGCTTGCCGAAGAGCCCAATAGGCGAACTTGGGATCGATCGCTGGGGACGGAGCGAGTACCTTCACGCCGTCCGCACCTTGAACGAACCGAGTGTGCGCGAGCTTCACGCACCGCGTGTGATCACCGAATACGACGGCGGGAACAGGTCCAGGATGAACCAAGGTCTCGTCATCCGTGAAGCCACCGACAAACCGCTCGCCTTGGTCGATGACAGGGAATCTTCCGATGGAGAGATACTTGTTCGCAGGTAGCTTGAGAGTCGAGCTCGTGACATTGCGAAACACGAGATCGAAGGGAATGCGAATCCAGTGGGTCGGCAATCGCGCGGGTGATTCCGCGGTACTCATGCCGCCAGCACCCCGTTCAGCTCGGCGAGGACCTCTCCCAGCCCCTCACCGAACACCTGCGCCGCCTTCCCCCGCCCGCCCGCTTCCGCGAACGGCGCGTAGTCGAAGTCCTCGACCGTCATCTCCAGGCTCGTGGCGATGTGGTCGCGCATCATCTCTAGCCAGCGGACTTGCTCGGGGGTGAACGCCCGGCCGCGGCTTTGCTGCTGCGCCATCCACCGCTCGAACCGCTCGCGCACGTGCCCGCCGAACGGGACCAGCTCGTCGTCCCGGTGCGTGGCGAAGCGGACCAGGGAGACGATGTCGGTCAGGAGCCGCTTGCCTGAAGCTCCGCGGACCTTGTCGCGGCGGAGCGTCTCGTAGGCGCGCCAGAGCTTCTCGGGCGTCCACGCGCGGGGCGGAGCCTTGATCGCCTCGGCCAGGGCCTTGATGTCCTGGAACGAGAGGCGCCTCGAGTACGGCTGCGCATAGAAGAACTGGAGCGCGTCGATCTCGTCCTTGTTCTCTTCGATGAAGCGCTCGAAGTCGGCGACGAGCGCTTTGGCCTTCTCCTTCGCCTGCTCGCTCGCCCCGGCCTGCAGCACCTCGTCCTGCGAGATCTCGTCGATCACCTGCTCCATCTCGCGCTTGAGATCCTGGAGTAGGATGCGCAGCGGGGGCTTCGTGGCGAGGGGCTCGACGGCGCGCTTGAGCAGCGCTTCGGCGGCCTGCTTCACCTGCGGCTCGGTCGGCTCCTTGTCCTCGGGCACCCCGAACGTGCGCCGGGCTTCGGCGAGCTGCCTGTCAGGGTCGAGCCCGTCCACGATGGCGCCGCAGAGGTCCGCCAGCCGGGGGCCGCCGGACGCCTCGACGACGCGCGCGTGCTCCTCCGGGCCAGACTGCTTCGCGAGGCGCGCGAGACGGCTCGCGAGGGAAGAGAGCAGCTCGGGATCGGTGCCGCCCATCGCCACGTGCTCCAGGAGCGCCTTGAGGCTGACCGTGCGCATGCGGTCGAGCGGCTGGGTGTCGGCGAGCTGGGTCTCGGTCATTCCGGCGCAGTCGACGATCACGAAGTGCGTCTTGGCGATCGCGTCCGCGCCGCTGACGGCGCGCAGATCATTCGGGTCGATGACGCGAACGCCGCGTCCCTTCATCTGCTCGAAGAGCACGCGGCTCTTGACCGCGCGCATGAACATCACGATCTCGATCGGCTTGATGTCCGTGCCCGTGGCGACCATGTCCACGGTGACGGCGATCCGCGGCTCGTACTGGTTGCGGAAGGCCTGGATCAGGTCGCGCGGGTTCGCGCTCGTGACCTTGTAGGTGATCTTCTGGCAGAAGGCGTTCCCCCGGCCGAACTCGTCGCGCACGATCTCCACGATGTCCTCGGCGTGGCTGTCGTCCTTGGCGAAGATCAGCGTCTTCGGAACCTCCTTGCGGCCCGGGAAGATGTCGACGGGCAACCGGTCGCGGAAGGTGCGGACGATGGTGCGGATCTGGTCCTTGGCGACCACGCGGCGGTCCAGCTCGTTCGGATCGTAGGTGAGGTCCTCGTCCGGCGTTTCCCAGCGCAGCGCACGGGTCTGCCGGTCGCGGTAGCCGAGCATCGTGTCGGGCTTGGCCTCGACGGTCGCACCGCGCTCGGTGATCCTGGTGCGGATGTTGTAGACCTCGAAGTCCACGTTCACGCCGTCGGCCACGGCGCGCTCGTGGTCGTACTCCATGACGAGGTTCTTGTTGAAGAACCCGAGCGTCTGCTTCGAGGGCGTGGCCGTGAGGCCGACGAGGAAGGCGTCGAAGTACTCGACCACCTGCCGCCAGAGGGTGTAGATCGAGCGGTGCACCTCGTCGATCACGACAACGTCGAAGTACTCGGGCGGATAGGCGGCGTTGTAGACGACCGGGAGCGGCTCCTTGATGCCCAGGCCGCTCGTCTCGAAGTGCGAGCCCTCTTCCAGGACGGGATCGAGGTCGGGCTCGCCCTTGAGCATCGAGTAGACGCGCTGGATGGTGGAGATCACGACCCGGCTCGAATCCATGATGGTGTTCGAGGCGAGGCGCTGGACGTTGTACAGCTCCGTGAACTTGCGGCCCGTGTCCGGGACGCGGTAGCCCTGAAACTCCTTCTCGGCCTGCTCGCCCAGGTTGCTGCGGTCCACGAGGAAGAGCACGCGGCGCGCGCCGCCGTGCTTGATGAGGCGGTAGATGGCGGTAATCGCGGCGATCGTCTTGCCCGATCCGGTCGCCATCTGGATCAGGGCGCGCGGGTGGTTCCGCTTGAACGAGTGCTCCAGGTTGGTGACGGCCTCGACCTGGTTCGGGTAGAGGGAGCCGCGTTCGAGCGGCGGCAGCGTCTGGACGCGCGCGCGGAACGACGACGGCCGCGTGTCGTCCGCGGCGGTGTAGAGGCCGCTTCCCTCGGCGTGCAGGCGCTTCACCCAGGCGTCGAGCGTCTCGGCCGCGATCCACTCGGCCAGCGTCTCGGGCCGGTGGATGTGCGGCAGGTTCGCCGAGATCGCGCGCGTCTTCGGGTCGGGGTCGAGGCCGTTGATGAAGCGCGTCTCGACGCCGGTGGAGAGGTAGAGGAACGGAAGCGGGTTGACCGGTGGATGCAGCCCGGCGGGCAGGCCGGTCGCGTACTTGTCCGCCTGCAGCTCGACGCTACCGAGGGCGTAGCCGGCGGGCTTGGCTTCGAGGACGCCGGCGGCCTTGCCCTGGACGAAGAGCAGGTAGTCGGCGAAGCCGTGGCCGGGAGCCATCTTGAACTCGCGCACGGCCACGCCCGGTCCGGCGGCGAGGTTCATGTCGGCGCGGTCCTGGACGAGCCAGCCTGCGGCCGCGAGGGCCGCGTCGATGTCGCGGCGGGCCAATTGCTCGGGCGTCAGGGTCATGCCGGCCCCCTCTCGGCCAGGAAGTAGCGCCGCCTCGGATCCTGCGGCCCGGTGCCGATCTCGCGCACGAGTCCGCGTCCCACGAGGCGGGCCAGCCGGGTGCGCGTGGCGCGGGAAGACAATTTGATCGCTCGGGCGATCGCGCTCGTGGCGAGTCCCTGCCCTCGGCCGAGGCTCTCGAGTATGGCCGCGTCGGTTTCCTCGACCACCACGGGGCCGACCCGGGTCGTGGCGATGGTGACGCGAAAGCGGGTCGCGAGCTCCTCGAAAACCGGCGCCGCGAGCCCGGCGGCGCGGCAGGCGGCGGTCATGCGCTGGATGCCGCTGCCCCATTGCTCGATCAGGCCCAACGCCTGGAAGGTGCGGCCGATCACGCGGTTACGCAGCTTGGAGACGCCGTGCGGCAGATCCTCGAGCGTGAGGCCGAACGGCAGGAGTCCGGGGTTCTCGACCTCGAGGCGGTCGTCGAAGATCGAGAGCCGGATCGGCGCGCCGCGCTGCGCGTAGTCGGTGTGGACCACCGCATTGATGACGGCCTCACGCACTGCCGCCGGGGGCAGGTTCCAGCGGTTCCTGCGGCGAACCGCGCCGATCTCGGCGCCGTGCCAGGCGTGCTTCTGCACGAAGGCGATGGCTTCCTCCACGCCACGCACGGGGACGGCGCGGATCTCGGCGCGATCGAGGATGCGGGTCTTGTCGGTGCCCGCGAAGCGCCCGGCCTGGATCCAGGCGTCCGGGAAGTGCCGCTCGCGGTCCGTGCCGAAGAGGAGCATTCCCCCCACGGTCGGGACCTTGCGGCCCTGGTGTTCCGTCACGAGGCGCAGGGCCTCCAGATCGCGGCGACCCAGCTTGCGAAAGGGGGCAAACGACTCGGACGCCGCTCGGAAGTCGAGGGCTTCCGCGTCGAGCTCCGGCAGCGGCTGCTCGTCGAGACCCTCGCCCCGCGCGAAGCGACGCAGCTCCTCGATCAGCTCGGCGCCGGCGCGGCGGTTGATCGAGCCCACTCGGACGTACACACCACCCGTGGGACCCTCCCGGGTGAGGAAGTGCGGGCGACTCGGGCTCGGATGCACCTGCAACGCCAGGACCTGTGTCTGTCTCCAGGGCAGGATCTCGAACTCCGGCACGAGCCGTGGCGCGATTCCGTCGCTGCTAAGGCTCGCGACGCGCTCTTCCAGGTCGAGCGGATCGCTCACGCCGCGCACGTGCCGCGTCTTGTCCGCCACCCCGATGAGGAGCGTGCCGCCAGCCGTGTTGGCGAACGCCACGACGGCCTTCAGGACCCCGTCAGGCGAGGACAGATCCCGCTTGAACTCCAGGGTCTTGCCCTCGGCGCGCTTGAGGACTTCGATCAGGTCCATGGTGCTCGGCACCATACTCGGAAGCAGCCTGCGGCGTCAACCTTCCGAGCCCGCTGCCGGGCGCGCGGTTGGGAGCGAGCGCCACGGCCGGATCCGGCGAGCGCTGCGCCCGCGGCTCAGCCGCGGCGTACCGGCCGCTTCACCCCGCGCACCGCTCACGCCGCCGAACCGCCGGCATGGCCTGTCAAGGACCGGCCTGCACAGCCCACCCTCGGTTCGGCCAAGCAAGTCCACTTGTCGAGCACTGTCGGATGGCGTGCTCGGCG
>JACQZJ010000131.1:6495-51270 GCA_016213895.1 Planctomycetota bacterium | reverse complement strand
AGAGCACCTCGAACGGCCGCAGCAGGCTCTGCCGCCGCACGCCGGCCGCCCTCGACACCAGGCCGAGCCCGATGTTCCCTTGCGGGCAGACCTTTGCGCACTGCAGGCAAAGGACGCAGCCGTCCGACGGCGCGCGCTCGTAGGGCCGGAGGTACGAGGGACAGCTCCGCCGGTCGAAGCGCGCGCGGTTCTTCGCGGCGACGCACTGGCGGTCCCGGCACTCCTCGCAGGCGGCGGCGTCGCGCTTCTCGAGCTGCACGGGCGTGAAGCGGCCGTACACGGAGAGCAGCGCGGACGCGGGGCAGAAACCGGCGCAGAAGGCGCGGCCCCCGCGGAACACGAGGCCGCTGGCGAACGCCACGAGGAAGAGCGCCGCCAGCAGCCACGCCGTGTAGTGCGGATTCCTGTGCAGCGCGGCGCCGGCCACGAGCACCTGCAGCAGGAAGTAGGCGAGGAGCGTCATCCAGCCGGCGCGCAGGAACGGGCCGAGGGGCGGACGCCGCAGCGCGAGCCCGCGGCCGGCCGCGTCCCCCAGGCGGTGGACCAGCTCCATGGGGCAGACCGTGCACCAGACGCGGCCGAAGAGCAGGGTGAGGGCGATCAGCCCGGGCCACCACAGGCCCCAGACCACGAGGGTCGTGATGTTCGTCTTGCGCAGGGTGAGCAGCTCGCTCGCCGGGCGGTCCGGCCCGACGCTGAAGCCGATCCAGGCCAGTCCGACGACCGCGAGGAGCGCGAGGACCTGCAGCGCAACCGGGAACCAGCGCGCCCGCAGCACGGAGCGGCAGGCGGATGGCCGGAGCACGTCCAGGCGGATCAGCGACTTCTTGCTCATGCTCGGGCTCTCGCGCGCGCGGGCCGCTCGAACGTCCGCACCAGAAACTTCTTGGAAAAGCGCAGAGACACCTCGGAGCAAGAGACTAGCTCCAGCCCGGCCGCGCGCGCCAGACGATCGAGATCAGCGGGCACGACGAGCCGCATGACCGCCGAGAGCGCCTCGAGACTCGTGAAGCCGGTCGGCGTCACCAGCGGGGAGTTCGTGCTCGCGGCCTGCAGCACGGCCACGAATGCGCCGCCGGGAGTGAGCCATCCGGCGATCTTCTCGACGAGCGGCCCAGGGTCCAGGTACTCGAAGATCAGGCCGGCGAAGATCAGGTCGAAGCTCGCCGGCTCGAAGGCGCACTCCTCGAGCCGCGCGCAGATCAGCTCCAGCACGCCGCCGAGGCTGCCGTGCCGGGAGCGCGCGATCTCCAGATAGCGAGGGTTCAGGTCCACGCCCACGGCGCGCCGCGTGACCTTCGGATCGACGTGCTCGAAGCCGTTGCCCGTGGCGCAGCCGAGAATGGCGAGCCGGCCGGGCCGGAGCGCGGCGTACGCCTCGGCGAACAGGCGGCTCAGCGCCGAGAGCTGGCCCACGCCGCCTTGGCCCATGTGGCCCTCGTAGTCCTCCGCCGGGATCGAGAGCCAGGGACTGGCGCTCTTCGTCACCGCGCCGCTCCCGCGCCGTCCGCCTTGACATCCATGCCCATGCCGCCTTGTATGATCGAGCGCTCAGCCGTTTCCGTCAACATCCTCCGAATCGCTCCCGCCGCGCAGGTCGCGATGTTCTTTCCCACCGCCGGCATCGAGGTCGCCCTCTGGATTCCCCCCCTCGTCGCTCTCGCGATCTCCTTCTTCACGTCCATGGGCGGCGTGTCCGGCGCCTTCCTCCTCCTGCCCTTCCAGATGTCCTTCCTCGGCTACACGAACCCGTCGGTCAGCGCCACCAACCAGTTGTTCAACGTCGTGGCCATCCCGAGCGGGGTCTATCGCTACTGGAAGGAAGGGAGGATGGTCTGGCCGCTCACTTGGGTCGTCATCGCCGGCACGCTGCCCGGGGTCTTCGCCGGCGCCTACGTCCGCATCACCTACCTGCCCGATCCAAGGCGCTTCAAGCTGTTCGCCGCCGCCGTCCTTCTCTACATCGGCGCGAGACTGATACGGGACCTGCTGAAGAGGAAACCGGCCGGCGGCGCGGGCTGCCCCCCGGACCAGGATCTCAGGCGTCGCTCGGGAACGGCCGCCGCGGCGGTCCGCGCCGCCCGACTCGATGCGAGACGGCTCAGCTATACCTTCCAGGGCCAGACCTTCGCGGTTTCGATCTGGGGCGTCTTCGTCCTCAGTCTTCTCGTGGGGATCGTGGGAGGCATCTACGGCATCGGCGGCGGCGCGATCATCGCTCCGTTCCTCGTGGCCTTCTTCGCGCTGCCGGTCCCTACCGTGGCGGGCGCCGCGCTCATGGGGACCTTCGTCACGTCGATCGCCGGCGTCGCCTTCTACCAGGCCATGGCGCCCTTCCATCCCGGCATGTCCGTGGCTCCCGACTGGCTGCTGGGAAGCCTGTTCGGGCTGGGCGGAGCGGCCGGCATGTACCTCGGCGCGCGCTGCCAGAAGTTCGTGCCCGCCAGGACCATCAAGTGGATGCTGGCCGGCGTCATCGTCTTCACCGCGGCCAAGTACGTCGCCGACTTCCTCAGGTCGTAACGCCCGGTCGCTGCCGCGTGCTGTCCGGGGCGCAGAGCCGTCCGTCTTCCATCTCGAAGGCGCGGTCGAACACGTCGAGCGAGCGGTGGTCGTGGGTCACGACGACCACTCCCGCCCCGCGCTCGTGCGCGACCTTGGCAAACAGCTCCATCACCTGGCGGCCGCGCTGGCTGTCCAGGGCCGCGGTCGGCTCGTCCGCGAGAACCAGGCTCGGCCCGTTGGCCAGCGCGCGCGCCACGGCCACGCGCTGCTGCTGGCCGCCGGAGAGCGCCTCCGGCAGGTAGCGGGCGCGGTCGGCCATGCCGAGATACTCCAGCAGGTCCAGCGCGCGCCTGCGCGCCAGGCGCGCGGGAACGTCGTTGATCTCGAGAGCCACCTGGACGTTCTCGCGCGCGCTCAGGAAGGGGATCAGGTTCGCTTTCTGGAAGACGAAGCCGAGATGGCGGCGCCGGAAGGCCGCCAGGTTCACCAGCGGGCGGGCTCCGTCCATCACCGGCACGCCGCCAATTTCGATCCGGCCCGAGGTCGGGCGGCTGATGAGGCCGATGGCCAGGAGCAGCGTGGTCTTGCCCGCGCCGCTCGGACCAAGCAGCGCCACCACTTCGCCGCGCTCCACGCGCAGCGACACGTCGCTCACCGCCAAAACCTCGGTGTCGCCGCTGCCGTAGACCTTCCTCAGCCCGAAGGCCTCGATGGCCGGCGCGCCACAGTCCACCTCGCCCATCATGCCAGGACCTTGCCCGGTTCCACGCTCATGGCCTTTCCGATGCCGAGGAGGCTGGCCACGACCGAGATCGCCAGCACGATGCCGGCCAGCGCCAGCAGGTCGCCCTGCTCGACCACGACCAACCTGGGGAACAGCGGAAACGCGAACTTGCCCAGCCAGTAGGCCAGACCGTAGCCGAGCGCGCCGATCAAGAGCGACTGCTGCAGGATCAACCCGACCACGACGCGGTTGCGCGCCCCGATGAGCTTGAGCAGCGCGATGTCGTGGACCTTGTCGAGCGTCAGCGTGTAGATGATGAGCGCCATGATGATCGTCGAAATGACGATGAGCAGCGCGCGGAACAAGCCCAGCTGCCGCCGCGAGCGGTCGACCATGCCCGAGAGCAGGAGATCCACCTGCTGCCGGTGGGTGTACACGGTGATGTCCGGCCAGGTCGCGAAGGTCGCCGCCACCCGAGCCGCGTCCACGCCGGCCTGCAGCGTGACCGTGACGGCGCTCACCCGCGGCGGCGCCAAGGCCGGGATTCCGCTGGCCGGGCCAGCCGCGCGCTCGAGCAGGAGCGGCGAGACCTGCCCGACGTCCAGGGCCTCGGCGCGCGCGCGCCGGGCCTGGCGCTCCAGGCGCGTCGCCTCCCCGGGCACGTCGAACTGGATGGCCGCGGCGTCGCTGGCGCTGAAGAAGCCCAGGCCGTCCCCTGCCGTGCCCGTCATTCCCTTGGTCAGGCCGACGACCCGGTAGGCGTCCTTGCCGAGCTTCAGCTCCTCGCCCAGCGCCAGGCCCAGCGAGCGGTCCGCGATCATCTCGTAGTGCGCCTGCCCGAGAGGCCGGCCCGCGACCAGCGGCAGCCAGTCGCCGCGGTCCTCGGGCCAGCCGAGCCCTTGCACTACCAGGCGCAGCCGCCGCCCCCGATGCTCGCGCTGGATGGTGTGCGACACGAACCGCTGAGCACTGGCCACTCCCGGCACGCCGCGGGCCCGGTCCTCGAGGTCCGCGGGGATGCGGGAGACCTCGGCGAAGGGTCCGCGCGTGCCCCCTTGCACGATCCAGAGGTCCGCGCCGATCTTGTCCACGAGGAGCGTCGCCTCGCGGATCAGCCCGCGATAGATCCCCCCCATGCCCATGACGATCATCAGCAGCAGGCCGACCCCGACCGCCGTCAGCGCGAACCGGCCGCCGTTGTGGCGGATGTCCCTGATGGCCAGGTTCACGGCGCGGCGACCCTCTGGCCGTCGGCAAGCTCCACCTTGGCCTCGGCTGGCTTGACCAGAACCTCGCCCGCTGCCACACCCTCCGCGATCTCGACCACGTCCTGGCCGCGCAGGCCGAGCAAGACCGCGCGCCAGCGCGCCTTGCCGCCAGCGCTGACGAAGACTCCGGGCTTGCCGCCGCGCCACTGGACGAACCCCTGGGGAACGACCACGGCCTGCGGCTTGCGCCCGGTCTCGATGTACACCTCGGCACGCTGGCCGACCGTCCAGTTCATTGGCAGAGCTTTCACGCGCACGTCCACCAGGAACTCGCGGGTCTCCCGGTCCGTCTCGCGCCCGAGACGCGCCACCTCGCCGGTGTAGCTCCTGCCCGGCTCCGAGCGGAAGACCACGCGGGCCGGCTGGCCGGGCGCGAGCGCGGCCGCGGCGACCTCGTCCACCCACGCCGAGACCCAGATCTCGTCCGTGGAGATGAGCTGCAGCAGCGAGCCGCCCGGCACCACCACGCCGCCGGGATCGCGGTCGCGGCGCACGATCATCCCGTCATAGGGACTGACGATCCGGGTGAAGCCGAGGCGCTCCTCTTGGTAGCGCAAGTTCTCTTCGGCGGTTCTCACCTGGTAGTCGGCCTCGACGATGGCGGCCTGGGCGCGCTTCACGTCCGCCTCGGCCACGTTCAACTGCTCCATCGCCTTGTCCAGCTCGCCCTCCGAGGCGATGTCCCCGGCCTGCAGCTCGGCCACGCGCTTCTGGTTCACCTTCGCCTGCTGCAGGACCGCCTGCGCGCGCACTTCCTCGGCCTTGACCCGCTCGACGCTGGCGCGCGCCCAGGCGAGAGAGGCGGTGGCGACCTCGACCTGCTGCTTGAGCTCGCCGTCATCCAGCCGCGCCAGGAGCTGGCCGGCCTTGACCACGTCGTTCTGGTCCATCAGCACCTCGGCCAGCCGCTCCTGGATGCGCGGGCTGATCGTGGTCTTGACGCGCGCCTCCAGCGTGCCCGTTCCCATGGTCTCGGCGACGATGAGCCCGGCCTGCGCTTCGACCTTCGTCACCGGCACGCGAGCGAACTTGAAGCGGTAGACGCCGATCGCGGCGAGAGCGGCCACGATCAGCCAGAACGCGATCCTGCCGAACGACGCGAACTTCATGGCAACCTCGGTCCTTTGCGCCGGCACAGCCGCCGCGCGCAGCGGGCGCTACCCCCCGAACAGGGGACGCACCACCTCGACGCGATCCCCCTCGACAAGCACGACCCTGGCGTATTCGTCGGGCCGAACGTGGACGTGGTTGCGGTCGACGAGCACCTGCCGGAGCGGCTCGCCCTCGGCCTCGAGCAGCTCCAGCACGGTCATGCCCGCTGGAACATCGCGCTCGAAGCCGTTAAGAAGGATCCGCATCCGCTCGCCGACCGTAACAGGACGATTACCGGCGCACAAGCGGCCGAGGACGTGCAGCCATGCGCCTGCCGATGTTCGAGTTCGCCGAAGCCGAAAGCGCCGCGGAGGCCTGCCGCATGCTCGCCGGCGCCGGCCCGGAGGCGGCGCTCCTCGCCGGCGGCACGGACCTCCTGGTCAGGATGAAGCGCGGACTCCTCTGCCCGCAGCGGGTCGTCTCCATCCGCCGGCTGCGCGCCGGCCGGCCGGCCGTGGCGCGGGACGGGGCGCGGCTCACCATCGACCCGCTCGCGACCATGACGGAGATCGCCGCCGACCCGCTCCTTCGCGAGGCCTGCGCGAACGTGGCCGCGGGCGCGCGCGCGGTGGGCTCGCCGCTCATCCGCAACCTGGCTACGCTCGGCGGCAACCTGGCGAGCGCCCGGCCCTGCGCCGACACGGCTCCGCCGCTCCTCACCTGGGACGCGAGCGTCCGGCTCGAGAGCACTGGAGGAGAGCGCTCCGTGCCGCTCCACGACTTCTTCACGGGTCCAGGCGCGAGCGCCCTGCGGCTGGACGAGCTGCTCGTCGCGGTCGAGATCGAGCTGCCCGCGGGCTCTTCGGGCAGCGCCTTCTTCAAGCTCGGGCAGCGCGCCGCGCTCGAGATCGCCATCGCCAGCGCCGCCGCCAGGATCACGCTCGACCGGCCCGGAGGCATCGTCCTCGAAGCGCGCATCGCGCTCGGCTCGGTGGCGCCCGTGCCGCTCCGCGCGCGCGCCGCCGAGAGCCTGCTCGCCGGCCGAGAGCCGCGCGAGGAGCTGCTCGCGGCGGCCGCGGCCGCAGCCGCGCGCGAGGCGCGCCCCATCGACGACCTGCGCGCCAGCGCCGCCTACCGCCGCGAGATGGTCGCGGTGCTGGTGCGCCGCGCCCTGGCCGCGGCCCTGGCCTCCGCCGGAGGCGGCCAATGAAGCGCCTGATCCGCCTGCGCGTGAATGGCGAGCCGGTGGAGACCGCGGTCCCCCCCAACCGCACGCTGCTGGAGATGCTGCGCGACGACCTCGGCCTGACCGGCGCCAAGGAGGGCTGCGGGGAAGGCGACTGCG
Organism: Planctomycetota bacterium; assembly: GCA_016213895.1. Lineage (GTDB taxonomy): Bacteria > Planctomycetota > B15-G4 > B15-G4 > JADJEK01 > JACQZJ01. The sequence continues at coordinate 44,336 of JACQZJ010000131.1, read as the reverse complement.
GGGCGTGCACGGTGCTGCTCGACGGCCTGCCGGTCTCCTCCTGCCTGGTGCTCGCGCTCCAGGCCGAGGGCCGCGAGGTGGTCACGGTCGAGGGCCTGGCCAGGGAGGGCCAGCTCGACCCGCTGCAGCAGGCCTTCGTCGAGGAGGGAGGCGTGCAGTGCGGCTTCTGCACGCCCGGCATGCTGCTCGCGGCGACGAGCCTGCTCGCCGCCAATCCCGATCCCAGCGAGCAGGAGATCCGCGAGGCGATCGCCGGCAACCTGTGCCGCTGCACCGGCTACCAGAAGATCGTCGAGTCGATCCGGCGCGCGGCGCGGAGGGGCCCATGAGCAGGGAGTTCCAGGTGCTCGGCGGCCGCGCCCCGCGCGTCGACGCCCGCGACAAGGTCACGGGCCGCGCGCTCTACGCCGCCGACCTGAAGCGGCCGGGCATGCTCTTCGGCGCCCTGGTGCACAGCCCCCTGGCGCACGCGCGCATCGTGCGCGTGAACGCCGACCGGGCCCTGCGCCTGCCGGGCGTGAAGGCGGTCCTCCTCGGCAAGGACGTGCCGCAAGTGCGCTTCGGCGTCAGCCCGGCGCGCTACGACGAGACCGTGCTCGCGCAGGACAAGGTGCGCTACGCGGGAGACGAGGTGGCGGCCGTGGCGGCCGTCGACGCCGAGACGGCGCTCGCGGCCGCCGCCCTGGTGGAGGTCGAGTACGAGGAGCTCGAGGCGGTCCTGGACGCGCCCGCGGCCATGGCCCCGGGCGCCCCCAAGCTCCACGACATGTACCCGGGGAACATCTGCGCCGAGGTGCACCAGGAGTTCGGCGACGTGGCGCGCGCGCGCGGCCAGGCCGAGGTCATCCGCCAGGACACGTTCACCTCCAAGATGCAGAGCGGCGCCTTCCTCGAGCCGCAGTGCGCGCTCGCCGAGTTCGACCACGCCGGCCGCCTCACCCTGTGGAGCGCCACGCAGACCCCGCACTACGTGCAGCGCACGCTCGCCATGGTCCTCGGCCTGCCCGAGCACCGCGTGCGGGTGGTCAAGCCCTACGTGGGCGGCGGCTTCGGGCCCAAGGCCTCGGCGAGCAGCATGGAGATCGCCACCTGCCTCTTGGCGCGCGCCACCGGCCGGCCGGTCAAGACCGTCTTCAGCCGCGAGCAGGTCTTCCTGCACGGCCGGGCGCGCCACCAGTTCCGCCACGAGATGGAGACCGGCATCCGCCGCGACGGGACGCTCGTCTTCCTCGAGCACCGGGCGGTCCTGGACGGCGGCGCCTTCGCCAGCTTCGGCATCGCCACGGTCTACTACTCCGGCAGCCTGCTCGGCGGGCCCTACCGCCTGCCCAACATGAAGTACGACGGCTGGCGCGTGGTCACGAACAAGCCGGCCTGCGGGGCGCAGCGCGGCCACGGCGCGGTGCACGCGCGCGCCCTGTTCGAGCAGCAGCTCGACCTCTTGGCCGAGGAGATCGGCATGGACCCGATCGAGCTGCGCCTGAAGAACGTGATGCAGGCCGGCGACGTGACCTGCAACGACCTGAACATGTCGAGCCTGGGCATGCGCGAGTGCATCGAGGCGGTGCGGGCGGACTGCGGCTGGGACGAGAAACGCCTTGAGCGGCGGCCCGCGGGGCGCGGCATCGGCATGGCCTGCGGCTTCTTCGTGTCCGGCGCCGGCTACCCGATCTACCGCTCGCGCACCCCGCACTGCACGGTGCGCGTGCGCGTGGACGAGAACGGCGGCGGCGTGCACGTGCTCTCCGGCGCCGCGGAGATCGGCCAGGGCTCGGACACCATGCTCGCCACGATCACGGCCGAGGCCCTGGGCATTCCGCTCGACCTGGTCACGGTCTTCTCGGGCGACACCGACCTGGCGCTCGACCTCGGCGCCTACTCCAGCCGCACCACGCTCATGACCGGCCACGCGGCGAAAGAGGCTGCCGAGAGCGTGCTCCGCCAGATCCTCGAGGCGCTGGCGCGCGCCGCCGGCGAGCCCGCGGAGGACTTCTCGTTCGTGCGCGGGCTCCTCCACCTGCGCGGCGCGCCCTACCTGAACGAGGCGATCCGCGCCGAGTTCCAGAAGGAGCACCGCGGGTTCGGCGGGCTGCCGGCCGAGGGGCCGCTGACCTTCCGCGAGGTCTCCCGCTTCGCCTTTCTCGAGCGCGGGCTGATCATCGGCACCGGGCAGTACCGGCCGCCGCCCCTGGGCGGCGGCTTCAAAGGCGCCGCGGTCGGCACCTCCCCGGCCTACGGCTGCTCCGCCCAGGTGGCCGAGGTGGCCGTCGACCTGGAGACCGGCCAGGTGAAGGTGCTGAGGATCACCGGCGCCCACGACTGCGGGCAGGCCGTGAACCGCACCCAGGTCGAGGGGCAGATGCACGGGTCGATGTCGATGGGCCACGGGGAAGCGCTCTACGAGCAGGTCCTGTTCGACGCCCGGGGGAGGATCCAGAACCCCAACCTCTCGGACTACAAGATCCCCACGGCTCTCGATTCGCCCGAGCTCAAGGCCCTGATCGTCGAGAGCCACGAGCCGAACGGGCCCTTCGGCGCCAAGGAGGTCGGCGAGGGGGGCATCATGCCGACCATCCCGGCCATCCTGAACGCGATCCGCGACGCCACCGGGGTCGTCATCGACGAGCTGCCCGCCACGCCGGAGCGCGTTCTCGCCGGAATCCGCAAGCTCGGCCGGCCGCGCTGATCGGCCGGACCGCCAGCGCGACGAATCTGACGGATTTTTTCTACTGCCTCGCCTTGCTCTTGCAGCACCCGATGCGCAGGGCTACAACCACGCACACTTCAGGTTCGACTCTTCGCTCGGTGCGAGGACGCCTGAAGCACTAACCCTGGAGATGAGGTCAGCACCTCTCCATGAACATGAGCGGAACCGGCTCTGTGGCTACCGTGTCTGGCGGGAGCGAGACCTGCTCGAGCCCGTCCGACGATCCTGACCCACTGTCCCTTCCCTCCCTCAGCGAGCGGGTTCGCCCCCGCCGCCACCCTTCCTGGGCGAACATCCCGACCGAGCTGTGGGACGACTGGAAGTGGCAGCTCCGCTACTCCATCACCTCCATCGGCCAGCTCGCCCGACTCCTCCACTTCCCGACCGCCGAACGCGCGCGTCTCGAACGGATGGAGCAGAGCTTCAAGCTGACCATTCCTCCGTACTACTTCTCGCTCATCGACGCCGATGACCCGCAGGACCCCATCCGGCGGCAGTCCGTGCCGTCGGTCGAGGAGGAGAACGAGTCGGCGCTCGAGCAGGAGGACCCGCTGGAGGAGGACAAGGACTGCCCGGTCCCGGGCCTCACGCACCGCTACCCGGACCGCGTCCTCGTCCTGACCACGCCCCTGTGCTCGATGTACTGCCGCTTCTGCACGCGCAAGCGCGTCACCATCGCGCGCGACGGCTGGAAGGGCCCGACGCGCGACGAGCGGCGCATGGTGCGCTACGTCCAGGAGCACGGCGAGATCCACGACGTCATCCTCTCCGGCGGCGACCCGCTCATGCTGCCGCCGGCGCGGCTGCGCTGGTTCCTGGAGTCCTTCGCCGCCATCCCGCACGTGGACGTCATCCGCGTCGGGTCGCGCGTGCCGGTCACCCTGCCGCAGAGGCTCTTCGACTCGTCGCTCGTCCAGCTGCTGCAATCCGTGGGCAAGGTCTGGATCCAGACGCACTTCAACCACCCGCGCGAGGTCACGCCGGAATCGGCGCGCGCCGTGCGCGCCCTGGTGAACGCGGGCATCCCGGTGAACAACCATTCGGTGCTGCTGAAGGGCGTGAACGACTCGGTCGAGGTCTACCGCGAGCTGGTGCGGGCGCTCCTGCGCATCAAGGTGCGGCCCTACTACCTGTTCCACTGCGACCCGGTGATCGGCAACGGCCACTTCCGCACGACGATCTGGAAGGGCATGGAGATCATCGAGGGCCTGCGCGGGCACGTGTCCGGCCTGGCCGTGCCGACCTACGTGGTGGACGGCCTGGGCGGCGCGGGCAAGATCCCGATCATGCCCAACTACCTGGTCTCCGCCGGCGAAGGCGCGGTGGTGCTGCGCAACTACGAAGGCATGCTCTTCCGCTACGAGCCCGAGGACGCCGTGGTCTCGCGCGACGACAAGCCCGCGCAGCTCGGCGTCTGCAACCTGGTCACGGGCAACGGGCGCTTCCTGCTGCCGGAGGGGATGCCGCGCCTGCGGCGCCGGCGCGCCGCCAGGCCGAAGGCGTGACCGGGTCATGAGGATCGGGCTGACCTTCGACATGCGCGCCCCCTCCGCGGGCGGCGCGACGGACGACGTCGAAGAAGAGTTCGATCCCCCGGAAACCATCGCGTCCATCGAGGAGGCGCTCCGCTCCCTCGGCCACGAGGTCGTGCGCTACGGCGACGGCGAGGAGGCGGTGCGCGCCTTCCTCGCCGGCCCGCGGCCGGACCTGGTGTTCAACATCGCCGAGGGGCTGGGCGCCGGCCGCGGCCGCGAGGCGCGCCTGCCGGCGTTCCTCGAGCTCATCGGCATCCCTTGTTCCGGCTCCGATCCCCTGGGGCTGGCCCTCACGCTCGACAAGGACTGCTCCAAGCGCGTGGTCGCGAGCGCCGGCGTTCCCACCGCGCGCTGGGTGCTGGTGCGCGAGCGCGCCGCGGACCACGCGGCCGAGCTGGCCGCCCTGCCCCTGCCCGTGATCGTGAAGCCGGCCTGGGAGGGATCGAGCAAGGGAATCCTGCCGGACTCGGTGGTGGAGGAGCCGAGCGCCCTGGCCGCGGTGATCGAACGCTGCCTGGCGGCCTATCGCCAGCCGGCGCTCGTCGAGGAGTTCATCCACGGCGACGAGATCACGGTGGGCGTGCTCGGCAACCGCCCGGCGCGCGTGCTCGGGATGATGCGCGTGGTTCCGCGCCAGCCGCGCCAGCGCTTCGTCTACGACCTCGAGGTGAAGCGCGACTGGAAGCGCCAGGTCGAATACCAGTGCCCGCCGCGCCTGCCGGCCGCCCAGCTCGCGGCCGTGGAACGGGCCGCGCTTTCCGCCTTCCAGGCCATGGGCCTCTGCGACGTGGCGCGCATCGACTTTCGCGTGCGGGACGGAGTGCCGTACTTCCTCGAGGCCAACCCGCTGCCCGGCCTGTCGCCGGAGTACGGCGACCTGCCGATGATCGCCAAAGCCATGGGGGTGCCCTACCGCGACCTCATCGGCCGCATCCTGGACGCCGCGGTGGCGAGGACTTCACGCTAGATGCCGACGCTCTCCATCGCCGTGATCCACAACCGGCCGCTGCTCGCGCCCGGGCATCCGGAAGCAGCCGCCGAGCGCGGCGTCATGGACTCCGTGTCGGCCTTCGCCGACGTGCTGTGCGCGGCTGGCCACTCGGTGCGCACGATCAGCGTCGGGGACGACCTGCGCGATCTCGAGGCGCTGCGCGCCGGGCCGCTGCCCGACGCGGTTTTCAACCTGTGCGAGTCCTTCGCCGGCCTGGCCGAGGGCGAGCCGTGGGTCGCTTCCTGGCTGGAGGCAGCAGGGCTGGGGTACACGGGCTCGACTCCCGAGTGCCTGGCGCTGGCCCGCCACAAGGCGCGGACCAAGCTGCTGCTCCGCGGGGCGGGGCTGCCGACGCCCGACTTCTTCTGGATCCGCCCGGGCGCGGCGCTCCCCGAGCGCGAGATCGCTGAGGCCTTGCGCGCGGGCGCGCTCATCGTCAAGCCCGCGGGCGAGGACGCCAGCCTGGGCCTCGAGCAGAAGAGCGTGGTCACGGACCTGCAGGCCCTGCGCCGTCAGGTCGACTCCGTGGCCGAGCGCTTCGGCGAGGTCCTGATCGAGCGCTTCGTCCCCGGCCGCGAGTTCAACGCGGCCATCGTCGAACTAGACGAGGCGCGCGTCCTGCCGCTCGCGGAGATCGTGTTCGACCGCCGCGATTTGAGCAAGTGGGCGATCGTGAGCTACGACGCCAAGTGGGACCCGGAGAGCGCCGAGTGCCGGGACACGCCGCCCAGGTGCCCGGCCGAGGTGGACGCGTCGCTGGCGCGGCGCATGGAAGACCTGGCGCTACGCGCGTTCGCGGCCTGCGGCTGCCGCGACTACGCGCGCATCGACCTGCGGGTGGACACCGCGGGCGAGCCCTGGATCCTGGAGGTGAACGCCAATCCCGACCTGGGTCCGGACGCGGGCTTCGACCGGGCGCTCGAGGTCGCGGGCATCCGCTTCCAGGACTTCGCCGTGCGCCTGGCGCAGGCGGCCGCGGGCCGCGCGCGCGGGCGCCGCGCCCCGGCCGCGCCGCTGCGGCTGAAGCCGCGAAGCGCCGGGCCGCCCGCGGAGCTGCGCGGGCTGCGGCGCGACGACCTCGAGCCTCTGGTGGAGATCCTCGCCAGGACCAAGGTGTTCCGCGACGACGAGGTCGACGTGGGCCGCGAGGTCCTCGAGGAGGAGATCCGCGACGGCGTGAAGTCTGGCTACGTGACGATCGTGGCCGAGCGCGAGGGCCGGCCTGTCGGCTTCTCCACCCACGGCCTGGTGCCGCTCACGGACGCCACCTACGACCTCTACTGGATCGCGGTGGACCCGGCGCTCCAGGGCTCCGGCCTGGGCCGCTTCCTCATCGCGCGCGCCGAGCGCATGGTGAGCGAGGCGGGCGGCCGCTGGCTCCTGGCCGAGACCTCCGGCTCGCCGATGTACGCGGCCACGCGCGCCTTCTACCTGGCCTGCGGCTACACCCTCGTCGGCTGCGTGCCCGACGCCTACCGGCCGGGCGATCCGCGCCTGACGTTCGGCAAGCGCCTCGACGGCTGAAACGGGGCAGGCGCCCAGAGGCGACCAGTGCCCCCGTGCGGAGGTGAGTATGCGTCGCGTTCTCGGCTCGCTTGCCCTGCTGATCGCAGTCCTCCCGTGCGCCCTGGCCGCGGCGCAAACGGCCGGCCGCAAGGTCGGCGACCTCTACCAGCCGGGCGAGGAGGCCGTCTGGATCTTCGAATCCGGCGGCAAGCGCATCGGCGAACACTGGCAGCGCTACGAGGGGCCCACGAGCCTCCTCGGGCTCACGGCCCATCATTTCTCCGCGCGCACCCGGCTGGCGCCAAGCGGCCCCCTGCCGGTCGAGCAGCGCTACCAGGCCGAGCTCTGGACCGATGACTCGGGGCGGCCGCTGCGGCACGTCCTCGACGCCAAGGCGGGCGTGTCAACGTCGCGCGTCGAGATCACGGTCGCGGCGCGGAAGGCCGCGGTGCACTTGGTCCAGGGTGGGGCCGTGAGGGATGTCGAGATCGACCTGCCGGAGACGGTGTTCCTCCAGGCCAACAACTTCATCGGCTACTTCGAGGTCCTGCTGGCGCTCGCGGCGCCGATCGACGAGACGGTCCGGACCGTCGATCTCGTCTCGACCAACGTGCTGCGGGTGATCCCCTACCGGTTCAATCGGGTGGATGAGTTCGCCGAGGAGATCGACGGCCGCACGGTGAAGGGCGTCGTGCTCGAGGACTCGTTCGGCGAGACCATTCACTTGAGCGACGCGGGCCGACTGATCCGGCTGGAGGTGGCGGCGCAGAAGCTGGTCATCCGGCGGAGCGACGAGCCGGTCGAGGCTTTCGAGATCGAGGCGCCGGCCCCGAGAAGGCCCGACGAGCGCTTCTCGAGCCGGGACGTGGCGATCGTGCGGGGCGACGTCACGATCGCCGGCACGGTGACGAAGCCGAAGGAGGCAGAGGGGCGGCTGCCGGCGGTCTTCTTCATCTCCGGCTCCGGCCTGCAGGACCGCAACGGCTTCTCCTCGGGAGTCGACACCGGCACGCACGAGATCCTCGACCATCTCACCGCGGCCGGCTTCCTGGTCCTCAGGGTGGACGACCGCGGCGCGGGCGGCAGCGCCGGGCCCATGTCGAACCTCGGGTACGACGACCTCGTGGCTGACGCCCTGGCCTGCGTCGACTTCCTCTTCGAGCAGGATGACGTCGATCCCGACCGCGTCGCCCTGATCGGACACAGCGAAGGCGGGATCACCGCGCCGCTCCTCGCGGCGACGCGGCCGCGCATCGCGGCGATCGTGCTCATGGCCTCCACCGGCCGGTCGCTGGTGGACGTGATCGTCGACCAGAACGCGCTGGCGCTGGACGCGGCGGGAGTCGCCGGCGAGGAGCGCGCCGAGATGCTGGCGGAGGTGCGCCGCAACCTGGAGCGGGTCGCAGGCGAGGGGGAGATCGACCCCGCGGACCTGCCCGAGGAGTTCCGCGCGCTCCTCGCCAACCGGAAGTGGCTGCAGGACCACGCGCGGCAAGACCCCGTGGAGAATCTCGGTCGGGTCCAGTGCCCCGTGCTCGTCCTGCAGGGGGCTCTCGACTTCCAGGTCTCCCCGGAGAAGGACGCCGCGCCCCTCGCGGCCGCCCTCGACCACGCGGAGCATCGGGATCACGAGCTCCACGTATTCCCCGGCCTCGACCACCTCTTCAAGAAGGTGGAAGGCGAGAAGTCGACCTTGGCGGAGTACTTCACCGAAAGGCCCGTGGACGCGGAGTTCCTCGAGACCCTTGCCACCTGGCTGGGCGACAAGCTCAAGCCCCGTTGAGAGGCCTCGCGGCGCTTTTCGGCTCCCCGGCGATCGATGGCACGCCTCACCTTCTCCGGTAGACGTCGGTGCTCAGGTACTTCAGGCCGGAGTCGGCCAGCAGCGTGACCACCCTGGCGCCCGAGCCGAGCCGCTCCCCCACGCGGATCGCGGCCACGACGTTCGCTCCCGAGGACGTTCCGGCGAACAGCCCCTCCTCGCGCGCGAGGCGCCTCGCCATGTCCTTGGCGTCGTCCGTTCTCACCGGCACGATCTCGTCCACGAGCGCCGGCTCGTAGAGCGGCGGCACGAAGCCGACTCCGACTCCCTCGATCCTGTGCGGTCCAGCCGCGCCTCCCCCCAGCACGGGCGACTCCGCCGGCTCCACGACCGCGACCCGGACGCTCGGCTTGCAGCGCTTCAGCACGGTGGCGACCCCGCGCGAGGAAGCCGCCGTACCCACGCAGTGCACGAAGGCGTCGATCTTCCCCTCCGTCTGCCTCCAGATCTCTTCGCCGAGCGCGTGGTAGCCCGCGATGCTGTCGTGGTTGTGGAGCTGGTCCGTCCAGAAGCAGCCCGGCTCCCGGCTGAGAGCGCGCGCGGCCTCGATCATGTCGAGGATCAGCTTCTTCGTGGTCAGGCCGTCCTCGCTCCGGACGAGCGTCAGCTCCGCCCCGAGCGCCGTCATGTGATCGAGCTTCTCCCGGCTGAACGCGTCCGAGCTGACGATGCGCAGGCGGTAGCCCTTGGCCGCGCACACCAGCGCCAGCGACGCGCCGGTGCTGCCGCCCGTGTACTCGACGACCGTGCCCCCGGGCTTCAGCCGGCCGTCATCTTCCGCGCGAGAAATCACGGCCTCCGCCATGCGGTCTTTCATGGAGCCGGTCGGGTTCTCCGACTCGAGCTTCACCAGGACCTCCGCGCAACTCGGCGGGACGACCCGGCGAAGTCGGACCAGCGACGTGTTTCCGATGGAGCTGAGGATGTCCATGTTCACTCCGCCGACCGCGCTCCGCCACGAAGGTGTTCGCAGCAACTTATTTGGCAATAGTATCTTATGTCTATCGCCACTTGCGCGTGTTTCTCCATCCCGCGCAGCCGCCGAAACCGGGCCCCCGCCGCGGGCAGAGCGGTTGACACTTCGCCCGCCACCCAGTACGTTTCCCTTGGAGTTCACTCGAACGGACGTTCGAACGGGCCACGATGCTGCCACTTCAAACCGCGCGCAAACGGACCCCGGCCTTCGACGGCAAGCGGCTCCACCTCTTGGACGCGGCGGCGAGGGTCTTCTGCGCGGTCGGGTACGACAAGGCCTCCATGCGGCGCGTTTCCGCCGAAGCCCGGGTCAGCCTCGCGGGAATCTACCACTACGTGGCGAGCAAGGAGGAGCTCCTCTACTGGATCCAGCTGCACACGTTCGACTCGCTCTTGCGCGGGCTGGAGAACAGCCTGGATGGCCTGGTCGACCCGCGCCAGCGTCTCGCCGCGGCCATACGCAATCACGTGCGCCACTTCGGCGAGAACATGCACAAGCTCAAAGTGTGCGCCCGCGAGCTCGAGACGCTCGAAGGCGAAGCATACGACGACGTGCGCGAACGCCGCCGCTCCTACTTCGAGGCCGTCCACGGTTTGGTCAAGGAGCTGCGGCCAAGGCACGGGGTTCCCCTCGGTTCGTGGCTCGCCACGGCCAACCTGTTCGGCATGCTGAACTGGTTCTACCAGTGGTATGACCCCGACCGCATCCGCGTGAGCCTCGACGACCTCGCGGCGCAACAGACCGCGCTCTTCCTCGACGGGTATACCGCTTCCGCCTCCGGCGATGGCCGCAGGGAGACCGAATGAGGTACGCAGAGACAGGGTTCAATCTCGAGGTCGATCTCACCCGGGGAAGCATCGAGAGGGTGCCCACGGACCCGCGGCTGACCGAGCTTCACCTCGGCGGGCTCGGCACCAACGCCAAGTTGTTCTGGGACCGGGTTCCCCCGGAGGTGGAGCCCTTCTCACCTGACAACCTGCTCGTCTTCGGCACGGGTCTCCTGGTCGGAACGCCCGCCCCCGGCTGCAACCGCACGGTCGTCTCCTGCATCTCGCCGCAAACCCGGCTCTTCGCCTTCTCCATGATGGGCGGCTTCTGGGGACCCGAATTGAAGCTCGCCGGCTACGACAAGCTGGTGGTGCGCGGCAGGTCGCCCGAGCTGGTCTACCTGTGGATCAATGACGACAAGGTGCAAATACGCGACGCCTCGCGCCTGCGCGGGCTCGGCTCGCTCGAGACCGCCGAGCTGATTCGCCAGGAGCTGAACGAGCCCCACGCGCAGGTCTCGTCCATCGGCCTGGCCGGAGAGAACCGGGTCTTCTTCGCCTCCATCGAGCAGGGCCGCTCCAGCGCCAGCCGCCTGGGCGTGGGCGCCGTCATGGGAGACAAGAACCTCAAGGCCGTGGCCGTCAAGGGCTCGCAGGACGTCAACGTCGCCCGGCCGGCCGAGTTCCTGCAGATGTGCAACGAGGCGCTGCAGTTCATAAGGGTGCGCGCCAAGAACCCGATTCCCGGGGTCATGCCCATTCTCGCCGGGCTCGGGTCACCGCAGGAGATGGCGATCCACGACGAGAAGTGGCACACGGAGAACTTCGCCTGGGGCAACGCCCGCCACCGCCGCAAGGACTTCTGGACCGACGACGTCAAGGCGGCGTGGACGGGCACCATGGAGACCATGCGCACGCGCCTGCTGAGCTGCTACAACTGCCCGATGAAGTGCGGCGCGGCCATCTCCGTCGACACGCGCATGTGCTCCTACATGATGAAGTGCTTCTCCAAGCTCACTTACACCATGGCCGCCTTCTCCGACCTCAACTTCGGCCTGAGAATCGCCCAGAAGGCCACCGAGCACGGCGTCGACGCATTCTCCGCCCCGCAGACCATGGCCTTCGCCCTGGAACTGCTCGAGGCCGGCATCCTGACCGAGAAGGACATGCCGGGACTGCCGGCCGACAACGAGGGCAAGTTCTACTGGCTGCTCGACAGGATCGTCCGCCGGGAGGGAATCGGAGACATCCTCGCCAACGGCACCTACTGGGCGGCCAAGGAGATCGGCAAGGGCGCGGAGGAGTACGCCCACAACAACATCAAGAAGACCGAGCAGCTCCCGCTCAAGCTCGGAATGCTCAACCCGATCTACTTCCTCATGTACTGCACCGGGGAGAAGGCCAACATCACGCAAATCGAGGGCAACTTCCCCCAGGCGCCCTTCGAGACGAGAGCGGAGCGCGAGGCGTTCGCCGCGGACTGGGAACAGGTGCCCGACGAGAGGTTCAAGCAGTGGTTCGTGGAATGGGAGCTGCGCGGAGAGAAGTCCATTCCCCAGTACCCGCCCGTGGATGCCACCTGCGAGATCGTGCACTGGCAGGAGAAGATGCACTACATCGACGACGCCACCGGCATGTGCGCCGGCCTCTCCTCGTTCCCTCTCAAGCCGCCCTTCCACATCCACATCCTCCCCAAGCTCATCTCCTGCGGCGCCGGGCTCGACCTGGACGAAGCCAAACTCAATCACGTCACCAAGCGCAATCGCACTCTGGTGCGCGCCAACAACATTCGCAGGGGCCTGACGCGAGAGGATGAGAAGCCCCCCGAGGACCACTGGAGGAAGCGCTTCCCCGAGCTCGAGAAGAAGCTCCTGGACGAGTACTACAAGTTCAAGGGCTGGAACCTGGACGGGGTCCCCACGCACGAGACGCTGCATGAACTCGACCTGGATTACGTGACCGAGGACTTCAAGAAGCGCGGCATCCTGCCGGGCGAGGCAGCGAGCCAGTCGCCGCCAGGCTCGAGCAAGGGAGGCGCCGCGTGACCTCCGAGAAGAGCAAGCCCAAGACCATCAAGACCATCAAGATCAACGTCGACAAGTGCAACGGCTGCCGCGCCTGCGAGGTGATCTGCTCCGCCTCTCACGCCTCGCCGCGCTACAGCAGCACCAATCCGGCGCGGGCGCGCGTTCGCGTCATTCGCGAGCCGCTGGCGGACATCTACATACCCGTCTACGCCGGCGAATACACCGCGGCCGAGTGCGCGGGCCGGGACAAGTACGTCATCGGCGGCAAGGAGTACGCGGAGTGCGCCTTCTGCCGGGCTTCCTGCCCGTCCCGTGACTTCTTCAAGGAGCCGGACTCCGATCTCCCCTTGAAGTGCGACATGTGCGAATCCGACCCGACGCTCAAGGAGCCCCTCTGCGTCCAGTGGTGCCTGGCGGACGCCCTGACCTTCGAGGAGAGAACCGAGGAGGCGGCGCCGCAGGCGGCCCCGGAGGACGTGGACGCCGGGCTCGAGGCCCTGGCGAACAAGCACGGCTGGGCGAGGGTCCGCGACGCCCTCGGCCGCCTGGCGCAGGAAGACTAGACCGTGGACACGCTGGAGACGGTCGCCCCCTTCGCGCAGGTCGTCGCCGAGATCAGGGAGGCGCGCGGCGAGGCCTACCGCTTCTGCTATCAGTGCGGGAAGTGCGACGTCGTCTGCCCCTGGAACAGGGTGAGGAACTTCAGCATCCGCAAGATCATGTGGCAGGCGAGCCTCGGCCTTCCCGAGATCGAGCTCGAGGACATCTGGCGGTGCACGACCTGCGGCTCCTGCCCGTCCCATTGCCCCAGGGGCGTGGACCAGATCGGCGTGGGGACGGCGATAAGAAGGGTCGCCACGAGCTACGAGGTGTTCCCCGGCTCCGTGCGTCCGGTGCGCGCCGCCGCCACGAGTCTCCTCGCGCACGGCAACCCCCTGAGCGAGGAAAGAGGCAAGCGCGCCGCCTGGGCCAACGGCCTGCCGGTGAAGCCCTTCGCCGAGGGCATGGAGCTCCTCTACTTCGTCGGCTGCTACAACAGCTACGACCCGAGACTGCAGAAGGTGGCGGCCGCCACGGCCCGGATCCTCGACAAGGCCGGTGTGACTTTCGGCATCCTGGGCACGCGTGAGAGCTGCTGCGGCGAGAGCATCCGCAAGACCGGCAACGAGGACGTGTTCAAGACGCTCGCCAGGGAGAACATCAAGGCCTTCATCGACAACGGGGTGAAGAGGATCCTGGTCTCCTCTCCGCACTGCTACCACACCTTCAGGAACGAGTACCCCGAGTTCATGGTGAAGTTCGAGGTCGTCCACGTCGCCCAGTTCCTGGCGGAGCTTATCGAGCAGGGACGGCTGCGGCTCAGTGGGCGCTACCCCAAGAAAGTCACCTATCACGACCCCTGCTACCTGGGGCGCCACAACGGCATCTATGACCAGCCGCGGGACGTCTTGCGGCGGCTCCCCGGGCTCGAGCTGGTGGAGATGCAAGACTCCCGCCAGCGCAGCCTCTGCTGCGGCGGCGGGGGCGGCAGGATCTGGATGGAGACGCCGAAGAGCGAGCGCTTCTCCGACCTGCGCGTGGCCCAGGCGCGCGCGACCGGCGCCGAGGTGCTGGCGACCGCGTGCCCGTACTGCATCACGAACTTCGAGGAAAGCAGCCTCGCCCTGCCAGGCGGCGAGCCGCTCTTGATCAAGGACGTCACGGAGATCGTCCAGGAAGCGCTGCTCGGACAGGAGGAGGCGCGATGAGCGCGCCCGGCAGCAGCTTCGGAGACGTCATGGTGCTCGGCGGCGGGATCAGCGGCATCCAGGCCGCCCTCGATCTCGCCACCTCGGGCTACAAGGTCTACCTGGTCGAGAAGGACCCGACCATCGGCGGGAAGATGGCGCAGCTCGACAAGACCTTCCCCACCAACGACTGCTCGATGTGCATCGAGTCCCCGAAGTTCATCGAGTGCGATCGGCATCCCAACATCGAGATCCTGACCCACACGGAGGTGGCCGCCGTCGAGGGGCAGGCTGGCGACTTCGAGGTCACCCTGATCAGGAAGCCGCGCTACGTGCGCGAGGACGTCTGCACCGGCTGCACGACCTGCGCGGAGTACTGCCCGCTGCGCGTTCCCGATCCGTTCAATCAGGAGCTGTCGGCCAACAAGGCCGTCCACATCTACTTCTCCCAGGCCGTGCCCCTCGTGCCCTACATCGACGAGCGCTGCCTCTACCTGCAGGACGGCAAGTGCTCCATCTGCGAGGGCGTGTGCAAGAACCGCGCGATCGACCTGCACCAGACGGCGAAGAAGCAGGTCATCAAGGTCGGCGCCATCGTTCTCTCGCCCGGCTATGCGCCGTTCGATCCCAGGGCGCGAGGCGATTACGGCTACGGGACCATCGCGAACGTGGTGACCAGCCTCGAATTCGAGCGGCTGCTGTGCGCCACCGGGCCCCACGAAGGCGAGATCCTGCGTCCTTCGGACCACCAGCACCCGCACAAGATCGCCTGGATTCACTGCGTCGGCTCCAGGCAGGTGCTCCCGGGCGGCCACAGCTACTGCTCCTCGGTCTGCTGCTCGTACGTGCAGAAGCAGGTCATCCTGGCCAAGGACCACGACGCCGGCGTCGAGGCCGTCATCTTCCACAACGACATTCGCTCGTACGGCAAGGATTTCGAGCGCTTCTACCAGAGGGCGGAGCGGCTGCCCGGGGTCAGGTTCATCCGCAGCTACGTGGAGATCGGGCGGGAGATCCCGGAGAGCAAGAACGTCACCGTCCGCTACGCCACGGACGCGGACGGCGTGAAGGAGGAGGAGTTCGACCTGGTGGTCCTGGGCGTGGGGCTCGCCGCGCCCACCAACGTCAAGCGCCTGGCCGAGCAGTTCGGCATCGAGCTCAACGCGCACGGTTTCTGCCGGACCAACCCGGCCAACCCCATCGAGACCACGCGCCCGGGGGTATTCGTCTGCGGCGCCTTCCAGGGGCCAATGGACATCCCCGAATCGGTGATGAGCGCCAGCGGGGCCAACGCCCTGGCAGGGGCGCTGTTGAAGTCCAGGAGGGGCAAGCTGAGGTCGCTCACGCCGAGGAGGGTCTCTTCATCTGCTCGACCGACGCGGCCGAGCAGATCGCGAACACCATACGGGAGAAGGGCCTGAACCGCGTGGTGGTGGCGGCGTGCACCCCCCGCACGCACGAGCCGCTCTTCCGGGATACCCTGCGCGAGGCTGGGATAAACCAGTACTTCTTCGACATGGCCAACATCCGGGAGCACTGCTCCTGGGTCCACTCCAAGCAGAAGGAGGAGGCCACCGAGAAGGCGAAGGACATCGTGCGCATGTCCGTGGCCCGGACCATCAACCTGGAGCCGCTCAAGGAGTTCGAGCTGCCCGTCAACAAGGCGGCCCTGGTGGTCGGCGGGGGCGTGGCCGGGATGAACGCCGCGCTCGGCCTCGCCGGCCAGGGCTTCGAGGTCCACCTGGTCGAGAAAGCGAAGGACCTGGGCGGCATGGCGCGCCGCATCCAGACCACGCTCGAGGGGCTCGACGTCCAGGACTATCTCCAGGACCTCATCCGCCGCGTCTATCAGCACCCTCTCGTCCACGTCTACCACGAGGCGACCATCACGGACGTGTCCGGGTACGTCGGCAGCTTCGTCACCACGGTCCAGGCGGAGGGCCAGGTCACGATCATCCAGCACGGCGCCGCCATCCTCGCCACCGGCGCGGACGAGCACCGGCCCACCGAGTACCTCTACGGCGTGGACGAGCGCGTATGGACCCAGCTTGAGCTGGAGGAACGGATCAGCAGGAAAGACGAAGGCCTGGCGCGCGCCCGCAGCCTGGTGATGATCCAGTGCGTCGGCTGCCGGCAGGAGGGCCGTGATTACTGCGCGCGCGTCTGCTGCAGCCAGGCCGTCAAGAACGCTCTCAGCCTCAAGGCACTGAACCCCGAGCTGGACATCTATGTCCTCTATCGCGACATGCGGACCTACGGCTTCAAGGAGGACTACTACCTGAAGGCCGCCGACCAGGGCGTCCGCTTCGTGCGCTTTACTCCTTCGGCCAAACCCGAGGTCGAGGCCGCCAGGGACGAGGAGGAGAAGCCCGTGCTGCGGGTCACCGTGCCCGACCCCATCCTCGGCCAGCGCCTGGCCATCGACGCCCACTTCCTGGTCCTGTCAGCGGCCGCCGCCCCCGCAGCGGGCAGCCCGGACGTCGCGCGCCTCTTCAAGGTTCCCGTGAATCCCGACGGCTTCTTCCAGGAAGCGCACGTCAAGCTCCGGCCGGTCGACTTCGCCGCGGACGGCGTCTTCATGTGCGGCTCCAGCCACTACCCGAAGCACCTCTCCGAGGCGGTCAGCCAGGCCTACGGCGCGGCCGGCCGCGCCGCCACGCTCCTGTCCCAGGACACGGTCACGGCTTCCGGGTCCGTCTGCACCGTGGCCGAGTCCACGTGCATATCCTGCGGCGCCTGCGTCGCGGCCTGTTCCTACGGCGCGATCCACTGGCGCAAGACGCCGGGGGGCGACAAGGCGGAGGTGAACCCCGTCCTGTGCAAGGGGGACGGCCTCTGCTGCGCCAAGTGCCCGACCAGCGCCATCGTCCTCAGGCACTACACCAACGAGGAGGTTCTGAACCAGATCGACGCGGCCCTTTTCGAGGCACCAAGCGGCGCCGGCGAGCAAGCTCACGCCAAACAGGAGGTCGGATCATGACTGGACTCGGGCACAAGCCGAGGATCGTCGCGTTCCTCTGCAACTGGTGAGCGTACTCCGCGGCAGACCTGTCTGGAGTTTCCAGACTGGCATACCCACCGGAGATCCGGATCATCCGCCTGATGTGCACCGGGCGGGTCGACCTGGCGTTCGTCCTGCGCGCCTTCCAGAAGGGCGCCACCGGCGTCATCATCGCCGGCTGCTGGCTGGGCGAATGCCACTACGTCACCGAGGGGAACTATGACGCCCTGAACATGATGCACCTGTGCAAGAAGCTGCTGGAGCACGCCGGCGTCCGCCCCGAGCGGCTGCGTCTGGAATGGGTCGGCGCTTCCGAGGGCATCCGCTTCGCCGAGGTGATGAACGACTTCGCCAACACGCTGCGCGAGCTCGGGCCGCTCGGCGCGGCCGAAGGAGCGACGCCCGACCACCTCGCGTCACGCCTGGCGGCGCTCGCGCGGCTCGTTCCCTACATCAAGCTGGCGAAAAGAGAGAAGCTCGCGCTGCGTCTCAAGAGCCCCGAGGAGTACCTGCAGCTCTACGCCACGGACGAGGTCGCAGCGCTCATCCGCGACGTGGTCTCGTACTACGTCGAACCGGAGCTGTGCCAGGCGTGCATGATCTGCCTGCGCCGCTGCCCGGCGGACGCCATCGCCGGCGGCAAGAACCTCATCCACGTGGTCGACCAGGACAAGTGCATCAAGTGCGGAACCTGCTTCGACGTCTGCCCGCCCCGCTTCGGCGCGGTGCGGAAGATCTCGGGCGCGCCCGTTCCGCCGCCCCTGCCCGAGGAGGCTCGCGTCGTGGTCAGGAAGGGCAAGGGCGCGCGCCGCGAGTGAGCGAGCTCCTCCGCCGCCAAGAGCGCGGTTGAGCGCATCGGCAACTTGATCGCCCCCAGAAACCGGCAGTCGCCAGTGATGCCCCCGATGTCCTCCGCCGGGCACGCCCCTATCCATCGGATTCGGCCGACCGCCCCACGCAGCAGCGCGCCCGCGAACACCCGTCCTCCGCGCCCGCACCTCAGCCCTGCGACGCCGCGGTGTTCGCACCGCAGCACTTCTTGTACTTCCGCCCGCTGCCGCAGGGGCATGGGTCGTTGCGCCCGACGGTCGGCGCGGCCCTTGCCGGTTCCAGCGGATGCAGCAGCCGCTCGACGTCCGACACGTCCTCATCCTCATCGGGCTGAAGGCCCACGATGACCTTCCAGCCGTGCTGATCACAGATCGAGAGGATCTCCCGCGCCCTGGCCTCCGTCTGGACCCGCACCACGGCCGGATTCTTGGACGTTCCCTGGTGCCTCATCGCCTCGCTCCTCTCTTGGTCATGCCATCGCAGCCATCAACGGCCGGTGGTCCGGCCGCAGCACTTCTTGTACTTCCGCCCGCTGCCGCAGGGGCACGGGTCATTGCGCCCGACTTTCCGTCCGTCCCTCCCCGGCCGCGGCGGCGGCTGCGGCCGTTCGGCCTGCGACGCGCCCCTCTTCTCCTCGCGAGCGGGTGCAGCGGGACTCGGTCCAGCGCTCTTCGCGCGCTCCTCCACGTCGGTCAGGTCGCCCGAGATCGCCTTGGAGATGACCTTGTCCGTGACCTCCTGGAGATACTGGCGCAGGATCGCGTCCGCCTGCTCGAACTGGGGCCAGAGCGTCTCGTCCACGAAGGTGCGCGTGGCCATGGCCATGATGGTGGTGTAGCGCTGCCCGCGGTAGCGGTAGGGGGCGATCCCGTAGCGCCGCAACAGGGCCGACAGGAGCGACCGCGACCAGTTGTCCGAGACGGTGAAGCGGAACTCGATGGGACGTTCCACGCGCTCGATCTCGCGCAGGCGTTCGCGAATCCGGTCGCGCGCCATGCCGGCGGCCACGCGCTCTCCATCCGTCCCCGGCCGAGCGTACAGCGCCTCGAGCTTCGCGAGCTTGGCGATCAGCGCGGCTTCGTCAAGCATGACCATCGTGCGCTTCCATCCTTCGAGCCGTGCACGCTTGCGGCGGGCGCGGTAGCCCGGCCTCTCCCGCCAGGGCGTTCACGCCCTCGCGGCGAAACCGGGCCGGCAGTATACCGGCGCCACGGGTCGAAGAGACGGCTCTGCCGCGCACTCGGCGCCGCCGGTCGCCCCGGCCGTCGATCTGCAGCTCGAGGATGCTCCTGCTCCAGCCGTGCTCGATGCACTCCCGCATGTACCACTCGCGCACATCGGACTCCTTCACCCGCTGCAGAAGGCGGATGACGTGGCCCCAGGGCAATCGTGAAACAAGCTGTTTCGTTTTCTCCGCGTCCGGGCAGACCTCAGCGAGGCTGCGCATGAACAGCAGGTTGCGCGCCGATAGTCCCTTCATGTCGGGGTAGCTCTCGCGGAGATCCGCGGCGAGGCGGTCGATGACCCTCGCGCCCCAGCCCTCGCGCTGCTGGCGATCCAGGATCATCCGGCCGATGTCCCAACACAACAAGACCATCGCCGAGTTGGCGGCCAGGACGACGCGAAGCCGTTCTTCCTGGATGCGCTGCTTGATCGCGTTGAGGGTCTCGCCGTAGTCACGAGACAGCTCAGCACGCGGTGGGGGAACCGGAAACGAGGCTCCCTCTCGGGTCCTCCCGCGAGAGCCGCGCGCCGGAACCACTGCCCGGACAGGGACTTTCGACGTCTTCTTCCTACCCGCCATACCCAGCTCCCTCAGGTTGGCGGCGATGGCGGCGTCGAGCCTCGCGGCCTCGGCTTGCTGATCGCGCATTTGTGCAGCAAGCTGCTGCATCTTCTGGTCGAACGGCTCGCCGTCGTCCTGCTGGGCCTCGGCGCCGACGTAGCGGCCGGTCGTGAGCACGTGGCCGTGCTTGCGGACCTCCTCCAGCGGCGCGTTCCTGCAGAACCCGGCGGCGTCGGCGTACTCGCCCGCGTCTTCCTCGCCTCGCCAGGCGTGGCAGCTGCGAGCGATGCGCGCGATGTCCTCGCCGGTGAGTTCCCGGTGCGTGCGATCGACCACGCGGCCGAGCTTGCGAGAGTCGGTGAAGAGCACGTGGCCGCGAGGGACCGGCCAGCCCCGGCCGCTCGGCTCGAGCGCAGGAGGCCGCGCCCAACCGCCCTTGTTGACTCGCCGGCCCGCGTTCCTCTACGGTGGCGCGGGTTCAGGGCGCACGTACTCGGAGGCCACTAATGGCAGGCTTCGAAGGCATCAAGTGGGCGGCGCGGCAGATGCGCTACGTGCTGGGCTCGCGCCAGTTCGACCTGCTCGCGGCCACGTCGAAAGTGAGCGCGGTCTCGCGCTCGATCCACTACGGGCTCTGCCTGGCGTTCGAGGGCATCCGCTTCTTCTGCCACAGGAACGCCCAGGGCCGCCTCGAGCTGGTGTTTCTGAACCTCGAGCACAACCTCAAGCGCTTCCAGCGCGGCATCGCCTTCAACCTCGGCCGCAGCCAACAGTCTCTCGTGCCCACGACCGAGGACATGATCGACCTCTTCGTGAACAAGTTCTTCGCCTCGACCGACATGCTGCCCTTCCTGAGCGAGATGGCCGACCTCGGCGCCCAGGGGTACCTGAGACCCTTCACCATCGACGAGGAGCAGTCGATCGGCGTGACCTTCCCCGGCAAGCCCGCCATCCGCGCGGTCGCGTGCCGCTACGACCGCTACCTCGGCGAGCCGTTCACCGGCGTGGTCGTCCCCGGCCTGGTGCGCGCCGTGGGCGTGAACGGCACCGGCTGCCTCAAGCTGGGCGTCAACTACCTGACGAGCGTGAAGGCCGTGGACGCGGCCAAGGCGCTGGTGCCCGAGGCCGCCTCGGCCCTCTTCCTCGACGACCGCACGCACCTCCCGCTCGCGGACCGGAACGTCACCGAGTGGGACTCGTCCTGCTGCCTCTTCGCCTTGCGGGACGGCGCCGTGATCAAGATCCCGGAGAGCAACCTGATCCTGCCCTCCGTGACCATCCTCGGCATCGTCACGATCCTGCGGCAAATGGGCGTGACAGTGGTCGAGCGCGACATGTCCTACGGCGAGCTGCTCGAGCGCAGCAAGGCGCGCGAGGTGGTCGCCATATGCAGCATCGGCACGGCCGGCATCCTGAACCGCTGCCAGAAGCTCGTCCTGGTGGACGACAAGAACGCGATCGCCGGCACGCAACAGGCCGATCCCGGCCACAACCTGTACAACGCGCTCGGCGAGGCGCGCAAGGTCTACTGGGACATCTACCGCGGCCGCGCCGAGGCGCCGCCGGGCCTCGCGCTCAGCCGTTTCCCGCTCGGCTGACGCGGCCGCGGGCCGGCGCGCCCGGACCATCAAGCGAGACGAGGACGCAATGACCGATATCGCCCGGATGTCGCCCAGGGAGCTGTGCGCGTTCCTGAAGGACAAGAAGATCCAGCGCTTCTTCCTGGTGTGGAACGAGGAGACGCGGCGCGTCGAGGCCTCGCAGCGCGAGGTCGAGCCCCTGGCGCGCCTTCTCGAGCAGGACCGGCGCGACTTCGATCGGCACGAGGGAGTGTTCGTGCAGGTCGCGCCCGAGACCGGCACGCTGCAAGGCGCCTTCGTGCATCGCACCTGCCGCGGCCAGGCTGCCGGCGGCGTGCGCTTCTGGACCTACGACACCGTCCTCGACTACCTGCGGGACGGCCTCAGGCTGGCCAAGGGCATGACCCAGAAGAACGCGCTCGCGGGCCTCTGGTGGGGCGGCGGCAAGGGCGTGATGGCGCGCGGCACGGGCGCGGACTCGTGCGTTCCCGCGCTCAGGCGGCGCGTCTACGAGGAGTACGGCGAGTTCATGTCGAGCCTGCGCGGCTGCTACGTGACCGCCGAGGACGTCGGCACCTCGGTCGAGGACATGGCGGCGATCTTCTCCAGGACGCGCTTCACAACGTGCATCCCCGAGCACCTCGGCGGCAGCGGCAACCCTTCCGTGCCCACGGCGCGCGGCGTGGTGCGCGGCATGGAGGCGGCCCTGCACCACCTCGGTATGGGCACGCTCCTGGGGAAGACGGTCGCGCTGCAGGGAATCGGCCACGTGGGAGCGCCCCTCGCCGTCTTCCTGCGCGACAAGGGCGTCGCCAGGATCATCGGCTCGGACGTGGACCCGGCGCGCGCGGACGAGCTGCGCCACCTGCTCCCCGGCGCCGACCTGGACATCCGCATCGTCGAGCGCGGCGACTGCTCGCTCTTCGCCGAGCCGGCGGACATCCTCTCGCCCAACGCCACGGGCGCGGTGCTCGGCCCGGCCACCATCCCATCGATCGCCGCGCGCGTCGTCTGCGGGGCGGCGAACAACCAGCTCGAGAACCCGGAGCGCGACGACCGCCTGCTCGAGGAGCGCGGCATCCTCTACCTGCCCGACTTCCTGGTGAACCGCATGGGCATCGTGAACTGCGCCGACGAGCAGTCCGGCTGCCTGGAGCACGATCCCGGCTTCGAGCGGCACCTCGGCGACGAGTGGGAGAACAGCGTCTTCAACCTCTCGCTCGAGGTGCTCGCTGAGGCGCAGAAGAGCGGCCGCACGCCGCACCGCGTGGCCGTGGAGATCGCGGACCGCCGCTCCTTCGAGCTGAACCCGATCTTCGGCCACCGCGGCGCCGCGATCATCCGCGACCTGGCGCGAAGCGACTGGGCCAGGGGGCAGTAGCGTTGCTCGCGCGCCGCAAGGCGCGCCGTCACTCTCCGAAGAGCTGCACCTCGTGGATGGTCGGCCCCTCCACGGCCTCGAGGATCTCGAGGCGCACGCGGCGCGCGCGGAGCGGCGCAAAGGCCAACTCGGCGCGGGCGCCGAGCCGCTCCCCTTCCGCCACGGTGCGCCACGAGCCGCCGTCATCGACCAGCAGCTTGAAGCGCCGCACGCGGTCCCAGCCGCCCTCCTCGATCACGGCGCGCGCGACGTGACGCGGCTCCCCGAGGTCCACCTCGAGCCACGCTTCGTGCGTGCCCGCGTCCGTGGCCCAGCGCGTCTCCGGATCGTCGTCCAGCGCCTTCTCGGGCGCGTACTCCGCCATGTCCCGGAAGACGTTCGATGCCAAGGCCGGCAGGCCGAAGGCCAGGGACCCGGACGGCGGCCGCGGCACGTCGAGCGGCGGCACGGCGAACGCATCCCCGGCGAGCGTCAGCTCGATCACCGTGACCACAGGATCGCGGGCGCCCTCCGGCACGAAGACCTCGAGCCCGGACTCGGTCGCCTTGATGCTGGCCTCGCCGCCGTCCTGCAGGCGCGCCTTCACCACGGCCAGCGCCAGGCGCGGCAGGAGCAGCGGTCCTTCTTCCGGCCAGCGCATGACGAAGAGGAAGACGCGCTCGCCGCGGCAGGTCGAGGCTCCCCACGGCCCGGGCCGATACGGGCCGCCGCGCGTGCCGTACACCGCCTCGCCGTGGCGGCCAAGCCACGCGCCCATCTCGCCGAGACGCCCGGCCTGCCGCTCCTCGATGCGGCCGTCCGGCATGGGGCCGACGTTCAAGAGCAGGTTGCCGTCGCCACCCGCGGCGAGCACGAGCGCCCGCAGGCACTCGGCGCGGGACTTCATCTCGTCGTCCGGCTTCCAGGCCCACTGGCGGCAGAGGGTCATGCACGATTCCCAGGGCCGCTCGCGGTTGAAGGCGCCGATCACCTGCTCGGGAGTGTCGTAGTCGCCCGGCGCCGTAGCCTCCGTGCCGGCGCGCCCGTTGCCCACGCGGTTGTTGATGATCAGGCCTGGCTCGAGCTTCTTGAGGAAGGCGTACAAGTCCGCGCCACGCGCCTCGGTCCAGGGCTCCTCCCACTGGCCGTCGAACCAGAGCAAGGAGACCGGCCGGCAGCGCTCCAGGATCTCGGCGAGCTGGTTCTTGACGTAGGCGACGTAGCGCTCCATGTCGGGGGCCGGCTTGCGGCCGCGGCCGCCCGGACTGCCGGTCGGATAGTCGGGGTGGCGCCAGTCCAGGATCGAGTAGTACACGCCGAAGCGCAGTCCCTGGCGCGCGCACTCCGCGGCCAGCTCGGCGAGCACGTCGCGCCGGAACGGCGTGGCCATGACGTCATAGTCGGTTTGCGCCGAGTCCCACAGGCAGAAGCCGTCGTGGTGCTTGGCCGTGAGGACCAGGTACTTCATGCCCGCGGCGCGCGCCACGCCGACCCACTGCGCCGCGTCGAAGCGCTCGGCGCGGAACTCGCGGTAGAGGACGTCGTACTCGCCGATCGGCACCGCTTCCCCGCGCGACCAGCCGATCTCCGTGCCCTTCAGGCTGACCGGGCCCCAGTGCACGAACATGCCGAAGCGCGCCTGCTCGAACCAGGACATGTCCGGCGCATCGCCGGCACGCGCCGCGCCCTGCGGCGCGCAGCAGAGGGCCCCGAGGACGAACCACTGAAGAAGGCGGCGCATGCTGGCTCCTCCGGCTCCGCGGCGCGCGGAGCTCCAGGCATATTAGGCGCGCGCCGGTCGCACGGTGTATCATTGTGTCAGCAGCAGCCGGAAGTCCAACCGGCGGTCCATCTGCCGCGCAGGGCCGCGAAGCGCAGAAGCGGGGCGAAGGCCCTTCCAGCTTCGGACTTCGGACTTCGATCTGCCGACTCGCGGCGGCGCCGAGGAAGCTTCGCAGTAAGCTGCAGTGTGTGGCTGCGACGCCGCCGCGATGTCATGAAAGGAGGTCGAGTCATGCCTACCTCCCGGAAACTCGTCGAGATCAGCGAGCAGAACGCCGACGAGCTGACCCGCCAGTGGCTGCAGAGGGTACGCAGCGATCCCAACACGTCCACCTACCGCGGCTTCGACGAGAAGGAGCTGTACGACCGCGCGTACGACGTGTTCCACCGCCTGGGCAAGTGGATCTCCCACGAGACGACGAAGCAGGAGATCGAGGCCGTGTACACCGCCCTCGGCCGGGAGCGCCGCCGGGAGGGCTTCGCCCTCGCCGAGGTGATCCTGGCGCTCATCTTCTCGCGCCAGATCCTGTGGGACAGGATCCAGAACGAGGGCCTGCTCGACAACGCGCTCGACCTGCATAACGCGCTCGAGCTGCGCAACCGCGTGGCCCAGTTCTTCGACCGCGCAACCTACTTCGTCATCGTCGGCTACGACCGCGAGCGCGCGGCGGGCTGAGGCGCGCGCGGCGCGCGGCGGCGCGTTCTGTCACACCTCCGGCTCAGGCCCGGGGCCGGGCTCGGGCGTCTCGTCTCCCGCCTCCTCCTCTTCCGTCCCTTCTTCCGCCGCCTCGCCCTCCTCTTCCCCCTGCCCCTCCTCCTCCACGAGCACGGCCTCCCGGCCGGACGCCTTGATCCAGTACTCCCGCGCCTTCTCCACCGCCGCCCAGAGCAGCGTCCCCTCGGCGTAGAGCCCTTCCTCGTCCAGGACCCCCACCGCCTGGCCGGTGAAGACCTCCAGCGCCTCCTGGATCGTCTCGACGGCGTACACGTGGAAGCGGCCCGCGGCGCAGGCCTGCACCACGTCGTCGCGCAGCATCAGGTCGACGACGTTGCTCTTCGGGATGATGACGCCCTGCGTGCCGGTCAGGCCGCCGCTGGCGCACGCGTCGTAGAAGCCCTCGATCTTCTCGCTCACCGCGCCGATGGCCTGCACGTGGCCGAGCTGGTCGATGGCGCCGGTCATGGCCAGGTCCTGGCGCAGCGGCACGTCCGTGAGAGCGCTCAGCAGGCAGCAGATCTCGGCCCCGGACGCGGAATCGCCGTCGATCCCGCCGTAGCTCTGCTCGAACGCGACCGAGGCCGAGAAGGCGAGCGGATGGTCGGTGCGCAGCAGGTGGCGCAGGAGCCCGCCGAGGATGTAGAAGCCCTTGGTGTGGATCGCTCCCGAGAGCTGCGCCTCGCGCTCGATGCTGATGGTGCCGGAGTGGCCGGCGCCGATCGTGGCCGTGATGCGCGCCGGGAAGCCGTAGGTCAGAGGCCCGGACCGGGTCACCGCCAGCCCGTTCACCTGGCCGATGACCTCGCCTCTGGTCTGGATGCGGATCGTCCCCTCGCTCACCGCCTTGCGGAAGTGGCGCGCCGGCAGGTCGGCGCGGCGCTTGCTCCGGCGCACCGCCTCCACCACGTCCTCGCTGCCCACCGCCGCCCGCCCGGCGCCGCGCGCCAGGAAGGCCGCCTCGCGCGCGATGTCGACCAGGCGGCCGAAGCGCGTGGTCAGACGATCGCTGCGCGCCGCGATGCGCGCGCCGTGCTCGGCCAGGGCGGCGACGCCGCCGCGCGTGTACGGCGGCAGCTTCTCCTCGCGCGCGATGCGCGCCAGCACCCCGGCGTAGTTCTTGAGCGACTGCGCGTCGCGCTCGATCGAGGAGTCGAAGTCCGCCAGCACCTTGAACAGGTTGGAGAAGTCCTCGTCGTTCTCGTCGAGCCAGTAGTGCAGGTCGGGATCGCCGAGCAGCACCACCTTGACCGAGATGGCGATCGGGTCGGGCTTGATGTGCGCGCCGGTCGCGAACCAGATGGAGTCGTGCGGGACGATCTCCAGCTTGCCGGTGCGCAGGGTGCGCATCAGCACCTTCCACGCCCCGGGCTCCAGCAGCACGTCGCGCGCCTCCATGACGATGTAGCCGCCGTTCGCGCGCAGGAGCGAACCGGCGGTGATCATCATGTGATCCGAGTGGATCAGCCCCTGGGGGAGGAACTTGCGGCCGATCGCGCCGAGCAGGTTGCCGAGCGTCGGCGTGTTCTCCATCACGACCGGACAGGAATCGTCCGGACCGCGCGTGCTGATCACGTTCACGCGGTAGCGGCGCTCGCCGTCGGGCTCGTCCTCCTGGGCGCCGAGCTGGCGGCGGATCACGTCCTCGATCACCTCGCCGAGGAAGACCTTGACCCTCTCCTGGGGAAAGGCCGTCTCGATGTCGTGCACCGTGAACTGCAGCACCGAGCGCGCCTGCGTCGCGAAGAGCTCGCGCACGCGCCCGCGGTGCGCCTCGCGCACCTTCTGGATCTGCTGGCCCAGCTCCTGGAAGCGCCTGGTGAAGTCGCTGGCCTTCTCGCGGATCTTGTCCGCCTCCTCGGCGCTGACCTGGCCCTCGTGCTGAAGCTCTTCCAGCCGCTCGGGCGAGGTCGGCTCCCCCTTGACCAGCGGCAGGATGATGGGGCGCATCCCGCCCTCGGCCTGCACCGTGACCACCACCAGGCCGTTCGTGCTCAGCTCCTCCTCGAACGGCTTGCCGATCGCGTCCAGCTCCTGCTGCAGCTTCTCCTCGAGCTCCGCCTGCTGGACGCGCAGCGCGTCCGAGGCGAGCGCGGGCGCGAGCTTCTCGCGGATGTAGTCCACCAGCTCGTTGACGCGCTCGCGGAAGAGCGGGCCGCCGCCGCGCGGCAGCTCGATGAGGCGCGGGCAGTCGGGATCGGCGAAGTTGTGCACGTAGCAGAGGTCGGGCACGATCGCGCAGTGCGGCCGGATCTGCTTGACGAGCCCGTCGACGAGCGTCAGCCGCCCGGTGCCGACCAGGCCGCGCACGAAGATGTTCTGGCCGGGCGCGTCGATCTCGAGGCCGTACTGCAGGGCCTCGACCGCGTCCTCTTGGCCGATCACGCCCAGGATCGGCTCGATTTCCGCGGTGGTCGCGAAGGGGAAGAGGCTCTCGTCGCAGCGCCAGCGCAGCTTCTCGGGCGGGACCTGCAGGCGGTCGATGGAACTGGTCTGGTCGGGCACGGCTTCTCCTTCCTGGGTCGGGGAGGCGCGCGAGATCGGGGGGACCGGCTCTTGCGCCCGCGAGCCTAGCGCCTGGCCGGAGCGCCGCTCAAGCCTTTCTCAAGGGGCCCGCGCTGCACGGTCGAAACCGGGGCGGCCCGGACTCCGCGCAGCCCCGCCCTGGACCGAGAAGGCCGTTGCGCGCGCGCCCGGCCCTGCTTTGAAATCGCGCGGGCAACTGGTGTGATGCAGAGCTCGCGGCAGAGCTGAGGAGAACACCGCAGCGAGATGTCGTTCAACTCGACGACCTTCATCGTCTTCTTCCTGGTGGTGTTCTTCGCCTACTGGGCCGTGTCGCGCACCGCGCGCCTGCGCTTCGCCCTGCTCTTCGTGGCCAGCTGCGTGTTCTACATGAGCTGGAACCCGAAGTTCATCGTGCTCATCTTCGCCTCGACGGCGCTCGACTACTACGTGGGCGCGGCCATCCACCGCACGGAGAACGCCGCGAAGAGACGATTCTTCCTCTGTCTGAGCCTGGCGGGCAACCTCTCCCTGCTCGGCTTCTTCAAGTACTTCAACTTCTTCCTCGAGAGCTTCCACGATCTGCTGCGCGCCCTCGGCCTGGGCAGCACCGAGGCCTTCGTCCCCTGGGACATCGTCCTGCCGGTCGGCATCTCCTTCTACACCTTCCAGACGCTCAGCTACACGCTCGACATCTACCGCAGGCAGCTCGAGCCGGTCGACTCGCTCCTGAAGTTCGCGCTCTTCGTCGCCTTCTTCCCGCAGCTCGTGGCCGGGCCGATCGTCCGCGCCGCCGACTTCCTGCCGCAGCTCAACGAGCCGGCGCGCTACGACGACGGCGCCGCCGGGCGCGGCGTCTTCCTGATCATGGCCGGACTGATCAAGAAGGTGGCGCTCGCCGACACCATCGGCCTGCACCTGGTCGATCCAGTCTTCAAGGCGCCCGGCGACTACGGCCCGATCCAGATCCTGGTGGCGGTCTGGGGCACGCTCTTCCAGTTCTACCTCGACTTCTCGGCCTACTCGGACATCGCCATCGGCGCCGCCGCCTGCCTCGGCTTCCGCCTGCCGGTCAACTTCGACCGCCCTTTCCTGTCGCAGGACCTCGCCGAGTTCTGGCGGCGCTGGCACATCTCGATGACGAGCTTCTTCCGCGACTACGTGTTCATCAGCCTGGGGGGCACGCGCTGCCGCACGGCCAAGATCGTCCGCAACTTCTTCATCACCTTCGTGCTCGTCGGGCTGTGGCACGGCGCGGGCTGGAACTACGTCGTCTGGGGCGTGCTCATCGGCATCCCCATGATGGTGCGCGTGTTCATGCGCCAGCCGACCGACGAGGAGCGCGCGGCCCGCAGCCTCTTCGGCCGGGTGTGGCGCCGCGCCTGGGTGTTCAACTTCCACAGCCTGTGCATCATGATCTTCCGCAACGGCACCGTGGCCGAAGGGAACCGCGGCATCCAGGGAACGCTGGACATGCTCTCCAGCCTGGTGGACTTCGGCGCGCACGCCGGGCGCCTGAGCCCGCTGGGGCTCCGGGCGCTGGCGCTCGCCGCGGTGATCCACTTCGCCCCCAAGGCGTGGGTGCACGTGGCGCGCGACCGCTTCACCCGGCTCCCGGCCCTGGGACAGGCAGTGGTCATGGTCCTGGTCACCGGCTGCCTCGCGGCCATGGCCTACGAACAGGCGCCCTTCATCTACTTCCAGTTCTGACATGAGCGAGACGCGCCCGAAGCCCTTCCTGCTGCAGAAGACCGTCCTGGCCGGCCTGTGCTACTCGGCGCTCTGCCTCGGTCTCTTGGCGCACTCGCGCCACGAGCGGCTGGCCCTCCTGGAGCCCATGCGCAGCGCGCTGGTGCGGGAGCTGCTCTCGACCGAGAGACCGCCGGCTGACGTGCTCTTCCTCGGCAGCTCGCGCACGGCGCGAGCCGTGATCCCCGAGGCTTTCGAGCAGCGCTACGAGGAGCTGACCGGCGAACGCATCCGCGCCCTCAACCTCGCCATGCTCGGCAAGGCCAAGCACATCAACTACCTGACCCTCGTCGAGTACCTCTCCGTGTTCCCGCCGCCCAAGGCGGTGTTCCTCGAGGTCGGCTCGATCGACCACGCCGAGCATCCGCACGAGATCACGGCGCGCTTCATGAACCTGGCGGACATCCTGCGCGTGCTCGGTCGCATGCCGTACCGCACGCGCAGCTACGAACGGTCGCAGGAGCTGATCCTCGATCCACCCGACAACGCGTTCGACTCGTTCTTCCTCCTCCTGGAGCGGGGCTTCACGAACGTGGACCTCGCCATGGAGGGCCTGGGACGCGGGCCCGAGGACGAGATCTTCGCGCTCTACTGCCGCGGCAAGAACGCCTGGGCCGGGCTCCTGGGCGGCGCGGGCGCGGGCAGGAGCCGGCTCGAGGCCGCACTCGAGGGTTTCAAGTCGCCGTACACCGGCGACGTGGTCCTGACCTCGGTCGCCGACCTGTCGCAGCAGATCCGGGATCAGGGCTGGTATCGGGTGAAGGCCACTTCGAGCCTGTACCAGAAGGGGAAGAAGCAGGTCGACGAGTGGCAGGACGCCCCCGTGGGCAACCCGAACTTCCAGCGCATGCGGCTGCCCATCGACTACCGCGCGCCCGGACGCTACGCGGCCACGTTCCTCTACACCGACACCTTCGTCAGCCTGTGCAGGAAGCACGGCATCCGCCTCATCCAGATGGAGATCCCCGGCTTTTGGGAAGAGGCCATGTCCGGCTCCCAGGTGGCGTACTACCGGAGGAAGGCGGAGCTGTACCAACCTCCTGATTGGACCATCTACGTCAAGGAGAACTACGCGGACGTCAACCACCTGGACGAGGACGGAGCCGCGAAGTTCACCCGGGCCCTGGCGCAGCTCCTGGCCAAGCCCCCGCACAGGTGAGAGGCGCGGGCGCGGCGCCGCGAAGAACCCGCCGCGAAAAACAGAATCGCCGCCACGCTTCTCGTCCTCGCGTCAATAGGGGGCGTCATGCAGAAGCGCAGCCTGGAGACTTGCTTCGAGGACTTCCGCTCCAGGGGCGACACGGGCGCCCTGGGCTTTGTCTTCGACCAGACCGCGGCGGAGCTGCTCAGGGTCGCGAGACACCTGACGCACGGCGCGAGCGAGGCCGAGGACCTGCTGCAGGCCACCTTCCTCACCGCCATCGAACGCGCTCCGGCCTACGACGTGCGGCGCCCGCTGCGTCCCTGGCTGCTTGGCATCCTGGTCAAGCACGCCAGCCACGCGCGCCGGCGCGGCAGCCGCTTCCTCGAGACCGATCGCCTGTGGCCGGCGCGCGAGCGCGAGCCTCAGGAGATCGTGCTCGAGGCCGAGCTGGCAAGCGCGGTGGAGCAGGCCCTGGAGGGACTTCCGCCCGTTTACCGCGAAGTGCTCGAGCCGCGTCTCCGCGAGGGGACGAAGGGCGTCGAGATCGCGCGCCAGGTGGGACGCGACCCGGCGGTGGTGCGCTCGCAGATCCGCCGCGGGCTCGCGCTCCTGCGCGGCGCGCTGCCGCGCGGCCTGCTCGCGTCGCTCCTGCTGCTCCTGGGCTCGAGGAGGTCCCTGGCCGCGGTGCGCGCGCGCGTGCTCAGGCACGCGGCGCTCGGCGCAGCGAGCGGCGGCGCGGCCGCCGTGTCCACAGTCATGGGAGGTCTGGTCGTGTCGAAGAACTCGCTGCTGGCGGCGCTCGGCATCGTGGCCGCGGTGTCGGGCACCATCTATTTCACCTGGCCCGAGGATCGCGCGCCCGCGGAGGTCGCGGCGGCCGGCGCCGCTCTCCGGACCGAGGAGGACGCGAGCAACGCGCCGCGGCCGGAACCGGCGGCGCCGCCCAGCCGCGAGAGCGTGGCGCCGAAAACGGCGCTCGTCGCCCCCGCGGCGCCCGCGGCCATCGATCCACCGAACTACCCAGCTTCCTACGCCCGGCACCTCTCGGGCGTGACCGGCCGCCTGGTCAGTGCCGGAGGCGAGCCCGCCGCCCTGCTGGAGGTCTGCCTGCTCGAGCTGCGGCCGGAGTGCCTGTTCGGCCTGCAGGCAAGCGCTTTCGCCGCGGCCTTGGCTGCACCGCGCATCGAGCTTTCGCGTACGCGCACCGGCGCAGACGGCCGCTTCCGGCTGGAAGGGGCGCACGGCCGGGCGCTGCACGGGCTGGGCATCGACCTCGGCGGCCCGCGCGCCGCCCTGCGCGCGATCGACGTGGCCCTGCCGCCCGGCGAGCTGACCGACCTCGGCGACGTACTCCTCGATCCTGTGGTCGCCTTCTTCGGCCTGGTGGTCGACGAGGAGGGCAGGCCGATTGCCGGCGCGCGCGTGCGCACGGCCAACGTGCCGGCGCCCGTCGCGGCTCTCGGCATCCAGCACGCCCGCAGCGACTCGGACGTCATCCGCCTGGACGAGCCCGCGATGGTCTTCGACCTGCCGCCGTGGCTCGGCGCCTGGTTCGACCGCCTGCCCGTTCCCACGGCCTACAGCGGCGCGGACGGCCGCTTCCGCATCGAGGGAGCGCCGCGCGGCGTGGTCACCACGGTGATCGATCACCAGGACTTCGTGGCCGCGGTGGTCGGGCCCACGCCCAGCGGCCAGGGCGGCGAGCGCGACCTCGGGACGATCACGCTCGCAGAAGGCCGCACGCTCCTGGTGCGCGTGGCCGACGCCAAGGGACGCGCAATCGCAGGCGCGGAGGTGATCGGCGGGCCGGTCGCGGCGCTCGGCGCCTTCGCCTTCGGCCGGCCGGCCAAGCCCGGCGCGGAGGACGGTGTCTTCGTGCTCGACGCGCTTCCCGAGGACAGCGACCTCGTGGTGGCCGCGCGCACCTCGGCCATCGAGCCGTGGCGCGTCGAGGGGCCCTTCGACGCCGAGGAGGTCACGCTGACCCTGCCCGCGGCCGTCTCCCTGACGGTGCGCCTCGAGGACGAAAGCCAGAGACCGGTCGAGGAAGCCGAGATCCGCCTGTCTCCGGCTCGGCTCGACGACTTCCCCATCGAGTCGCTGCGTGCCTACGCTGCTCCTGGCGGCCGGCTCGAGAACGTGGGCGGCGGGTACTACCGGATCGCGGGGCTCGCGCCCGGCTCGTACACGCTGGCGGTGAAGGCGCCGGGACTCGCGGTGATGACCGAGGTCGTCACCATCGGCGAGGACGACGCGCACGCCTCGCTGGTCCTGCCGCGCGGTCAGACCGTGCTGGTGCGCGTCCTCGAGGAGGCCACGGGCAGCGCGATCGAGCACGCGGAGGTCGCGGTGCTGTCGTCCGGCGCTCCAGAAGGAGCGCTGCTCCGCGAGGTGACGAACGCCGCGGGCGCGGCCTCGCTCGGACCGTTCCACGCCGCGTCCGAGACCGGCGCGCTGCTCCAGGTGGAGCACCCGGGCTACGCGCACGCGTCCGTGCCCATCCGCCTGGACGACCAGGTGCTCGAGGTCCGCCTGAGCAGCGGCGGCGGAGCAGCCGGCCGGCTGACCGTGGACGGCCAGCCGCCCCGGGAGGCGTACTCGGTGGTGATCCTCGAGCAGGAGGCGAGCGCATCCCTCTCGGCTCCCTGGTTAGCCGTCACCGATGCGCTCGGCGCGTTCGCCCTGAGCCACATGCGTCCCGGCTTCTACCGGTACGAGGTCTACCGGCGCTGCCTGAACGGCGACCTCCTCGCCGCCGCCATGGAGATGAACCGCATGAGCCCGCTGGCGGAGGGACCGTTCCGCGTGGAGGCCGGCAAGGTCGCGAGCCTGGACATCGAAATCCACTCGCCGGCAGGGGGCGCGGCGTGCGTCGTGCGCGGGACGATCCGCGCGAACGGCGAGCCCATGGCGGGAACGCGCGTCCAGGCGGTGAGCAGCGACCCGCGGGAGAACTTCGGAGAGGCCGACGAACAGGGCCGCTACGAGATCACGGGCGTCCAGCCGGGCGAGGTCGAGCTGGTGGTGTGGTTCGCCCAGAAGAAGGGCACCAGCACGATCCTCCAGCCCAGGCGCCGCGACACGATCCACCTCGCGCCCGGACAGCAGTGGAACCAGGACTATGACTTCACGACCTACCGCGTCTCGGTGCGCGTGTGCCGCCAGGGCAGCGAGGAACCGCTCGAGGACGCGCGCGTGACCTTCAGGGGAGCCGAGCCCGCGAACCAGGAGGCGTCGGCCTTCGGCTTGACCGATGAGGACGGCGAGGTGTCCATCGAGCTGACCGCCGCGGGTTCGTTCACGCTCATGGCCGCGCACCCCGGCGCGGGCCAGGCGCGGCAGAGCGTCATTGTGCCGGCCGGCTTCACGACCACGCTGGAACTCGATCCCGGCGCTCCTTGCGCGGGCACGTTCAGCACGCCGCAGGACCTCGCGCCGCCGGCGGACTGCTGGATCTACCTGCGCTTCCTCGGCGAGGGCACCGGCGAGCCCGAGGCGCTCTACCTGCCGCTCGAACGCGGCGCGCAGCGCGGCGGCCGCTTCTCCATCGCCGGACTCGAGCCAGGCAACTACACCGTGTCCTGGGGCTGGGGCAGCGGCGGCAGCCTGCCGCTCGCGTTCACGCTCCCGCCCGAGGGAAGCACGAACCTGTTCTTCGACTTCCAGGCCGCGCCGTAGGAGCGCGCCAGGACGCGCCAAAGCCCGCCGCCGCAGCGAGCTCCTGCGTGGCCGCGGCGACCCAGAGCAGCACCACGGGCAGAAGCTGGAAGAGGATGCGCTGGATCGACCAGTAGAGGTGCCACTCGATGTCGTGCGGAGTGCCGAGGTAGACCAGAAGGAAGCCCGGCAGAGCCAGGCCGCACGCGAGCGTGAGAAGCGGCAGCAGACGCCCGAGACGCCGCGGGAAGAGCAGGAGCAGCGCGAGCGCCAGAGGGAACATCAGGTGCGTCTCCCCGGCCCGGCGCACGCCGTACTCGTACGCGAAAGCGCAGACCGCGCCGAGGTGGGCGCCCGCCTGCGCGACCACCCGGGCGAAGAACGTCCCGGCCGCACTGCTCGCGGTGATGTCGTTCGCGAAGCCGAAGCGCGCGTTGAGCGAGAGATGCAGGGCGATCACCCCAACGGGGAGAAGCAGCGCGAGCGCCCCTCCGGCGAAGAGCAACGCCCGCTCGCCGCGCGGCCTCCGCCCGAGGCGCAGGGTGAAGAGCGCCACGGCCGCGGCGAGCGCCAGCGCCATGCCTTCGTTCTTGCTCCAGGCGAGGTAGGCGAGCGCGAGCGCGGCCAGGCGCCACCAGCGGCGCTCGCCGTCCTCCTCGAAGCGCGCGAGCAGGTCGAGCGCCGCGAGAAGGCCCAGCGCCACCAGGCCGTCCGCCTCGACCAGGCCGGTGGAGACGCGGAGCTGTTGGCTGGTCGCGAGCAGCACGAGGAAGAGCGCGGCGAGAAGCGGCCGCGCCAGGCGCAGGAGCGCCCCGGCCGCCGCCAGGATGAGCGCGGCCACGCACGCCTGGATCACCCAGCGGTTCTCGACGTCGGTGACGCGGCCGAAGTGGGCGAAGGTCCACACCTGCAGGAGCGGGTTGAGCAGGGGGTAGTCCTTGTGCAGGACGATCTCCTCCGGCTCCATCAACTTGGCAAAGCGCTCGTTCAGGCCGCCGCTCACGTGGATCGCCTTGGCCTTGCCCGCCCAGATCCTGGCCTCGTCGCCGAGCAGGACCACCTCGGCGGCGTTGGCCCGGACCGCGCGATCGACCGTGAGCGCCAGGCAGGCCGCGACCACGGCGAGGAAAAGCAGGCGCTCGAGCCGCCCGCCCCGGCCTTCAGGCCGCGCTGGCGCCCGTTGCGGCGCGTGGCGCGCGCGCAGCCAGGAGCGTGCGAAGAGCAGGATGGCCGCTGCAGCCAGGACCCGCGCCGCGCTCGGAAACGCGTCGATCGGGAGGCCAAAGAGGAGCCAGCCGCAGAGGAAGAGCGCCGTGATCAGCGAGCCGGCGAGCCACGCCCAGCCGGCGTAGGCGAAGCGGTCGTGCGCGAAGCGCACGCCGAGCGCGCTGAGCGCGCCGCAGCCGATGACCCACGGCGTCGCCAGCACGAGGAGCAGCGTCAGCGCGCCCATCGCCGTCAGTCCGCCCCTCGGAAACGGTGGAGCGCGTACGTCGCTCCGCGGGCGACGAGGTCGAAGCGCGACTGGCCGGGGAAGTCGGCCTCGGGCGTGATGTTGAGCACGTAGTAACTCGGGTCGAGCAGGGCCAGGTAGGTCTCGGGGTTCTCGACCTCACCGGCCAGCGGCGTGACCTGCGCCGGGAAGTGCAGGGCCTGGAGCTTGCCGCGCAGCAGCGTGAGCTGCTTCTTCAGGTCCTGGCCGAGCAGCGGGTCGCTCTGCTGCTCCGCGCTCACGCGCGAGTAGATCACGAGATGCACGTCCCGCGGCACGTGCGCGCGCAGGGCCGTGAACATCTCGTAGTGTTCGCGCGCGCTCGCGCGGTAGACGTCCTCGAGATCGACGTCCAACAGGGCGCGGCGCTCCGCCAGGCTGACCGAGGAGAGGATGCGCGCCTCGCGCACGAGCGCCGCTCCCGCTGCCCAGAGCAGGAAGGCGGCCAGGGCAGCGGCGGCCGCCGCCGTCTTGATGCGCTGCGCCTTGGCCAAGGTTCCTTCTTTCATGGCCGCGAGGGAGGCGTCAGTATGTTGCGGCGCGCTCGACCGGTCAAGCCAGGCGCGGCCGTCCGGCGGAATGCAAGGTTAAGGTGAACAAGGCGACCTTCGTCATCCTCCTGGCCCTGCTCCTGGCCAACGTCCTGTTCCACGAGTTCGTGTCAGGCTGGCGGCCGTACACGCTCGACGCGGCGAATCCCGAGTCCGCCGCCTACGGCGTGACCTACAACGCGATGGACTGCCTGTCCTATGCCGCCTGGGCGCAGCAGAGCAGGGCCGGCGTCTTCCCGTTCAGCAACCTCTACACCGCGAGCGAGCACGAGGCGCTGTTCGTGTCCCCCTTCTTCATGGCCGTGGGCCGCCTCGCCCTGTTCTTCTCGACCACGCCTCTCGCCGTGCTGAACATGCTCGGCCTGCTCCTTATCCCTGTCTTCGTCCTGGCCCTCGCCAGCCTGTGCCGCGAGATCGGGTTCGACGGCCGGCTCACGACCGCGGTGGTCTGTCTGGCCGCGGGCGGCGGCGGCGTCTCCTGGCTGCCCCTCCTGCTGCAGGCGACGCCCGCGGGCGGCGCCCTGCGCCTCGCCTCGTCCTACCCTCCCGACCTCGTCTACCACGACCTCTACCCGGCCACGGCGTTCATTGTCTACCCGTTCCACACGGCCGCGCTCGCCCTGCTCGCGCTGCTCGCGTTGCTCTTGGCGCGCGCCGAGGACGCGGCGCGGCCGTTCCGCGCGCGCACAGCGCTCTTCATCGTGCTGGCGTCCCTGTGCCTCTCGGGCACGCGCCCCTACGAACCGCTCATGGTGCTCGCGGCCTACGTCCTGCTGGCCGCCGCGTCTTGCGCCTTTGCCGTTCCGCGGCCCCTGCGGCGCCGGCGCTTCGCCGTGCTCGCCTGCCTGGCCGGCGGCATCCTGCCCTTCTCCCTCTACTCGCTGTGGGTGTCGGCGCAGCCGGTGTGGCGGGAGTTCGCCGACATCTCCGTGAGCCTGCTCGGGGACAAGGACTGGGCCTCGGCCTTCCTGCTGCTCTGGGTGCTCGCGGCGCTTGGCGCCGCGGCCGCGCGCAGTCGCCTGCTCGCCGGCAAATGCGCCTTCTTCGCGAGCTGGTCGCTGCTCGTCTTCGTCCTGCTCGTGCTCCTGCACAGCGGCCTGACCAAGCTCTGCGGCGGCTGCACCCTGCCGCTCGCCCTGCTCGCGGGGCTCGGGCTCAGGGAGGTGCTGGCGCGCCTGCGCCGCCGCGGCGCGCGAGCGGCCGTCCTGGTGCTCGCCAGCCTGCTGGCCCTGGGCTCGCCCGCGGTCGCCTATAGCCGCTTCGCGCGCCGGCCGGAGCGCGTGCCCGCGGAGCTGTTCCAGGCCCTCGACGCCCTCCGCGCGGACACGACGCACGCGCTGCCCTGCGTCTTCACCGACCCCATGACCGGCATGTACCTCCCCGGCCTGGGCGCCTGCCGCGTGTGCTGCGGGCACTGGTCCATGACGAACGACTTCCTGGTCAAGTTCGAGCTGCTGCGGCGCCTCGGCCTGTTCCAGGGAGGGCCGCAGGAGCTCGGCTCGGAGCCGGCGGCGCTCGCCGCGCGCGGCGCCGAGCTGGCGGCGCAGCTCGAAGGCGGCACGTTCCGCTACCTGCTGCTCAAGACGGACGCTCCGCTCGCCCGGGAGCTGGCCGATCTGCTCGCGGGCGG